>NZ_CP197418.1:9510686-9827107 GCF_052161655.1 Novipirellula methanifontis
CGCGTTCGCAGGACTCGGTGCTCCGCACTGGGACGCATATGCACGCGGAACGATCGTGGGGCTGACCCGGGGAACCACGCGAGCCCATATCGCGCGAGCCGCTCTGGAAGGGATCGCATTTCAAGTTGCCGATGTGCTAGACGCGATGCAAAAGGACGCGGGTACCAAGATCGCAGAACTTCGTGTCGATGGTGGCGCCGCGGCCAACAATCTGCTAATGCAATTCCAAGCCGATATCATGCAAATCCCCGTCGTCCGTCCCAAAGTGCTCGAGACCACCGCACTCGGAGCCGCTTACTTGGCGGGACTAGCCAGCGGGTTTTGGAAGGACCTCGACGATATCGAGGACGTCTGGCAAACCGAGCGAGTCTTCACGCCATCGATGTCACCAGAGGAAGCGAAAACTCGACGCGGACGCTGGGCCGATGCGCTCGAGCGGGCGCGATCATGGGAGCAACACTGATGAATCAATCGGGTACTCATCCTTCGGGCATGAACCGTGACAATGCGATCAAACGCTTACACCAGCGGCAAACACCGTGGGATATCCTGATCATCGGCGGCGGAGCAACCGGAGTCGGGATTGCGATGGACGCTGCTTCGCGAGGGCTGGACGTCCTGCTGCTTGAACAAGCCGATTTTGGCAAAGGCACGTCGAGCCGCAGCACAAAACTAGTCCACGGCGGAGTCAGGTATCTCGAACAAGGGAACATTACGCTGGTGCGTGATGCGCTGCGTGAACGGAGTCTGCTGCGAGCCAACGCACCGCACCTCGTCCACGACATGGCGTTCTTGATCCCGTGCAAAAATCGTTGGGAGCGTTTTTTTTATGGCGTCGGACTGAAAGTCTATGACTTCCTGGCCGCAGGCAAAAATTTTGGTCGCTCGCATGGCGTTTCGAACACAGAAACGCTGAAACATATCCCCGTGCTAAAACCCACCGCGTCGAAAGGCGGTGTGATTTATCACGATGGCCAATTCGATGACACACGGCTTCTGATCAATATGGCGACAACGGCGACCGACCATGGTGCCTGCCTGATCAATTACGCCTCCGTTGACGCGCTGACGAAAGATTCGATGGGCGACCTCGACGGTGTCATCGCCAAGGACCATGAATCAGGCGAGCAGTGGACGATCCGGGCAAAGTGTATCGTCAATGCAGCCGGCCCTTTTTGCGATAGCGTCCGAGCACTTGACGATGCCGGTGACGAAAAGATGCTGTCGACCAGCCAAGGCGTCCACATCGTCTTGCCACGTCACTTCTTTCCCGGTGACACGGCGATGATCGTTCCCAAGACGTCCGATGGACGCGTGATTTTCATCATCCCGTGGCATGATCACGCCGTGATCGGGACGACCGATACACCGATCGACACGCCAACGTTGGAACCGACGGCCAAAGCCGAAGAAATCCAATTCTTGCTAGACACCACTGCCGAATACTTGGCCGACGCTCCGACGCATGACGATATCCTCAGCGTCTTTGTCGGCATTCGGCCGCTGGTCAAAGGCGACAAGTCGGCGCGAACCGCATCGCTTTCACGCGATCACACCATCCGCGTCTCTACCTCAGGACTGGTGACTATTACCGGTGGTAAATGGACGACCGTGCGAAAGATGGCCGAAGACTGTGTCGACCGCGTCGTCCGCGAGAAATACCTTTCGGCGAAACCGTGTATCACTCAGTCCATGCACGTGCATGGTTTTATCGAATCATCTAATGTCAGATCTGATTCGCGTTCCTACTACGGATCGGACCTGGAATCGATCGAAAAACTGGAAAGCGAATCCCCCGATCTTGCCAAACTGCTGCACACTTCGCTGACCATCCGTGGCTCGGATGTGGTGTGGGCAGTGCGTCATGAAATGGCTCGCACGATCGAAGACGTGCTGGCTCGACGAACACGCTCGTTGTTCCTAAACGCTCAAGCGGCGCTGGATATCGCGTACGAGGTGGCACAACTGATGGCGACGGAGCTGAATCGCGACCAAGCGTGGATCGACGAGCAACTCCGCGACTTTCGCAGCGTGGCTCAGTACTACCTGCCAAAGAAAAGCACATGAATCAAAAACCTAGATTTCTGTCTCGACGATCATTCCACCAATCTGTCGCAGTAACGGGGCTATCTCTGCTTGGACAAAACAATCTTGCCCACGCAGACACGGCCAATCATGACCTGCGAGTCATTAGCAAAACGCCACAGTATTACAACGGTTGGCCAACGTTAACGCGGCGTTTGGGCGGTCAACTGATCGTGGTTTGGTCAGGCGCGCGTGAACAACACGTTTGCCCCTTTGGCCGAGTCGAAATGATGCGATCCGATGACAATGGCGAAACCTGGAGCTGGCCGCGCACCATCCTGGATGGGGCCAGCGACGACCGGGACGCCGGGATCACGGAAACGGCAAAAGGAACGCTCTTGGTAACCACCTTCACTTCGCTCGCCTATGAACCCGGACTTCTGGGGGCGATGAAACGGTCCGCGGAAGATCCAAACGCGTGGCCGGCCGAGAAACTCGACCGCTGGAACTCCGCCCACAATCGGATCAGCGAAAAACAACGGCAAGCGGAACTGGGCGTATGGATGATCCGCTCTATCGATGGCGGCATCACTTGGTCCGAGCGATTCCCCACGATCGTCAACAGCCCTCACGGCCCGACCCAACTCGCCGATGGCCGACTGTTGTACGCCGGTAAAAAACTTTGGAGCAAGAACCGTAGAATCGGCGTGAGCCAATCCAACGACGACGGTGCAAGTTGGCAATGGCTGAGCGAGATCCCCACTCGCGACGGCGACAGCGCCGAAAACTACCACGAGCTGCACGCCATCGAAACGGACAACGGCAAGATCATTGTGCACATCCGAAACCACAACGCGAACAACAAGGGTGAAACGTTACAGTGCGAGTCGACTGACGGTGGCGAAACTTGGACAACGCCTCATTCGATCGGGGTTTGGGGACTTCCTTCCTTTCTCACCAAACTGCGTGACGGACGGTTACTGATGAGCTACGGTCATCGCCGCCAACCCTTCGGAAACCAGGCTCGAGTGAGCGATGACGAGGGGGCGACTTGGGGACCACCGATCCTGATTTCGGACGATGGAACCAGCGGTGACCTAGGTTACCCCAGCACCGTGGAACTCGAAGACGGAAGTCTTGTCAGTGTTTGGTACGAGTTAATGCAAGGCCATCCGAAAGCCGTGTTGCGTCAAGCCCGCTGGCGACTGAACGACTGATGATTGGCAATCTTAACGTAGTGGATCTTGTTAAAATTCCTGCAGCATGGGAATCTTTAACAAGATCTACTTCGACTAACTCACAGCGTTTTTAGGTATTCGAGCACGGCGGCCTTTTCCGTTTCGCTCAGTACATCGGGATAATTGTGCCCTGCGTTGCTTTTACCAAAGCGACGGGTGTCGAAATAACTGCGACGAATCGCGACGTCGGGTTCCGTGACAGGCATCTTCTCGGCCAACTCAATCGTCAATCCCACCCGTCGCTCGTCCATCGTTTCGCTTGCCGGTCGCCACACCGTAGGCCGCTCGCTCGGATGCAATACGTGCCACAATGTTGGCACACTGCCGTTATGAAAATACGGGGCACTGGCCCAGACACCATCCAGTGGCGGTGCGACATACCCGTCCAGATCGACAATCGTCTGCCGCTCGTCGTCTTCGCCCGCATGAGCAAACCAACTGCGTGCGTATTTGGATCGGCCTGCCGCCGGCAAAGCCTTCGCTCGCACCGGATCGGTGCCAATGTCGTCCAAGGGAATCCGGCGATTGGGGTACTCGGAGTCATCGCCGTACGTGCCATGACATTCGGCACAATTGCGATCAAACACGCCTTTGCCAATGGAGACGAGCTCGTCGTCCACAGCCCCGTCGTATTTGGGCGGACGTAGCGACGACATGTAGGCATAGACGTCGCGAAAGTCATCTTCGTGCTCACGAAAAAACTCGGGGCCGTTCTCGGGAACCAGCATGAACTGCATCAAACCCCGATGCCCTTTTTGTGCAAAGCCATCGATGTAAATGTACGGACGCTTATAGAAATGCCACCATGGCGGAGCGTCCATGTCATGATGCATCAACGGCACCGGAGGACGGTTCACCACGTTGAGCTGTTCGTCTCGCTGGTGCATCAGTCCCATTCCAAACACCACCGCATTGGTCGTCCCATGAGTGGTCCCCAGTGGAATGAACAGCGAGCCCAAATCCATTCGCGACAACGGTTCGCCGATACGAAATTTGGTTCGCCTCACCTCTTCCGTCATCGTTTGCAGAGCGAACCGATTGTTCGGAGCTCCGGGGGTTGGTTTGCCATACACGCTGCCGCCGTGACAGGAAAAACAATTCATCGTCCAATGGCCATCGTCATCAACGACATATTGCAGCGGCTTGCCGGAATCGTCACCGGGCCGCGTGGTTAAGCCATAACGCGAAAACGTCATTTCACGCCGCTTCTGGGGTGTGGCTTTTTCCGCTTTGCTCCGCAGCGGTTCGGGCCAACTACGCCACACGTCATCGATCACGCGTTGATTAAAATCGCTTGGCAATAATGCCGTTTGCGTCAACAACAGGTAGCCGCGTGCGACCGCATCCGCATCTTCCGCGTTGGCCGCGGTACCGACGACGCAAGCCAGAAGCACAAAAACGATATTGAGAGTTTTTTTACACATGAACCTATTATACCGCCGCGACAACACGTGTAGACCGACAAACCGTCTTACCGCAAACCAACGTCGAATCCAACTGACAACCAACAGGGACACAGCATCTTTTGTCATTGTGTCGCAAGATTGAAACGAGGTGTGGTCAAAATTTGGAATCAGTTGACCGCATGAAGTTGTTCCAATGTTTGCCCCCCGGGGCGACCCCAAGCGGAAAGCGACTTGCTTGGTTTTGCAATCAAATTTTTTAACCTTTCATTTTCTAACCTTGCTTCTTCTTTTTCACTGATATGTGTCACCTCGATTGCGGACTCGATCGGAGTGACAGTGCCGCTTCTGAGAGGCAGCGTGCGTTTGCCCATGACTGGCGGACTGTGGACGAAGAAGGTTAGAAAATGGGAGGTTAGAAAATCAATGATCGGATGCGACCCGCAAGTTTCGACATTCCCGTGCGCAACGTTGGTGGAGGCATTCGTAAACATGGGGTTCGCAATCGCATCATTCAATCAGAGGGGAAAACCTCTTTCATTGTTCGAAGTTGTTGTCTCCACGGCCCATCCCACGGTTTCCAAACCGGGTCTCTCGTGTCCATGAGCCATTGTCAGAAAGCGAGTGGAAAGCGATCCGAATCTGTGCGAATCGCGGTGCACCGTTGGGTGATGAAGGCTGGATCGACTCGATTGCCAGGCGACTCAATCTAGAATCAACGATGCGGCCAAGAGGTCGTCCACGAGCTCGACTATTGCCCGAAAACACAGAAAAAGAGGCTTGCTTCCTTTGCCTTTCTGTTTTTCCCAAAACATGGTTAATGGCATCTGAACGCAGCATGAAGAATCGGAACGGTTTATGATCAGCTAAGCACGTCCAACGAACACCTCGTCCCTCTGCCTTCATGTACACCTCCATGGCAATGATTTTTCGAATTCATTCTTCACTAGTTGGAACCGCCGCGGCATTGTTGATCCTTACAACGATTGCACCTTGCAACGCTGAGACACCGGAAATTGTGGTGATAAGCAGGTCAGAAAGTTTGCAGGTTGATTCAATAATGAAAATGCTTCAAGTTTCGTGTGGGTATAACTATGACCCGACTGTAATGATTGGTAACATAATTAAAGAGTGGCGAGACCCTAACGGAATCGAAGATTATCGGTTTGATCCATCCTTTTTGGAAAGTCCAAATGCTGTTCTGCTAATATTCGATTTGGATGTTGGTACTGTCGGGCCGGATCAGGCCGCCGCAATAAATAAGTTCGTAAATAGTCCTCGAACGATTATTGGAATTGGCAACGGGCTGAAGAAAGTATCCGCTATCGACCAACACCAGCCCCAAAAGATTGACCAGACCAAATCGATTGACCTGGGCGTAATTTGTTTTGGATACGCTGGTTCTCGCAAAGGGCAGCGTACTACCCAAATATTCTTTGAAAGTGGTGTCTCAGTCGGTTTAAGCAAGCCACTCAGATTCCCCAGTTCCAAAGTCGACTTGCCCGTCGCTTTATCCGGAACTGCAAAATTGACCTCTACGGCAATTCCAATCGCTCGGACAAGCACGGGAATTCCAGTGATTTGGGCATACTTGCGACCCTCAGGGGGCTGGTCGTATTTTCTCGATATCGACGATAAGCCCAACATTGAGTTCCCAGCGATCCGCGAATTGCTGGAATCCATAATCTCCAATTGCCTGGAAACTTCAGCGTTGCCGGAGCGATAAAAGGCAGGTTCGGACTAAGGGGAATTCTACGGGGGAGGAATCAACAAAAGCAGTCATCGGAGTACACCACCAACACGCGGCAACTACACGTTGCATCAACCAACAGGGACACAGCATCTTTTGTGTTTATGTCGCAAGATTGAACGAGGGAATGGTCAAACTTTGGAATCGGTTGTCCGCGTGAAGTTGCGCCGACCCTTGTCTCCCAAGTCGAGCCGATGTGAAATGCGAGAAAGAATCAGAAAACTCCGAGAAAGGATGCGGTCACGATGAACGCAAGATGGTTAGTATGGCTCGCCAGCGCGATAGGCATTTTGGGAATATTCCTCCTTCGCGGATTCTACCCGGACGACGGCGTTTACCGAGAGCCCGTATTGCCGACTCCAGTCATGGGGATATTGCTTCTGACCTATTTTTTTGTTCTTCTCCCACTATTGAGTTTGTATCTCTTTATACATTTGAGCAACGACGGTATTCGGAGATCAGAGTGGCTGCTTTTGATAGTAGCCCCCCTGTTCACTTTGTACTGCGTCTTATTTGGCTTGATATGGGTATTCAAGTAGATAGACAAAAAAGTATGACTGAGTCGGTGGACCGCGACGAGTAAGCCTCTTCGATGTATTTTTTTAGCTGCTGACTGCGGGGTTTGCTGCGGTTTAAATCGCAGTGGCCTGTAAGAGGTAGCGAGCGGTTTTCATGCGATTGCTTGTCACGCAGTGCTAATGGGGAGTCTGCTCCACCGCCCCATGAGATTATTTGTGACGGCTTTGAAGGTTGGCGTTTCATTGATTGCGGAAGATTACGCCGGAGCGGCCATGTGGGAAGCGGGCCGCGTGGACAGCAGCTTTTTGGAAGTCGATTCATGGAGTGGATCAATTGTTGCTCGAGGACATACCAGGTGCCAGGACTCAATAACGAGTTGCCGGAACGATGCCCAGAGTGAGGCGGCCTTATTTTTTTGGTGGACAGGATGTCTTCCGGTTCTTCGGCTGGATGCTGGCTACGCGCATCGATCAAGCCCCTTTAGCGCACCGGAGCGACGCGACAGCGACTGGAAACGCTTGGAGACGTAGCCCACTGAATGACATTGCCCACTTGAAGACACGGCCCGCTGGTTGCCTTGCCAAGGTAGACGCAAACACAACTGACGCGTGGATACCGGATCGGCGGACGCGATTGAAACGTTCGCCTTGGTCCGGCGCTAATGCGAAATGGCTACCGCTTGCGCCGCTCCGGCGTGATCCTGCGTCCTTGATCCGGCCTACGGACGGGCGATGGCGACGGAAACACCGCCGAAAGAGTGGACCTGGAATGCGGCCCCGAGCTGTTTTTGCAACTTTCGAGCGGGCCGTCGCGAGAGCACCACTTCGGGTTCCATCGCTGACAACGCATTTAGCGGCTGATTGCTGATGATTTCGACCGCCAAATCGTCACGAATTGGGTACGGGCCATCGACAACGTATCGCAGGTATTCGCCCTGCTCAAAACGCTGATGCGGCTCGCGGAGCATGCTCTGTTCGATCAAGCCTGGATCAAGAAACACGATGGCCCCGTCGAAAGCGACGTCGTTGACGTGAGCGATGGCGTCTCGCCAATTTTCACCGCGATGCACGAGCCACTCACCACGACTCAGCCTCGCGGCAGTGCCCTGCGACTGCATCAATAATCCAAGCAGCAGCACCATCAGTGTCCCTGCTGTGATCGATTGAACAGCCGTATTGCGTCCAATAGAAAATGCTTTCGATGCCTCGGCAATCGCGGCACCAAAAAACCATGCCAGCAGCGGCAACGATGCAACGAGGTAACGTCGATGCCAAAGTGCGGCAAACTCGAAATAGGCCACACCCCAAAAGCAGAGGGCACTGACGAACGCAATCGCAATCAACGCGAACATCAACGTGACGGGACCGCGTGATTGCCATCCGCCACTGCTCGGTTGCCTCACAAATCGCTGCCACAAAAACCCCGCAGTCCACACCAACAAGGGAACGACGACGAGGTACGTCCACGGCCAAATATGCACGAGCTGTTTTAGCGAAGTCGCCGAGGCGAAACTGGCCCACATTTTTCGCTCGTTCCAAACCTCAAGCCCACCACTTGCCACCAACGATAACGCCACCATAGCAAAGACAGCGGCAAACGGCAGATCCCATTTCGACAAACGCAATGTAGCGTGCCAATCGGCGCATCCCCACCGCATCAGCACCGCGATGACCAACCACCCCAATACTCCGAGCGAAGTGATTTGACACAACCCTGCCACTCCGATGGTAGCACCAAGCCCCACCCAGGACAGCGAACGTCGACCGATGGCGGGCGACATGCTCCACAACCGAGACGCGAACCCACACGCGATCGCCGAGGCGAAGATCACGGCGGCGTAGGGCCGAAGTTCGGTGCCGAAAAAAATCGAGTTCGACTCGACCGCCAACACCAAACCGGCGGCAATACCGCCCACGAGCGAACGATGGAATTTCGCCACCGCAACAAAGACGAAACTGCATGCCAACGCGACGGCCAATACGCTGCTGAGCCGCATTGCGATCTCGCTGCTGCCGACAAGCTGTTTCCAACCCCAAAGCCACTGGAAGTAGAACGGTTGTTGATGGCCAAACGCCGACCGCGTCGTCACAGCGGCAAACGAATCGCTGACGGTCCAGGCCGTGTGCAATTCATCCACCCAAAAACTTTCCTCCGACGCAGGAAGTCGCAAACCGCAAGCGATCACAAAAATCACTGCGGCAATCACCCACAACGTCGACCGCTTCGGACAGGCATCGCTCATGCCTTGGCATCAACCAGACGAGCGAAAATGTCACGCATTTGACGGATGTGATCCGAGTGAATATCGAGATGCGTGACAAAGCGAATCGCTTGGTCACTGATCGCAAAACAACGCACTCCGTGCTCGTCCAATTTCGCCACCCATTCGTCGGCACTTCCAAGATTCGGTGCGATCTCGACGGCAACGATATTAGTGTCGATACTATTTCCCCGAATCGAAAACCCTTCGTGCAATCGGAACACGTCACCGAGCAGTTTGGCGTGCTCGTGATCTTCACCCAGTCGGCCTCGATGGTTTTCGATTGCGTACAAGGCACCGGCAGCGATGATGCCGGCTTGTCGCATCCCGCCGCCAAACAACTTTCGCGTCCGACGTGCTTGTTCGATAAAATCGCGGCTGCCGACTAGGGCCGAGCCGACGGGGGCTCCGAGCCCCTTGCTGAAACAAACGCTGACCGAATCAAAGGGGGCGGCGAGTTCGGCTTCGCTGAGTCCCGTGGCGGCTGCGGCGTTCCACAGCCGGGCTCCATCAAGATGGGTCGCCAATCCTTCGGACTTCGCCCATTGGCACGACTCAATGACGTCGGCCTGAGGCAAAATCCGGCCGCCGCCGCGATTGTGAGTGTTTTCCAAACAGAGCAGCCGTGTACGAACGAAGTGGTCGTTGTGGGCGCGGACTTGGCCACGCAAGTGCTCGATTTTCAGCACCCCGCCCTGCCCCGGGATCGTTTTCGCCACCAAGCCGGATAGCGAGGCAAACGCCCCCTGTTCGTACTGATAAATGTGGCAATCTTGCTCGCAAATAAACTCGCTGCCGCGATCACAATGAACTCGCACCGCGACTTGATTGGTCATCGACCCGCTGGGCATAAATGCGGCGGCTTCTTTGCCGAGGATTTCTGCGGTTAAATGCTCCAGCCGCTGGACGGTGGGGTCAATGTCTATGACCGCGTCGCCGACTTCGGCTTCGGCCATCGCTTTCCGCATCGCGGGCGTGGGCTTGGTCAAAGTGTCGCTACGTAGGTCGATTTCTTGACGCATTGTGGATAATTCGAGGGGGCTGCGGCTAAACAAAACGCATTGTATCGGCTTATGATACCGATGGGATAGGCTTGCCCGCCTGTCTCGACCATTGAACCAAAACTGCGAATAAGCGAACCATGACAGCATCGCCCCCATCGAACTCAAACCTCCCATCGCTCAAGATCCAGCGAGTGGATGCTCGCGAGGGCTCGGCGGACATCTTACTTTCGCTACGTCAAAAACTCAGTCCGGCTGGCGATGTCGTGAGCCCGCGAGGCCGGGCGCTGACCGAAAAAGTGTTTGGCAAGCCGTTAACGCCGGCCGAAGTGGTCCAGACGATTTGCCACGATGTTAAAACCGAGGGCACCGCGGCACTACTGCGTTATTGCCAAGCACTCGATAACGCCGATCTGTCGGCCGAGGAGCTTCGCGTTCCCGCCGAGGCACTTGAGCAGGCTCACGCAGCGGCGGATCCAAAATTGATCGAATCGATTCGGCGGATTCGTGACAACATCACCGAATTCCAAACGGCGATCCTGCACCAAGACGTCACCATCGAGCCCCGCGCGGGCGTCCGTCTGACTCAGCGTTACGTCCCGCTCGAGCGAATCGGCGTGTGTGTCCCCGGCGGAGCTGCCGCCTATCCATCGACTGTGCTAATGACGGTTGTCCCGGCCCAGGTCGCTGGGGTGAAACAGATCGCAGTGGTCGCCCCGCCAACCAAGTTCGGTGCGTACAACACCGACATGCTGGCGACGTGCCACGAGCTAGGCGTCACGGAGGTCTATCGCATGGGCGGCGCACAAGCGGTCGCAGCGATGGCGTACGGATGCGACTGTATCGAACCGGTTCACAAAATCGTCGGCCCCGGCAACCTATTTGTCGCGCTCGCTAAGAAACATGTGTTTGGAACCGTCGACATCGATTCGTTCGCCGGTCCAAGCGAAGTGATCGTGATCGCTGATGGTACCGCCCGTGCCGATTACATTGCCGCCGACTTGTTGGCGCAAGCAGAACACTCTCCCGGGTCCGCGATCCTGATCACTTGGGACGAATCGCTGATCGACGCCGTTCACAACGAACTGGCAAAACAAGTGGTCCAGCTCGAACGCAACGAATTGACCGTGGAAAGTCTCGAAGCATTTGGGGCGTTGATCCTGGTCCGCGATGAACAGCAAGCGTGTGAATTGACTGACGATTTTGCTCCCGAGCATTTGCATATTGAAACGGCGAACCCTCGCGACCAAATCGCCAAGATCCGCAACAGCGGTGCGGCGTTTTTGGGGCACCACACGCCGGTGGCGCTGGGCGACTATGCCGCCGGCCCCAGCCATGTCTTGCCGACCGGAGGGACTTGCACTTGGGCAGCGGGCTTGTCGAGCAACAGCTTTTTGCGAAGCGGCAGCATTACCGAGTTCGACGAACCTGCACTGAAACAAATCGCTCCTGATGTCGAGCGACTTGCCGAGAAAGAAGGCCTGACCGCTCACGCCCGTAGCGTTTCGATCCGGCGATAATGATGACACGTATGAACTCGTTCCCGGGCTCCTGCCTGGGAACGCACTGCAATAGAGGCTCCTGCCTCATTCGCCGAGAACAGACACGATGATCGAGCTGGGAAGGATAGTCGTCTTTCGCGGAGCGAAAGCAGTGTTCTTCGGAATCTTTCGCGGAGCGAAAGACGACAATGATTTTAACAATCCCGAGCCACCTACTGCTGAAACGAATTAAGAAGTGCCCGAGCCATCGTTCTTTCGTCCTGCCCTTGCCAAAATGCAGCCCTACACGCCGGGTGAACAGCCTGCGCCGGGAAAAACGGTCAAGCTGAACACCAATGAGAATCCGTACCCACCACCGAAGGCGGTGGTCGAGGCGATTCAGCATGCGGCCACCGGTGCAATCAACCGTTACCCCGACCCGGTGGCGACCGCATTCCGCCGCGCAGCCGCCAATGCACTTGGGTTGCCTGGGCCCGAATGGATCCTGGCAGGCAACGGCAGTGACGAGATCCTGACGATGCTGGTCCGCGGCTTTGTCGGCGAAGGGCAACGATTGCGTCTGCCCTACCCCAGCTACATCCTGTATCGCACATTGGCGGACATCCAAGGTGCCGATTGGGAACAGGTCACGTTTGAAGACGGCTGGAAATTGCCAGCCGCATTTGGCAAAACCGAAAACGATGTTCGTTTGGTTTTCTTACCTAACCCGAACAGCCCCAGCGGTACGGTGGTCCCGCCGTCGGAAATCGAGCAACTCGCCTCAACCATGACCTGCCCGCTGGTCGTTGATGAAGCGTATGCGGACTTTGCCGAAACGAATTGTTTGGACCTAGTCCAAAAACACGAAAACATCCTCATAACCCGCACGCTCAGCAAATCTTATGGTTTGGCGGGGATTCGGTTTGGTTTCCTGGTCGCTCAACCGCACGTGATCACCGAGCTTGCCAAAATCAAAGACAGCTATAACTGTGACATGATTTCGATCGCCGCAGCGACCGCCGCTATGGGCAGCCAAGAATGGTTGGCCGATGTGGTCGCAAAGATGAACGCAACTCGATCGCGACTGGCCGATCGACTGACAACGCTCGGGTTCAACGTCACGCCGTCGCAAGCGAACTTTGTTTGGTGTCAACACCCCAGCGGTGATCACCAAGGGATGTACGAATTTTTGAAGAAGAATCAAATTCTGGTCCGGTTCATGAAATTCCCTGAGTGGGGCGACGGACTTCGTATCTCGGTTGGAACCGATGATCAAATTGACGCTTGCCTGATGATGCTCGAAAACTACTTGAAGAAAAACGCATGACACGCACCGCAACGATCGCTCGCAAAACGGGCGAAACCGATATCCAATTGACGCTGAACCTCGACGGTGATGGTGGCGGCACACGCGCATCCGGCATCGGCTTTCTTGATCACATGCTCGATCTATTAGCGAAACACGCGTTGATTGATTTGGATGTGACGGCGAAAGGCGATCTTCATGTTGACGACCATCATACCGCCGAAGACATCGGCATCGCACTTGGCCAAGCGATGCACGATGCGCTGGGCAACCGAGCGGGAATCCGTCGCTATGGGCACTTCACGCTGCCGATGGACGAGTGCTTGGTGACCGCCGCGGTGGATCTCGGTGGCCGCTACGCATTTGAATATCATGCACCGATTGCCGCTGCAAAGATCGGCACATTTGACAGCGAATTAGTGGAACATTTCTGGCAATCGTTTGCGGCGAATTCGCACAGTAACCTGCACGTCGTATTGCACCACGGTCGCAACTCGCACCACATCGCCGAGTGCGTTTTCAAAGCAACCGCACGCGCAATTCGGATGGCTGCCGAGAGCGACCCGCGAAGCGATGCGATCCCGAGCACCAAAGGGGTGCTGTAGCGACGGCTCGATCAAAATCGATGCCCTGAGACGCGACTCGATTAGGTTTGTGATGGAATTTATTTGGAATGATGGTGGCCGTGCGGCAAGCGGCTACGTGGGACTGACCGGCGATTGCGTTACTCGCTCGATCGCGATCGCGACCGGTACAAGCTATCGCGATGTCTATAGCGACCTCGGCGAAGTCTCAAATAAATCGCCGCGCAATGGGGTTTCTACTCACCACAGCGACGCATATTTGCAACAACTTCGCTGGCAATACACGCCAGGACGGGGGCAAAAATTCGTTGCCAACGCCATTCCCAAGGGGATCGTGGTGGTGCATTTAGAAATGCCTGATCGCTGGCGTTACGGTCACTTCTGTACTGTGATCGATCACGTGATCCACGACACTTGGAACCCCAGCGACGAGCCCGACTATATTATCGCTGGCTATTGGACGTGCTCGGCGATCGCTAGCGATACCACCCTGCCCCGCCCTGCCCCGGGATCTTCACAAAACGCCGAACAAGCAACGACGCAAAAGGAATTCGACAAGATCCTGCATCGACTCCGCGCGTTGGACAGCACGGCGAACAATCACGCCAGCACGGAAGGCGAGAAACGCAATGCATTGCGGATGATGCAGAACCTGATGCTGCGACATAACCTGTCGCGTGAAGACATCAGCGACGATGACAACGTCGAAAACGTCTGCTTTACCCGTCGAGCGTGCCCAGTGAACGGACGCCGAGCCTGTGCCTGGGAAAAATGGTTAGCCGCCTACTTGGTCGCAGAAATCTTCCCGATGACAGGCTGGTATTTCGGAGTCAAAGGCAACCGAACCTTGTTTTGGTTCTACGGGCCGGTCGAGGACGTCCAGAACTGCATCATGCTGTTTCGCGAGCTGTTACTGACCATTGCGACGGCGGCACAATTGCAATACGGCGGCCACTCGCGTGGCAGCGGGGCGTCGTACGCCGAAGGCTACGTTCGTGGTCTGCCCCGCCACAATTCGTCTGACGATGACGACGACACCCAACCGAGCGAAGTGGTCAGCGAAACCGCACTCGTGCACGCTCGCACGATGGCGGTTCAGGACGCAGCACGAAAATGGCTAAGGCTAGAATGTGGCGTCTCGATTGTGACGACGCATGGAAGTGGTCGCAATCAACACGACCCCGCCGCAGCGGACCGTGGCAAACGGCACGGCGCGAAACATGACGTCACCGCCGAGAACGGCCGCAAACGGCTCGGTTCGCCGTGAGGCGGGTGCCTTTTCGATGAAACAAACGGAAGCACTCGGAGCAGCGGCCTGCTGATTTAATCGAATTGCAAATTGCTTCTGTGAGCCGTGGGTCGTAAGGCACCGGGTACTGGTGTGGAACCCGGTGCCTTACGGCCCACGGCTCACACGATGACCGCCATTTACCGAGCGTTCTGCTTTGCAACGCCACACTGCGGCACGTCGCCTCATTAGCCCCCGATGGAATCGAATTGTCCAAACAAGCTGCAAACCACGCTGATGAAAACAGCTCCCGATTCACGTTAGGCGTGCTGCCCAGTGGAACCGTGGGGATAATTGCCACGCTTCGAGTGGAACCGGGTGGCAAATCACAGCTGGCAGACGAATCGCTTCCCCTGCAGCTAGTGGAACGATTTCGTCACTCAACCGCCGAAGGGATGACTCAGCTCGCCTCACACGAGTGGAAAACCGGACTTTCACCGATCGCTGAATTTTGGCGAGACTTTTCGCGTCGATACTTTCAATCGCTTTGCCGCGGGGCCGCTCAGCAAACACGGGGTTGGAATTCGCCCGAACCTCCGTGCGACGAACAGTTAAGCGAACTGCTGCAAGCCGCACCTCCGATGATGGGGCTCGAGTACCTTCGCACCGATTCGCTTCGACAATTGTGGCAATCAATTGACGCATTGACAAAATCAAACGTCAGCTTGGCGAAATCAAACACGAATAACAAACCTGACGTCGCCGAATACTTGCATTCGCTCGACCCCGTCTGGAATCTGGTGGGCCGAGTCACCTTTCATCTGGCGGAGAATAAAAAGAACCCTGCCCTGCCCTTTGCATTTCTGGCAACCTACACCGATGGCAAAGCCAAATCGGGATCGCTAAACCACATCCCGCTCGCTACGGCACTGAAGCAATCCATCGAAACTGGTGATTCGGCTCGGCTGGATCAACTGCTTGAACCTGTATCGCGTGCGGCACGGGAATGCGATCTGGTGCAAGAACTGCTGGAATCGCGGGCGATGTTTTCGCCGCAAGCCTGGACGATTCGCAAAGCGTTTGATTTCCTTTCGTCCGTCCCCAAGTTAGAACAAGGCGGAGTGATCGTCCGTGTGCCAAATTGGTGGAACGCGTCGCGTCCGCCACGCCCCCAAGTCTCGGTACGACTTGGTAACAAAAAAACATCGGCACTCGGAGGTGCAGAAGCTCTCGATTTTAGCGTTGACGTTGCACTTGATGGGGAACCGCTCAGCGAGGAAGAAATTCAAGCGTTGTTGTCCGCCCGCGATGGACTCGCGCTGCTGCGTGGGAAATGGGTCCAGGTGGACGAGGGCCGGTTGCAATCGGCACTCACTCATTGGCAAACGCTCGAAGAACAACACGCCGGTGGCATGGGTTTCCTCGAAGGCATGCGGTTGTTATCGGGAGCCACTTTTTCCGGTGATCCTATCGACGACGAAGTCCGACAATGGACGCGGATTCAGCCTGGGGCATGGTTGGCGGACACGATGCGTTCGCTTCGTGATCCTGCGGGAAATATCCAACTTGATACTCCATCACAACTAAACGCCACGCTGCGTCCCTATCAAACCGAAGGCCTGCGTTGGCTCTGGTTTGCCAACCAAATTGGGATTGGCGTCTGCTTGGCCGACGACATGGGGCTCGGAAAAACGATCCAGGTGATCGCGTTACTACTGCGTTTAAAATTCCCCGCGAACAAACCAGCAAAACCAAACGCAACCCCTTCGCCAAGCCTACTCGTTGTGCCCACGTCGCTGTTGGGAAATTGGATGCGTGAGGTGGAGCGATTCGCGCCCGACTTGAATATTTTGGTAGCTCATCGTTCTATCACCGATCCCAAAACACTCAAGAAGATCGCAGCCGATCCGGTGGCCTCGCTTTCCGCATACGACCTTGTGGTAACTACCTACGGACTGGCTCGCCGTAACAAGTGGCTGAGCGAAATGGATTGGCGGCTAGTGATTTTGGATGAGGCTCAAGCAATCAAGAATTCTTCTGCGGCGCAAACCAAAGCGATCAAGAAGATCCCCGCTGGCCATCGAATCGTGTTGACCGGCACGCCGGTCGAGAATCATTTGGGTGACCTTTGGTCGCTGTTCGATTTTTGTTCGCCAGGACTTTTGGGCACAGCGAGTGAGTTCAAAAAGTTTGTCAATGCAACGGAAGATCCCAAGCGAAACGTGAGCTTGGCTTCGCTGCGTCGCTTGATCCAGCCTTATGTTCTACGCCGTTTGAAAACCGATCCCGAGATTGCTTCCGAACTGCCTGACAAAACGGAAATGCGAGTCGATTGCGGATTAACCGCGACGCAGGCGGCGCTGTATCAACAAACGCTCGACGACCTCGAAAAATCGATCGATATGGCGGTGGGGATCCAGCGGAGTGGCTTGGTTCTGGGGGCGTTGATGCAACTGAAACAAATCTGTAACCACCCTGCCCTGTTCCTAAAGTCGGCGGAGTTCGATAGCGATGCCTCAGGCAAGTACGCCGAACTTCGCCGTATCGCTCAGACACTGATCGAGAAGCAAGAGAAGATGCTGGTCTTCACCCAGTTCCAATCGATGTGTGGCCCACTGCAGGATTTCCTTAGCGAATTATTTGGACGACCGGGATTAACGCTGAGTGGCAAGACGGCATCGGCCAAACGAGGAAAGTTGGTCGCCGAGTTCCAGAAGGAAACAGGACCTCCGTTTTTCGTAATCTCTGTCAAAGCTGGCGGGACGGGACTGAATCTGACGGAGGCCTGCCATGTCGTGCATTTTGATCGCTGGTGGAATCCTGCGGTGGAAGATCAAGCCACCGATCGTGCGTTCCGGATTGGACAAAAACGCAACGTGCTGGTGCACAAATTTGTATGTCGCGGTACGCTAGAAGAGCGAATTGACGAACTGATTTATTCGAAACGCCAACTGAGTGCCGAAATATTTGGCGAGCAAGGCGATTTGAATTTGACCGAAATGTCAAACGAGGAATTGATGCGTTTTGTTTCGCTGGACCTGAATAAGGCGACAGCGACTTGATTAGATTTCACCTTTTGTTTTAGTGGAGCTGCGTTGAATGGGACGCTATGGTTATCGCGGCGACTGGGCTCCCTATGTCCCCGTCGGCGAACGCAAACGGTTGGCGACCCAAGAAGCGAAAAGCCTGCTGAAGAAAGGCCAAACGCTCGCTCCGATTCAAATCAGCGGAAGCAAGATTGCGACCACGTTTTGGGGGATCGCTTGGTGCGAGAACTTGGAAAAATACGGCAATCTTGCGAACCGGTTGCCTCGCGGCCGCACCTACGTACGCAATGGCTCGGTCGTCGATCTGCAAATCAATGAAGGACATATTTCCGCCGTCGTCGCGGGGTCGGAACCCTATTGCATTTCGATCAACATCAAGAAACTGAAGCCGAAAGTTTGGAATCAGATTTGCGATAAGTGTGCTAGCTCGATTCATAGTTTGATCGACTTGATGCGAGGTCAATTGCCGGATGCGGTTTTACAACAACTGACCGATCGTCGTACCGGAATCTTCCCAACATCCAATGAGATCTCGCTCGATTGCGATTGCCCGGACAGGGCCAAACTATGCAAACATCTCGCTGCAGTGTTGTACGGGATCGGGCACCGGCTGGATTCTGAGCCCGAACTGTTCTTTAAACTTCGTGGCGTTGGTCAGACCGATTTGATCTCCAAAGCCGTCTCAGGTCAGAACGTCGATGACGCTCTTGGTCTCGATCAGCAAGGAGGAATCGATGCCGGCGATCTGGAATCCATATTCGGCATCGAACTTGGTACCGCAGATACTGCGGTAGCTGAGAAACGCCCCACGAAAAAGCGGTCGACGAAAAAGAAGGCAGCCAAAAAGAAAGCGCCGCCAGCAACCCAGAAGAAAAAGGCTGTAAAAAAGAAGGCGACAAAGAAGAAGACCGCAACGGCAAAGAAGGCTGCCCCAGCTAAGAAGTCAAAGGCAGCAAAAAAATCGAAGAAGAAAGCGACGAAGAAAAAGTAGCCAACGAGGGTCGCTATAGCGAAGATCAAATTTCTGTTCCTGGAGAAATGACCGGTCTTGGACCCCATCTGGGGTCCGCTTTCTTTTTCGAGTTTGGATACCGGAGGTGCGCCGCCGCGCAGCGACCTCCTGCACCGGCCACCGCGATCGGCAAATGAAGTAACACAGGCCCAGCGAAGCCTTGGTTTTCCCCGGTTCATTTCTTTCATTGTGCAGGCTTGGGTTCCATTCGGACTGGGGACAAGGCGGGCGAAGCCGCGATCGTCGCTCGACCGCTGACCTCGTCGTAGCTCAGTTCGCGTCGTTCAAGCAGTCCGCCGCCAGCTTGCCAAAACTCGTAGGCCAGTTGAGGCTCGGCCGCCGTGGGATCGAGCTCTAATACGACCCACATTTTGCCTTCGTCGTATCCGCTAAAACGTTCGGGGTTATCGTGCAGTGTCGCGTTGCCGCTGCCCAGTGGTCCACTGGTGAACTCCAGATGTCGACCTTGCACTTGGTAGCCTGCGGTGAAGTGGCGGTCGCCCGAGAGCAGCACGACGCCGTCGATTTTGTTTTCCGTGATGTGATCAAAGATCTGTTGTCGTTCGCGTGCGAACGAGGACCAGCAATCCGGCTGGGTCATGGTTTGGAACTCGCTGCCCGATGCGACGACCTTGAACTTCGCTTGCGACTCTGCCAAGCCTTGTTTGAGCCAAGCCAATTGTCGCTCGCCCAGCATCGTTTTGCTGCCGTCTTCGGGAGTCCGGTTAGGCGTCCGATAGTAGCGTACATCGAGCATAAAGAAATCGATTCCGCTGTGGGAAAAACGGTAATAACAGCCTGGATTGTCGGGCTCGCCGTAAGCCGGATTGGCCCACCACTGCTGAAACACCTTCAAACTGTCTTCTTTTCCCTTGCTGGTACCGTCGGAATTGTTGGGGCCAAAATCATGATCATCCCAAATCGCATAGGTGGGGGTTCGACGAATCATCTTTTCAAAGCCGCCGACCGAGCGATGCATAAACAAATGATCTCGCAACAGTGCCGGATCGGTCGTGTCGCCATAGTGATTATCGCCGACCATCAAGAGCAGGTCGAAATTATTGCGCTCCGCCATTTCGCCCAGCGCCGCAGCGGCGGACGTACCTCGCCGCCCCACACACGAACCGACTGCGATCCGCAAACGGGCTGCCGAATCCGCAGCCGGCGCGGTCATAAACGAAGGGAACGGCCGCGTCAGGGCGGGAACATCGTCTAACAGCGGAACGTAATAGTAGCGGGTCGCAGGCTCAAGCTCCGTGACTTCTACTTGTCCAGTAAACGAAGCGTCCGCAACCAAGGCAGGCCCGTCGACCCTCCGCACATCGGCTAGATCCATCGTCTTGCCAATTTTAAAACTCAGACGAGCGGCGTTAGAGGCCTTGGCCCACAGACTCACGGTTGAATCCGTGACATGTCCGACCAGCGGCCCGGCATGCAGAAACGGAGTTCCGGGAATCGGTTCGACGCCCGGCACTGGATCTAGGTCAGCATTCGCGGGAGGTGCAGCAGCGAGGGTGCCAAGCGACACGAGCGTGAGAGCGAACAGCGAACCGAAGGCAAAGAACGATTTCATTGAAACACATTCCGAGGTGGGAGGAAGAATGGGGAGGGAGGGCAGGATGCAACTCAGTGTACTTCGGCCAGTGCACGCTCACCACAGATGCAGTCCCCTTTGCTTTGGTGACATCGGCAGCATGACGCCCTTCGCACTCAAGTAAGGACAGTGGAGGACATACCATGGAAAACATTTCCAGCATGTATTCCGAAGGGAATAGCAGACAATCGCCAGTGGTAAGCAGGTCAATATGAGTCATTCCACATAATGATCTGAGCCGACGGCGCTAGCCGCGGGCATGTTTCCTTTAATATTGACGGGCCCGCGGCTAGCGCCGTCGGCTCACAAAAAGGAACGACGTTTCACCGGTATATACCAAACGATCTGCTTAGGCGCAGCGCCACCAAAGAAGAATTCAACGAACAGGAGGAAACGGAGAGAACAGAGGAGAATCGGCAGGGTCTCCGTTGGCTCTGCGATCTCCTGTTCGATCCGACCCTCGCTACCGCGATCGCCATCACAGAAATGGATCTCGTAACCTTGGGGTGGTTCAAAAGAAATGCCTCGCACCCAAGAAACGAAGAAAGGTTAAAAGATGGAAGGTTAGAAGATGGGGACGCATGAACGCGCCGTGTCGGTCGGCGGAGGCTTATGGCCTTATTATTTTTCTGTCGTACTCATCTTTCTGTTATCCTCTTCGCAGCGTGGTCGCCGAACGAGATTCGCAGCGACCGCCAGCACGAATGATGGCACTAAGACTCACTGTATCAAGCCGCCATCATCTGGTCGAATCCGACTTTTGATGATCGTGGCAATGAAGTCTTGGGTCGCCTGTACCTCCCCGAAATAGTCCAGGGCGAACAGCCCCTATCCAACAACATTGACACGACACGGCCGATCCTATACCATTAGGTACATAAACGCCCTGCCCTCCTTGCGTTCGCACTGCAATGAAACCTACCTGCTTCCTGAGACTCGCCTCCGTCTTTGCCACACTGCTCGTATTATGTGGCAGCAATATCGCTCTTGCACAACTGAACTTGAGCTTCGATATCGAAAAGCCTCCGTTTGAGTACACCAAAACGGAGGATGACAATCGCGTCAGCCGGTTGATCGCCAAGCTGAAGTCGAAAGAGCTCAAACTGAAGTACACTCGCGAGCAAGGCTATCTTGCTTCGATGCTTGATGCGCTGGAAATACCAGCATCCTCACAGACGCTGGTGTTTTCAAAAACCAGTTTGCAGGTGCGTCACATCTCGCCTCGCAACCCGCGGGCGATCTACTTCAACGACGACACCTATGTGGGCTGGGTCCGCGGCAGTTCGTTAATGGAAATCTCGACGGCTGACCCGAAACTTGGAGCGGTGTTTTATACTGTCGATATGATGCCATGGCGTGCCAAAGTCGAGAGAGCTTCTTACGACTGCTTGGGTTGCCATGTGACGTCGATGACGCAAGGCGTTCCAGGTCATACCGTCCGCAGCGTTCTGCCTAGTATCGACGGATCGGTAGACGCACAAACGGCATCATCAATCACTTCGCATCGCAGTCCATTCTCGCAGCGCTGGGGCGGCTGGTATGTGACGGGACGCCACGGCGAGATGACGCATCTGGGCAACTCGATGTTGCGGGGCAATCGACTCGACACCCGCGACAACGGCAATCGACTAAATCTACGAGACGATTTTGACACCTACGATTACTTATCGCCGTACAGTGACATCGTCGCGTTGATGGTGCTGGAGCATCAGTCCCAGATGCACAACACAATGACACGCGCCGATTTCTCGATGCGTCAATTGCACCACGAACGAGCTGAACAGGATACGACGGCAGAGTCCAAGGACGAGTGGCGAGGCCAGTTACACATGATCGCCAAACCGGTGGTCCAAGAGATGCTGTTTTGTGAGGAGACCGAATTGACGAGCGAAGTCAAAGGGCTACTCGAGTTTGCACACGAGTTCGAAAGTCGCGGGCCCAGCGATGATCAAGGACGCTCGCTTCGTCAGTTCGACCTCAAGACACGGATGTTCAAATATCCGCTCAGCTATCTGATCTATTCGAAAGCCTTCGACTCGCTGAGCGAGGAACTACGTCGCGAGGTAGTCCGCCAACTGCTGGATGTGCTCGAAGAACGAGACACGTCGGAAGCCTACGCTCATTTGACTACGGATATGCGACGCGACATCCTTGAAATCTTGCGAGCCACGAAGCCTGGATTCGAGCGGGACGCCAGCTACGGACTGCCAAAATGAGCCATTCAACATCATGTTGTGATTTTTGGTTGCGCAATTTTCCAGTCACCTCTCCACCGACTTCGTCGGTGGAGAGGTGACTGCAGTATAGGCTGGAAGAAAAAATCACCCTCGATATCCGACGACAACACCGAAGTTTTAGCAGCCCGGCCCGAACCCCGACCGTTCCGACAAACCACCGAAAGTCTTGGCGACTTTCGCTACGAGGGCAGCAAGGATGACCGAAAGTCTTGGCGGGCTGTTGATTTAGTGAGCCGTGACGCGTAAGCGGCCGGGTTCCTCGCATTACCCGGTGCCTTACGGCCCACGGCTCACCAATGCGATTCGCATTTCGATTAAATCAACAGCCCGTTGGCGACTTTCACTACAGTAACAGTTACTTCGTCGCCACTTCGTTGGATTCTGACTCGTTGGCTTTCCAACCCAACTTGTAGGCGGCCGCTTGGGCTTGGCGACTGTAATCAATCGATTCGCCTAAAATCCGCGCAGCTTCCTGGTCGGCGTGAAAACCTTTGGAGTTTTCGCTGCTGATGTAGTCCAACCGCCACATCGCTTTGCGTTGCAGATCACGGATCGGTTTTAGCTGAGCTTCGGTTGCACCGTTTTCTTGTGCCATCACGATTGCATCGAGCATATCGGTCATCGCGACTGCCGCGCGATCGATGAGAGCTCGTGTGCGATCCTGGATCGTATCGACGCGTGCTTGCAGCTCGGTCTCGGAAACGTTGTGGCAGGTCTGACATGCCTTGTTGATATTCAGCATCGGGCTGCGAACCCAGTGGCTGCTGACTTTGGTCGCCCCTTGCTTCTCATACGGCATGTGACAATCACTACAGCTGACTCCGGCGCGAGCATGAATCCCTTGGCTCCACAATTCAAACTCAGGATGCTGAGCCTTGTAGACCTTGGTTCCGGTTTCTTTATGAACGAAGTCGTAGAACTCGCCGCCGTCATCGGGGAATTCAGTTTCATCCCATTCCTGTTCGAGATCCTCGACCTTCAGCCCGTTGCCCCAAGGGAAGGTCAGCGTCATTTTGTTGGCACAGTAATACTCGACATGGCATTGCCCACAAACGAACGAGCGGAGTTCTTGACGCGTCGCATCAGTGTTGGGGTTGTAAGGGGTCTCTGAGCCCGAATCACGCCACTTTTGAATGCTTGGCAAGTGGGGAACGGGATCGTCGCTGCGGGCGAGCTTTGCGATTCCATCAATGAATCCAGGACGGGTGACACGGATCTTCATCGAGTCAGGATCGTGACAATCGATGCACGACACCGGGTGGGCGCTGCCCATGTGCGGATCACCTTCGGCGGCCTTGGTGACGCCGTCATGTGTCTTTAATAACTCGGCGTAAACCTCTTCGTACGGTTTGCGGCTGACCGCTCGGAAACCCGCCATCACCGCCTCTTGATCGAATCCTTCGGCCAGTTTCGCTTCACTGACCTCTTCACCCGCTCGCTCGAGTCCGATCCGGCGATAGGTCGGGATGATCGAGGCATGGCAATGTAAACAGGCACCGGCCTGCTTGAAATCGGTCACCCGCTTGGTGACCTCTTGATCGTGCAGCATATAGGCGTGACCGCGAGCTTCGCGATAGTCGACGCTAAAGGCGTAGCCGTCGTACAACCGCGTCAGCCAAGGATCCTGCTTGAGCTTACTTGGCGTGAACGCATGGTTGCCGCCGTACTCGGTACGCTCGGTATCGGCGGTCCTCAGATAACCTTCGTATTGCAGCGGAAAGTTGACGCCCCACGGCTCGGGGTCCGTGCTCACCTCATTGACTTCGACTAAACGCACAAAGGGCTTCCGTGCTTCTTGTTTGCGTTCAAAAATATTGACCAGCAACCCAACGACACCCACAGTAGCCAGTGCCACCAATGCCGTTAGCACAATCAAGACGCCGAAACCGCGTGATTTCTTGGATTCCATTTAGCGAAAACCATGCTCAAAGAGGAGAGAGTAAAAAAGCAAAACAAATAACTAACGTTGGGCGTGGCCCACATCGGCATGACAGTGCACGCACGACTGCATGTCTTCGCCCTTAACGGCCGGCAACATCGAGTGCACGAAATCTCTGTGACAATCCACACACGTGCTCTGCGTCACTCGCTTGTTACGCGGCTTGATCTGA
Source organism: Novipirellula methanifontis (assembly GCF_052161655.1). Lineage (GTDB taxonomy): Bacteria > Planctomycetota > Planctomycetia > Pirellulales > Pirellulaceae > Novipirellula. The sequence goes on from NZ_CP197418.1 coordinate 9,535,483, forward strand.
ATCGGATCTTTGTAGTTGCCCAAGGTAAACGCCAACGAGTGAAAGAACCCGTTATCGGCCTTGGTCACCCATTTCCCGATCGCATCATGAGGCAGATGACAATCGTTACAAACTGCGACGTGATGGTGGCTCGAGTGCTGCCAAGAATCGTATTGCCCTTGCATGGCGTGGCAATTGATGCACGTCAGTGGGTCGTTACTCAAATAGCTCGCCCCTTTGCCGTAACCAAAGGTGAACGTGCCAAGCCCGACGAGCATCCCCACCAAGACAACAAAGAAAAGAGGTGTACGTCCAAAACGACGCCATCCCGTTTGTGACTTGGTGACGCTATCCGATGATTGCGGTATTGATGGTTCCATCCGCAGCTAGACTACTTTCAGATAAGGGGGTTGCAACACGTTGTCGCTGATCGTGCAAATCACGCCGCTGAATTGCCGCACGATCAACAACATTTTGTGGCCTGCGCGGTGCTAAGCATCTAGTCAACACTCGAAGTCGACAACCGCAAATTGAACGCTGAACAAAAAAATTCAGCGGATATCCTGCTGCTCCATTACCAACCGCGCGTCAACGCACAGAAGTGTGCGGATAGGGTCAGGAAAGTCGCCAGAACGTGAGTCGAAGGAGTTGGCGCGGCGAGGGGCCACGCGGTTTGATTTGAATGGCTTACTCGCTGCAACCGGACGGCTTGGGACACTTGAAAACAACTCTCAGGTTCCGGCGTAGCTACCGTCGCGATCGCGGCGGAAATCCACGCTCTGGCGAGCGTGGCTACGAAAGTAATAAATCGGACGTGAGCTTCGGCCTGTGCCGTAATTCACGAAAGTCTTGACGACTTCCGCTACTAGTGATCCCGTCACTTAAAGCTCCGACGGCCCTTACGAGCCGATCAGACGCAGTAGCGTCTCGCGGACTTTGCCGGGGTTGGCGTTGGGATTCTTCTTTTTGGCTTGGCCGATCAATGCCCCTAGCGCTTGCACCTTGCCGCCTTGCACATCGGCAACGACTTGGGGATTCGCGTCAAGCAGTTCTTGGCAGAGTGCATCCAACTCGCTGCTATCGACCTTTTCGATCCCCAGCGATTTCATTGCTTCCTCGACGGTCACGTTGTGCTCGAGCATGTATGCGAAAACATCACGAGCACGCGCGTTGTCGATCTCGCCTGCGGAAACACGTTTGAGCAATCCACCAAGCTGATCGCTGGAAACCGCAAACGCATCGATCGTGGTGTCTTGCTCTTTCAGCGTTCGCATCACGTCTTGCTGGATCCAAGAACTGGATCGCTTGGCGTCTCCGGAAACCTCGGCCGCTCGCTCAAAGTAGGCGATCATTGCCGGGCCTTGATTGACGATCACGTTGGCATCGTAGGCCTTCAATCCGTACTGGTCTTGCAAGCGGTTAATCGTCGCCTGAGGCAATTCGCCGAGCGTTAGCCACGCCTGTTCGATGCGTTCGGCCGGGATACGGATTGGCAACAAGTCGGGATCGGGGAAGTAGCGATAGTCGGCCGACTCTTCCTTTTCGCGTTGGATGAAGGTACGTTCTTTCGAATCGTCCCAGCCCCGCGTCGTTTTGGCGCGATCGTCGATCGTCAATCCATCGGCTTCCCAATCGATGTATTGACGTTCAATTTCATACTCCAACGCCCGCTCGACGGCACGGAAGCTGTTCATATTTTTGACTTCGACGATCGGAGTCGCGATTTTTTTGCCATCGGTTTCGATGTGCAAATTCACGTTCGCATCGACACGAAGACTGCCTTCTTGCATCTCACAATCGGAAACATCCAGATGCATCAGAATCAATTTCAATTGCGTTAAATACTCGCGGACCTCCGCCGCCGAACGCAGATCGGGCTGGCTAACGATCTCCAGTAGCGGCGTGCCGCAGCGATTCAAGTCAATTCGCGTGTCGCTTTTGCCGGCGACCTCGTCATGCATGCTCTTGCCCGCATCCTCTTCGAGATGGGCGCGAATGATGCCGATATGCCGTGTGCTTTCATCGTCTGCGGGATCGACGATCTCGAGATAACCGTCGGCACAGATCGGCAGATCGAATTGGCTGATCTGATAGCCTTTGGGCAAGTCAGGATAGAAGTATTGCTTGCGATCCCACTTGGTCATCTCAGGGATCGCACAATTGATCGCCAACCCCGAACGGATCGCCAAATCGATCGCCGCTTCGTTGATCACCGGAAGGGCGCCGGGCAAGCCCAGACACACCGGGCAGACTTGCGTGTTCGGCGGCGCACCAAATTCCGTACTACAACCACAAAACAATTTTGTTTTTGTCTTGAGTTGAACGTGAACTTCCAGCCCGATGACGGTGGTGACTTGATGAGTTGACATTGGCGTAATGAGTGGTGGTGACGGTCACGAACACGAGTCGCTTGAGGACTCGCAAGACAGAGTCTTGATAAAGACAACGCAGCGTGAAATCAGTTGGAAGGACGTTTTTGGTGATGATCCGTAGCAAGCTGGAACGCATTAGAGGCAAACAACAAACGAGACTCTTCGAGTGCAGGTGCTTGCAGCTGGATTCCAATCGGCAATCCAGCCGAATCAATTCCGCCAGGTAACGAAATCGCCGGTAAACCCGCTAGATTGGCGCCGACGGTGAACAAATCGCAAAGGTACATCTGTAGCGGATCATCAATTTTGTCGCCCAGCGGGAACGCGGTTGATGGTGTGACCGGTCCAAGCAGCAAGTCGACTTGCGAGAACGCGGCATCAAAATCGCCTTTGATCAAACGGCGAACCTTTAACGCTTGGTTGTAATATTTGTCGGTGTACCCTTCGCTTAACGCATACGTCCCGACCATGATCCGGCGTTTGACTTCCGAACCAAACCCTTCTTCGCGACTGCGGCAATAAGCCGAGGTCAGCGGCCCTTGGGGGCTGTGCATGTCGATCGACTCGGTGCGATGACCGTAATGGGCACCATCGTATCGCGACAGGTTACTGCTGGCTTCACAGGGTGCGATCACGTAGTAGGTCGGAACCCAATACTTGCTATGCGGAAGATTAACTTCGACGATCTCGGCGCCTTGACTCTGGAACACCTTGGCCGCTTCGTTGACGGCGTCCATGATCGCAGGATCGATGCCGGCGGTCTCCGCAGTCTCACTTAACACCCCAATTCGCAAGCCACGCAGATCCGACGACTGCAACACATCCGAATATTTGGGAACGATTTGATTTAGCGAGGTTGAATCTCGCGGTTCAAACCCGGCGATCGCTTCGAGCAAAAGAGCGACATCGGGAACCGACCACGCCATCGGACCGACTTGATCCAAGCTGCTGGCGAACGCGATCAAACCGAATCGGCTGACACGTCCGTAAGTTGGCTTCAACCCCGTGAGCCCACAGAACGCGGCGGGTTGCCGAATCGAGCCTCCGGTGTCACTTCCAAGACTCAGTGGCACCGAACCGGCAGCGACACAGGCCGCTGCGCCTCCGCTGCTGCCGCCTGGGGTACGGTCGGTATCCCAAGGATTTCGAGTCAGCCCAAATGCGCTGGTTTCCGTGCTGGCCCCCATCGCGAACTCGTCCATGTTCGTCTTGCCGATGATCACGGCATCCGCTTCACGAAGTTTGCTGACGACGGTGGCATCGTAGGGCGGTCGAAAGTCTTTGAGCATTCGCGAGGAACATGTGGTCGGCATGTCGGCGGTGCAGAGCACGTCTTTGACCGCAACGGGCACACCCGCCAAGATGCCCAGCGGCTCACCCGCGGCGCGTTTGGCATCGACGCGGCGAGCAGCATCAATAGCCTGTTCCGCCGCAACGTGAGTAAATGCGTTGATCGAGTCGTTGGTGTCGCGGACCGACGCCAACGCTTTTTCAGCAATCTCAACTGCGGTTAGATCGCCATTTTCTTGCAATCGAACCAATTCCAAGGCGGAATCAAGCATGGTTTCTGCATCAATCGTGGAGTGGAAACGTCTTCAAGCGAAACAGAATTATTGGAGATCGCTGGCCAGCCGACTACCGGGCTATGTTTTCGATGTTTTTGGCTTTTCCAGTAAATTTGGATTCTCGCAGAGTTTCCGCAGAGGTAGCCATTTTGGGGCACATGGCCAATGTCATCTACTTTGGTAACGGAACTTGTCAAGAGTTTCGACCTGTTCGGCGATTCACGAAAGTCTTGACGACTTCCGCTACGACACGCTTCCACCTACACGGGCGACTTGGGAATCGCGATTGTGGCGACACAGCCGCTTGCCCCACCAGCGAGCTTGATGTCGGCGTCGTGCAACTTGGCAATCCGGTAGGCTCGGCACAGCCCCAGCCCAAGCCCACGGCCGGCTTCGCGACCACTAAAGTAGGGATCAAACGCATGCTCGCGTGCCGAACGCGAGAGTCCGGGACCGCTATCGGCCACGTGAATCAGTACGCGATTAGCCTCAGGTACGATCGACATCACGATCGTGCCGGATGATCCGATCGCTTCGATCGAGTTTCGCAGCAACACACGCAATGCTTCGCCGAACATCGGTTCGTCAAGGTCGAGCAAGAGCTCGCCCACAGGGGTCTCGGATTCCAAACGGATGGAAAGCGAATCGGCTTCGTCGACAAACTCATCAGCAACCGATCGTACTAGCGAGTTGATGTCACACCGAGAAGTCTCGGGCAGCGATGGATTCGCGTAGAACATCAAATCGGCAATCATCTCGTGGGCTCGGTACACTTGATCGACAATTTTTTGCAGCGACGCACTCCGCTGCGGATCAGCTTCGCCCTGCTTCAAATGCTGGGCTCGCGTTGAGATGTTGGCTAACGGGTTATTGATCTCGTGACTAAGCCCGTAGGCAAATTGCTTGAGCGCAGAGAGTTTTTGATTGTGAAGACGACGATCAAAAGATTGCTCGAGCGTGCGAGTGTGTTGCATTTGCCGAGCAAGCTGCTGAAGCGAATCGGCCGCCGCGAGCTCTGGCGGCGGCGAATGGGGCACTCCATTCAACTCCGCAGCACTAAACGATATCTCGGCCCAGCGATCACGCCATGACGCAGCTACACTCGGCCCGGTCGCCTCGAGCCAAAGCGTCGCATGGGCAAGCCACTGCTCTACAGGCAACGTTCTAAAATAGGAATCCAGTTCACTCCAACGTGATCGGGTTGCCGAGTTAATCTCGGGCGTCCCCAAAAACGCATCGCCATCTGCGAACAGCGTGATCGCATTTTCGGCAAGCCAAGCTGCTAAACCTGACAACGAGGTCGAATCGCCGGGGAATGACGCGGCGGTGAAGATTAATAGCGGCGGATCGACACGCAATGCTTCAATCGTTCGCTGCAGCGTGATTGGATCCACTTGCGGTGAAATGTCGTCTGCGGCGTCTCTTCCCGCGTGCTCCGCAACGGCCAACGGATCGGGCTCATTGCTGCGCAACAGCAAACCGATCAAACACTCGGTGGCCGCGAGCGAACGTGGCAACCACCATCGGTTCGATTCGAAACGTAGGCTGGGCAACAAGTGGGTTGGGGACATCACGCTAAGAAGACCATCCGTGTCGCACTTGTATCAGTTTGCACCACCTCCACAGGCAAGTCACCTGGGTCAGTCACCGAGAGGTGGTGCTTTGTCAACGTAAAATTTCAGGGTCACGGAAAATCGTGCGTGGGATACAGATCGTTTGGGAAAGACAACGAAAGTCTTGACGACTTCCGCTACGCCCAAGACAGGCTGGAAGCCTATCCCACATTTCAGGCTGGGAGCCGAATTCCGTGTTCGAGTGACCGCTTAATTCGTCACACCACGTTCGATTTCGAGCAAGTCGCACGATCGATTGATCAATTCATCAATCGAAAACGGCTTTTGCATGAAATCGTTCGCTCCGGCGGCTTTCAAGGCGTCGACTTTGTTGTGCTCGACCATTCCCGAGATACACAAAATCTTGACCATATCCATCGCGGGATCGTTGCGAACACGTTGGCAAACTTCTTTGCCGTTGATGTCGGGCAACATCACGTCCAAGATCACTATATCGGGGCGAAACTCTTTCACTCCCATTCCAGCGTCAAATCCGTTGTTTGCGGTGCGGATGTCAAAACGTCCGTCACGCGAAAAACCTTCGCTGATCAATTCGACCAAATCTTGATCGTCATCAACGATAAGCAGCTTCTTTTTGCCGCTTTCAAGTGCATCGGTGGGAATTCCGTTTTCCTTCATGAACATGAAAAGTTGTTCACGTGGAATGCGTCGGAATTTACTTCCGGGGACACGAAACCCCTTTAACGAACCGTTGTCGAAACAACGGATAATCGTTTGCTGGCTGACCTTACAAATCTTGGCCGCTTCGCCTGTCGTGAAGACCGTCTTAATGGTCATGGCAGAAACCATCCTCCCTGCATGACGAGCCGTTACATTGTGAATCCTGGAGCTCTGAACATAACCACCCTGTTATTGCAACATGCAGCCCAATACAGCGGGTCTCGTCCAGAGACAGACCATCATGATGTCACTTGCTAGCAAATGTAAGTTAATGATTCGTTGTGCATCCGATACACAAGTCACCCAACCGTTCACCACGAGTCTTTGTTTAGCAAACTTCCCGTCCCCCGCACTAGCACATTGCCGTGCTAGAGTGTGCGAAAAACGTAAGCAGCAAGAAACTCCGAGTCCCCCTGCCTTACCAAGCTTGCCTCACCAACGAATTCTATCGAGTTGACACACTGGGTCAAGATCGATTTAGATTCCATAAGTCCCGCATTCATCGGAACTTAAGGATTTTGGACGCGTGTTTTTTGAATTTTGTGGGACGTGTGGAGCGATGATTTAGTGGAACCACTCCTGTCGGGATGCTCAAATTAGCGTTGTTCTCCCAAGACGGCTCCTGATCCAGTAATCGCACCATGATCCTTATTGCCCCCTATACGACTGATGCTCCGGTCTACCACCTGCCCATTGTGACAGGCGGGTTAGTTGCGACCAATATTGTGATCTTTTGCCTGACCACGCTTCAGGTCGCCTTTGGAAATATCGAGGTAGAGTCCATTGAGTGGCTGATCCTTCAATTCAACACGATTAACCCACTGCAATGGATTAGCAGCGCATTCATGCATGCCGATATCATGCATCTTCTGGGGAACATGCTGTTCCTGTGGGCGTTCGGCTTGGTCGTCGAAGGCAAGATAGGCAACCTTCCGTTTCTTGCCCTTTACATGCTGATGGCCTTGGTGGGTGGAATCATTGTCCAACTTCCCATGTTCATCCTGGGCAGCGAAGGTGGTGCGCTCGGAGCCTCTGGCGTCATTTTTTCGCTGTTGGTGATTGCGATGTTGTGGGCACCGGAAAACGAGATGGATTGCTTCTGGCTCGTCGGCTTTCGCATGGGTACGTTCGAAGTGCGAATCATCAGCCTCGCATCCGCGTTTCTAATGATGCAAATTGCGTTTCTGGCTATCGGAGGATTCTCGATGTCGTCGGAAATGTTGCATTTGATCGGAGTGGCGGTGGGATTGCCGATTGGCCTTTTGATGTTGCGTCAAGATTGGGTGGATTGCGAAGGCTGGGACCTAATCTCTCGAAACGCGTGGCTGCAAGAGTACAACCTATTTTGCAGCGATAAGCAGCGAATCGCTAAGTCACGCAAAACGTCGGAGCACCAAGATCCCATTGCTGCAGCGTTAGGAATTCGCCCCACACCGGCTGCCATGAACACCGCAGTCGCATCTCGCCCCGTTGTCGCGACTGCGGAGGCAGCGAAACCGAACCCACCACAAAAACCCGGTGTGAATCCACTGTTCTCGATGCTGCGTGCAAAGGCGAAAGAACCCGTGACGGCGCCAGAGCAGCTCGATGTGAAGGACCATCCTGAATTCAATCGGATTGTATTCTTGCTGAGGCAGGCGATTGAATCATCGAGTGTATTGTTGGCGCAACAGCATTTCTTCAAACTGGAACAGCTAAACCTCAGCAGCGGTTTATCCGACACACAATTGGCAGCTTACACCAAGCTGCTTGCCAGCAAAAAGATGTACGTTGAAGCGATTCGTCCTCTGTCGATCGTCGCCATCCACGGTGGTGCGCAATCGAATCAAGCACGATTGCGAATCGGCCAAATTCAATGGACCGTTCAAAAGAATCGAAAAGCTGCCGAGACAACGTTGCGTGGGATCGTGATACCACCGGACGCGATGAACGAGGCCAACCAAAAGGTGATCACGATGCGTGACCAAATACTGAAACAGATTTCAGAGTCGCAGTAATTTCAATGTCGCAGTAGCCGTAGGGCCGGTTCCCACCGGCCGTCTTTTGATTGGCCGCTAGGAACCGGCCCTACATCTCACATCAATTTTCAAAACGCTCTAAGCAGGTAGGCAGGAATCATTGGGTGAAATCCCGTTAGCCGTTTGGGCGAACGCTGTGAAGCATTTTCTGATAGCTACCTTCGCCAGAAGGTGGTGATTCGCTTAGGACGTCAACAATCCACGCTCTGGCGAGCGTAGCTACGAAACGCAAATGCCGTAATCTGCCGCCTCTAAATGCTTCACAGCATTGCGTTTGGGCACTAGCCCCGGTTGAATGCCGGAACCGTGGCTAACGCCAAAACGGCCAATTTACTGAAAGACTCCTGCCTAACTGCTTAGCGTTTGCGTTCCAGGTGGGCGAGTACCAAGGCTAGATCGGCTGGGGTGACGCCGCTGATCCGCTTGGCTTGATCGAGGTTCTGCGGGCGAACTCGATTCAGTTTCTCTCGCGCTTCCTGACGCAGCGGCCCAATGGCGTCGTAACTGAACGCTTGCGGAATCTGCTTGCCAGCCAAGCGGTGGTGTTTTTCCACCTCCATCTTTTGCCGCGTGATATAGCCTTCGTATTTGATGTCGTACAAACATTGCGTGGCCGCATCTTCGTCGATCTGACGCAGTTCTTCGACATGGCCACACATTACGTTCCAGTCGACTTCGGGACGACGCAGATAGACATCGCCCGGCGTTTTACCGACACGCGAACTCTTTAATATCTCCATGCCTCGATCGATTTGCGACATTTTTTCGGCAAAACGATCGCGACGATCGGCACTAATCAAACCAAGCTCATCCGCCACTGCGGTCAACCGGCGGTCGGCATTGTCTTGTCGCAGCAGCAACCGATACTCCGCTCGGCTGGTGAACATGCGATAGGGTTCGTCGGTTCCTGCGGTCACCAGATCGTCGACCAAAACACCGATATAGGCTTGGTCACGCGTGGGAACCCAAGGCTGCTTGGAGGCGACTTTTCGGGCGGCGTTCAGCCCTGCGATCAATCCTTGTCCCGCCGCCTCTTCGTAACCGGTGGTGCCATTAATTTGCCCGGCCAAGAACAATCCTTCGACAGCCTTGCTTTCCAAATGTGGCCACAATTGCGTGGGAGGACAGAAGTCGTATTCCACCGCGTACCCGTAACGCATGATTTGAGCATTCTCGAGTCCTTTGATCATGCGGAACATCTGGTCTTGGACGTCGCGCGGCAGACTGGTCGAGATTCCGTTAACGTAAACCTCTTCGGTTTGACGACCTTCGGGCTCGAGAAACAATTGATGCGAATCCTTGTCGGCAAAGCGGACAACTTTGTCTTCGATCGAGGGACAATAGCGTGGACCACGCGAATTGATTTGGCCGCTGTACATCGGCGCTCGGTCTAAATTGGCACGAATTAACGCATGCACCGCGTCATTGGTGTAGGCAATGTAACACGGCAATTGATTGCAATGATCCAGCGATTTGGTCATGAACGAAAAGGGCTGAGGTTGATCGTCACCCGGTTGTAATTCGAGCTGCGAGTAATCGATCGATCGCGCGTTCAGCCGCGGCGGAGTTCCCGTCTTGAACCGCTCGACCTCGAAACCTAATCGGTTCAGCGCTCCGCTGATCCCGGTCGTGGTCCCCTCCCCTGCCCTGCCCCCGGACGTTTTGGCGTCGCCGGTATGCATGATCGCTTTAAGGAAGGTGCCGGTGGTCAGAATCACGGTCGGAGCACGATACTCGGCATCGCCAACCACGCTGATTCCTGCAACACGGATTTTGCCATCGACGGTTTCGGTAATCAGATCGACCACGGTTTCTTGCCGCAGATGCAAATTAGGCTGCTGCTCGATCTGGCATTTGATGTGATTTTGGTAGGCTTTTTTGTCCGCTTGAGCCCGCGGACTGTGCATCGCCGGGCCTTTTCGGCAATTGAGCAAGCGAAATTGGATGCCGGTCTCGTCGATGGCGTGGCCCATCAACCCGCCCAACGCATCGACTTCGCGAACGATCTGCCCCTTGGCGACACCCCCGATGGCGGGATTACAGGACATCTGGCCCACGGTGTCCAAATTGGTCGTCAACAATGCAGTTTTTGCTCCCAATCGAGCCGCAGCGGCTGCGGCTTCGGTGCCCGCATGACCGGCACCAATGACAATAACGTCATAAGAGTAAGAAGACTTTGTCATGGAATCACGTCGCTGGGTGAATAGATCAAGAATGGAAGGGGAGCGAGTCGAACCGGAAGATAGGTAAGGACACCGTTTTCCGTGTTTAAGGGCAGATCGACAAGATGCATACCGCCAAGAAAGCCATCGCCGCTGCGGTATTCGCGGTAAGCGGATCGGGATTTGCTATCGCAGCACCGCAAGTTCATGCCGATTCGCCGGCTCTGAAAACGAGCAACACTGACGCCATCATATCAACAGAGGCTGGTTCTGCTAAAGGACTGCCGCCAAGTTACGCGGTCTCCGCAGTCAGCTCGGCCTCGGAATCGGTTGCCGTCCTCAATTCTCGCTCGTTCAAAATCCCGTTTAACGTTGACACCGCAGGTTCGCGGCCGGTGGAAGTGCGATTGTACGTCAATCGCGGAGGCAATTCGGGCTGGGAACACCTCGATTCAAAACCACCGACGATCCGCGAGTTCGCGTTCTCGAGCGACGAAGATGGCGTCTTCCTGTTTGCGACTCAAACGCTTGATTCCAGTGGTAGTTCGCACCCTGCAGGCCCAATTCATCCGCAATTGAAAGTCATCGTCGACACGACTGGCCCGCTGATGACGCTGCATGCCGACGGCGATGCCGATGGCACGGTTCGCTGCAGCATGAATATCGAGGATGCCACCGCAATTTCGGACACACGTATTTACTACGCTAGCGATGTTGAATCCCAGTGGCGGCTGATTCCCGTCAAACCCGCAGGCGCCGATCGTTCGTTCACGTTTCTTCCCAAAGAGGATTGGCGTCAACTATCGATTCACGTCACCGCCGTCGACTCGGCAGGCAACCAGACCGCCCAAATGAAGCGACTGCAGCGGCCTCGATTGGCTGCATTGCCGACTAATCGCTTTGCGGCCAGCGACAATCGTGACAGTCATGTGCCCAACGTTGCTCCGTTTGCCAAACCCCAGCTGAAAGCCATCTCGGTTCAACACCGTACCGCTTCGTTGCCTCCTTCGTCGACCAATTTGTATATTCGTCCGGCTGAGAGCGACCCGACAAACGGATCGAGCCCGATCATCAAACTGGATCGCAAAAAGCCCGAAACCGACGTTCCAAAGATCGCCGCAAACTATGGCTCGCTTCGCAGCGATTCCCCGCTGAATCAATTCCGTGGCCACACACCCAGCAGCGAAACTCAACACGCGTTTGCCCAGACGCCGCTGACCGGAACGCCGCCTAGCACACCGACTCAGCGACGGATCATTCCGCCTGCGAACGTGCCTGTGCTGACTGCTCCAGCGGTGCCGACCATTCCCGTGGCGCCGCGTCGCGTCAGTACTCCGCCAAGCCTGCAAGCCCAGCCAAGTCTGCAGCCTCAGCCAAGCCTGCAAACGCAACCGAATCCGCCAGCCGCATCAGGCTTTGTGCTGCCACAAACGACTTCGGTACCACGTAACCCGGTTCGCGGGCAAGTCGCTGGCCAGGTTGGAAACGCATTTCCGTTGCCACGATACGCTCAGCGTCCTGGCATGATCGAATTACCTCAGCCCGCAACGCCCGAGCAGGTCAGCAGCGATTTCGGAACAGTGGACCGTAAATCGTCGCAGCAGAAATTCAGCGGTGGTCCGTCGCTTTTCGCTCCGGCAACCGGGTCCGTAGACACATCGCCCCCAAGTTCGAACTCCACTGCGGCGGCACGTCCGAAAACGCCAGCGGAAGCAATGCGGCCTATCGCAAAGAGCGAACTCGCAAAGAACGATCGTCCGATACGCCCCGCGCCGCCGGAAAAACGTCCGGCTGCAGCGGTCGTCAGACGCGAGCAAACTCAAACCAAACCGGTTGCCAGCCCAACTACCGAAAGCGATCGATACAGTGCTCAGCGTGCCCTGCAATCTCGCATCGATTCGGCAACGTTCGGTGGCCGTGTTCCCACTCGATTCAGCGACTCGAATCAATTCAGCTTGGAGTACGAACTCGAAGCGGTCGGCCTTGTCGGCGTCGAATCGGTTGAACTGTATGGCAGCACCGATGGTGGCAAAAGCTGGAAGTTCTGGGGCCAAGACCCTGACAACGCCAGTCCGTTCGATATTGAAACGAAAGAAGAAGGCGTCTTTGGTTTTCGCATCGTCGTCGTCAGCTCCAACGGACTGACCAGTCCGAGACCGCAAGCGGGTGAGAGCCCGGACATTGTGGTCGTTGTCGATCAGAGCAAACCGATGGTGCGAATCAGCGGGGCTCAGTATGGCGAAGGCGACCGGACGGGTTCGCTGGTGATTCGCTACGAATGTGACGACGCCAATCTAATGACTCGCCCGATCACGTTGTCGTTCAGCGACGATGTGGAAGGTCCCTGGACCACTATCGCCGCGGGACTTCGCAACGACGGCGACTACGTCTGGCCTGCCGATCCTCAATTGCCACGTCAACTGTATCTACGCATCGACGCGACCGACAATGCGGGCAACATGGGCAGCTACATACTGGATCGCCCCATCGACACTCAGGGGTTGGCCCCCCGGGCGCGGATACGTGGTTTCCAACCGATTAGCAATTTCCCGTTGCCAACGGACAACGAGCACACTGCCGCTCGCAGCCAATCGACGTATAATTAGTGGGCAATGCCTCTCCGGTCAGGATGTGGGATAGGCTTCCAGCCTGTCATCAAGAGGAGCGGCCTATTTAGGGAGCGGCACATCTCCGTCGCATCTGAAACTCGGTCGCAGACAAACTTCTGCCACCGGTAGCGTTTGCGAAGTACAGTCTTTAGGCTTGAGCCCTGGCAGCCCCCACTCGAAACACTCGCTAAAAAGTCTCCGATGGCGATTCTGAACGCCTTTGAAATGTTATCGAAGCCACCGGCGGAATTGCCCAGCGTGGCAGCCGTCTTTGGTCCCGATACCACGCTGCGAACGTGGGTCATTTCGGCTTTGTCCTCCGATGGCGATGTCACTTCGTTCGATGGTGAATCGGTTCGGTGGGCGGATCTCCGTGACGATTTGGCAACCGCATCGCTGTTTGATTTCGATGGTAAACGGACCATCATCATCCGCGACGCCGACAAGTTCGTCTCGAACCATCGCCCTGAGCTGGAAAAGTACGCCGCCAACCCAGGCGAGTCCAACCGCTTCGTCATGGAGATGACGACGCTGGCGTCGAACACCAAACTGTACAAAGCGATTGCGGGCGACCATCTGGCAGTGGCCTGCAGCGCCAGCACCGACAAAAAGCTGGGCATCACCGCAGCCAACCGCCGCAAATTTTTGTGCAACTATGTCGCCAAACGGCACGGCGCGACGCTGTCGGGTGAAGCCGCGGATGCGCTGATCGAAATGCTGGGCGAAGAGATCGGGATGATCGAGACCGAGATCGCCAAGCTGGCGCTCTACAAAGCTCCTGGCGAAACGATCGACGAACCACTCGTTCGCGATGTCGTGGCGGGTTGGCAAGGCAAAACGGTGTGGCAGATCACCGAAGCGATCGCGACGGGCAACGCCGCCGAGGCTCTGTTGCAACTCGACAAACTAATGAGCGGCGGTCAGCGGCCGATCGCACTGCTGCCGCAGATCGCATGGTCGCTGCGACGATTAGGAATGGCAACGGCGGTGGTCGAGCATCGCGAACGCGAAGGCCGTTCGGTGCAATTAGAAGACGCGTTGGCGTCGGCCGGGATCCACCGGCCCTCGGACATCCAGCAATCCAAGGCTCAACTACGAGGCCTCGGTCGCGCTCGCGGCAAGCAGCTACTGCCATGGCTACTAGACGCCGACCTCAGGCTCAAAGGAACGCACAGCGCCGATGGACGCGATCGATTCTTACTCGAGCATCTTGTCATGCGGTTAGCCAAAGCCGCGCCGCAAAAGTCGTAAAGCTGCGGCTTGGGTGTCAAAACCGCGGATTTTTCCGCCATGTCGTGTGAATCCGTAGAGTTCAACTATCGACTTGCTTAAAATTAGTGGGAATTAGGGAAGTAGGGCCGGTTCTCACCGGCCACTCAAAACTCGGCCGGTGGGAACCGGCCCTACGCCTTTTCTAATTTCTAAAAATGCTCAAAAGACTGATGATCGAACCAACTTCCGAACACATATCGGCTGTAAATGAAAAAGCGAACGCTTGGCGACGCAAGCAGATGCACGCACTGACACCGGAAGAGTGCTTAGCTCTGTCTCGCCAGCTTCAACAATCTGCCATTTCAACGATGCGATCCAATCCAAAGGCGGTCGAAGCATTCATCAAACGCAACCACCATCAGCGACGAGCCTCGAACGTCAAGCGATTAGAGATTGAAATGAAACGTGAATGCGGTTTGCAAGATGAATGATGATTCTCCGCTACGCGTTGCCGAAACAATGGCCTTAGCAAACGTTCCGTTTGTGATCATCGGTGGACACGCCGTCAACTACCACGGCTACCCGCGTGCCACGCAAGATGTCGATATTATCTTCAAACGATCCGATGAAAGCGTGAAAGCACTTTATGAAGTGCTATCCAAACTAGAGGGATGTTGGATTAGCAATGAGCTTGACCCCGAAACGGGGATCGAGAAAACGGTTGCCATCACGCCCGAATACATTGCCCGCGAACACCTGATGATGCTCAGTACGAAACTTGGCTACCTCGACTTGTTTGATTTCATTCCAGGCCTACCGAGCGAACCCTTGGACGAGCTGTTTGCGACGGCCAAAACGAGCGGCTCCCTACGTTTCGCTAGCCTTGACTGGTTAAGAAGAATGAAGCAAGCATCCGGGAGACCTCAAGATAAAATTGACCTTGAAAACCTTCCGTCAAGCGAGTCGTAATCGTTGACCGTCTTTACATTCGGCGGCTCGTGCCTTTGGTGAGCGCCATGAACGCGGACTCGAGATCAAGCTCTTCTTCGCTGAACCGCTTCAGTGCGATCCCATTTTCAATTAGTAGCTTCGGTAGATCGCTGTAATCTTCCACACCTGCTTTTAGCACGATGCGAATTGCATCATCGCCAGGCTCGCTGCCCTGCACTTTTTCGTGCCCTTGCAACAATTTTGCGACGTCATCCATCTGTTCGCGTTGCGCCGTTTGAATCACCAGCACGGTATGCTCGCGAACCATCTTGATGACTTCGGTGACTTTGGCGTTCTGTTTCAGTTCGCCACGATCGATGATCCCGACCTTGTTACAGACATCGGCCAACTCTGGCAAAATGTGACTACTGACAATCACCGTCTTGCCCATTTCCCCAAGCTTGCGAAGCAGATTCCGCATCTCGATACGAGCTCGCGGATCGAGACCCGAAAGTGGCTCGTCAAGCAATAACACTTGTGGGTCGTGTAGCAGCGTACGCGCCAAGCCAAGACGCTGAGTCTGGCCACGCGAAAGCGTGTTGGCGTAGGCATCGCGTTTGAACTCGAGGTCAACGACATCGAGCATTTCATTGACGCGATCGGTTCGCTGTTTGCCGTTGATGCGGTACGCAGCGGCAAAAAACTCGAGATACTCGACTACCGTCATATCATCATAAACACCGAAAAAGTCGGGCATATAGCCCACCAAGCGGCGGATTTCTTTGGGCTGCGTGTGCACGCTATGACCACACACATAGGCCTCGCCCCAAGTCGGTTCAAGCAGCGTGGCGATGATCCGCATCGTGGTCGTCTTGCCCGCACCGTTGGGACCGATAAACCCGAACAAGTCACCAGCTTGGAGATCCAAATCGATCCCCTTGATCGCGAACGCGTCGCCATACTTTTTGGTTAAGTCAACTGTCTTAATCACGCGTTGTCTTCGCTTTCGATGTAAATGGTTGCCATCACAGATGGACGGACGTCCGGATAGGACGCCCGCTTTTTAGGTTATCGTCGTTTCGTACTGACTGGCATCACCAGTCGAATCAGGGAAAGGGTTTCGTCGACAACGATCATGTCGTTCCCTTGCCCCAGATCACTCAACTGCGTGACGGGACTTGCAAGTTTCCCGATCAAAATGCAACGTTCGTTCGTTAACACGTCGCTGAGATCCAGGAACGAAAGCACCTCGTGTCGCAAACCCGTGTAACGCTCTGCCCCTACCACGTCGTGAAACATCATCATCTCGGTGAGCCGTTCGAGACTCGCGGTGGACGAAGGGTCCCACGACTCGGTTTCGGTCGAGCTTTCGAGTGCTTTTTGGTGCGAGAGCTGCCAGCGGAAATTTTTTTGACGCAGTGAATCCACCGACTCAATTTCAGTCCCTGCTGGAAATCGTGTTGGTAACAGATACAACCAATTCCGATAAATTAACATTCCGTTGAGCACATCGACCGGGAAAGGGTTCCGCAATGAGCCTTCGAGCAGTTCGCTGCCACTGCGCCGCCGCATCGACAAATCCTCGGCAACGTTGGCGACAAAACGCATCTGGCTGGCAATCGACTTGCTGCTACGTGGAGCGAAGGGGACGCCATTAAGTTTACTCGTCAACGCATCGGCCTGAGAGCCGAGCAATACTTCGTAGCCCGGCAACCGAGCACTTTCTCCACTCACTTGGATGGCTCCGAATGAGCGTCCTGGAAACCCAAAGGGGAACGTCAGGTTTGAATCAATTCGTTTCGACATTCCTTTAAATGCCTGACTTGGCGTGACCGCAAGATCGAGTTGCCGAGCATCGTGCGAATAGATCGTATTCCAAGTGAACGACTTTCCACGTCCACTTTCTGAATCGATGTCGACAACTTCGAATCGATTGCTATGCAGTGACGAAGAGGGCTGGGCAACCATCTTCGCTTGCTCGCTTGCTTCGGTAGAAGAACGCGGTGACATATCCGTTACAGGCCGAGCCTGCAGCACAAGCAATACGGAAATCGCAATCGCCATCAAAGGAAACGTCAGCCAGCCTAGCAGCGGCTTGCCCAACAAGCGATTAACCAGCAAGTAATCCAGCGGCCCAATCAGGGCGATCAAGCCAAGCAAAATCAATGAGACAAGCGAAAACCCGAACCGGCGTTGGCTCTTGAATTGGTCCAACGTGGACCGCATCTGGCCCGCCAAATCGTCATAGGCAGTCGAGCGATTTGTCGTGGCAAAGGGAGTGTCATCGGATTGCAAAAGCGAGCCAGTCAAACTGAGCACCAAATCCAATCGTTGCGGCCAATCCACAAAAGGTTCGGTGTGCAAATCGGCAGCGATCACCGTCATCTTGCCCAGTCCCACGATGTACTCTGCTGCAATCGGCGTACTGACTCGGCGCGTTGTCCGCCCCGTGATGATGACCTCACCCACCCCCTTGGGAAGTTTGGCACCCATGAACGGGGACAGCGGGTTCTGGGTTGAGGTAAAGGTTTCGATCGCCGAAGGATCCAATTCCACGAGGGACCACTGCGAACTGGGTGGCTCAGGCAACAGATCAAGCAACCATGGTGCCGCCGATTCCAATTCTGGTAGCGAATCGCCGAGCATCAAAACGGCCCGCCCTCCCGATTGCACCCATTCGACGATGGCTTGTTGCTGTGCGGAAGTTAGCGCGGACAGTAGTTCTGCACCGCCAGCGCCGACCATAATCAAATCGACCCCGTCATAACCCATCACCGAATCGGGAAGCTGATCTGCGGCAGTCGGTTGCGAAACGGCCACCGAAGCATCTCGCTTCAAAATTCGGTTCTCACCAATTTCGTGAACGCCCAGCGGATCGCCAAAACTAACAATCCAAGGCATGCCGAGGGGCACCTGCGACGATTCGCGTGACGGCGAACCGATCGGCGGAAATCGAGTAACGATTTTGCTGCCATCGGCCCGCTGGACGATCAACGGCGCCCCTTCGCTGCCAGGAATCACATAGGTCCATGTCGAGCCCATCTCGTCTTTGACGGCGGGATCGCGAACGTAGTTCACCGACACACCGTCGCCATCTTCGGTTTCGACGCGGGCTGGAGCCGCTTGCTCGCCTTCGAGCCGAATTCCAGTCCAGCATCCCACACGAAACAGACCATCGATTCCAATGATCAGCCCCTTGCGTGACGCCTCTTCTGATTCGTTTGCGGATTGAGAGGAACTTGCCTTTTTGGTTGGCGATGCTGTGTCCTGAGCAACCCCATATTGCGGTGCCACGACGCACAAGCACAGGCACCCTACGTAGAGCAACAGCCCCCAAGGCCGGATAACGTTCGATTGAATCATAGAATCGGAACTTAACTTGATTGGAATCACGGCTTTTCTGAATCGGGGCATTCACAAACCAAGCGGTGGCAACCGGGGCAACCGTGACCGTACTTGGCAACTAACGCTGCATTCAGGTCAATCTGAGCGACATTTGCGATCGTTGCTAGCCATGCGATCACGTCGGCAAACTCTTCGGCAAGATTCTCGCGATCGTTCCCCCGCAATGCGGACGATAATTCCCCCACTTCTTCCATCAACCACATAAAGGTGCCCTCGACGCCGCGAGCGACATCTTTCTCGTAATACATCTGATGGATGTGCTGCTGCAGATCGACGATCGAGAGCTCTCGTGCGGCAGAGTCGGTCGACTCGGGGCCTTGGGATGGGGGAATTTCAGACAACTTGATGAAACCGTTTGTGATGCGAGACGAGCTGAAATAAGCAGATTGGCAGGAATCACAGGGTGAAACCCCATTAGCCGTTTGGGCGCTAGCCCCGGTTGAGCATGGGAACCGTGGCTAGCGCCATAACGGCTAATATACAGAAAGGCTCCTGCCTACCTGCTTAGCTGCGATGCGTTCGTGAGAACCTTTATGGGAAACGAGTTGCGATTGTAGCCGAAACCACCTAAAGCGTGAGGGAGGCCCCATGCCGGCTAGCGATCTTGGTGATTTCGAGCCGACCGTGATCTCGGTTGGCCGTGATCTCGGTTGGATTGAAAAATTTCACAAAGCATCACGATGACGACACTCGACGGCTGCACGGCCTAACCCCAAACAATTACAGTGTTAGAGGTGATTTGGTTCCGTCTCTTCCCTCATTTATTCACAGCCATTTCGTTGTCCGAGACTCCATTCCATCAATATCCGTTCTATACACCACGATTTTGGCACGGAATGAAGCCATTGGTATGGTTCCGATTGCTTCGCGAAGGCCGTTTCCGCATCTCACCGAGCCGCGTGGGAATCGTCATCGGCGTCACCATCGCGACCCCCTTCAACACCATCATGGGGGGTTTGCAAAAGATCATTTTCCGGCGGCGGTTGCGTGAAGCCGAACTGCACGGCACCCCCGTTTTCATTATCGGCCATTGGCGAAGTGGGACGACGCTGCTGCACGAGCTGATGGTGCGTGATGAACGTTTGAGCAGTCCATCGACGTTCCAGTGCTTTGCCCCAGCCCATTTCTTGGTTACGGAGTGGTTTTTCCGACGCTTTGCCAATTGGTTGTTGCCGGGCAAACGACCGATGGACAACATGGCGGCCGGCTGGGACCGCCCTCAAGAAGACGAATTTGCTTTGCTGACGATGGGATTACCGTCGCCTTATCGGCGGATTGCGTTTCCCAATGAAGCCCCCGTCGATATCGAATACCTCAGCTTCAAAGGGGTCGAAGAAACGGCAATCGACCATTGGCTGAAATCGCTGCGTCGTTTTTTGCTGAACGTCAGCGTCGCAACCGGTCGTCCGTTGGTGATCAAAAGCCCGACACACACCGGGCGGATCGCGTTTTTGGCTCGCGAATTCCCCGAAGCCAAATTTATCCACATCTCTCGCGACCCCCGTTCGCTGTTTCCGTCGACGTGCCGGTTATGGAAAGGACTCGACGAAGTCCAAGCACTGCAAAAACCAAAAAACGAAGCGATCGAACCCTACGTTGTCGAGTGCTTGGAAAAAATGTACGAGGCATTTCATGAGCAACGCGAATCGGTCTCGCCCGACCGCTTGATCGACATTCGTTACGAAGACCTCACCGCCGATCCGGTAGGCACGCTACGAAACATTTACCAAACGCTGCGACTGAGCGACTTTGATGCGGTCGAACCGACGATCCAAGAGTGGGTAGAAACCGAACACAAAGATTACAAAACCAACCAACACCAACTGTCGCCCGAAGCGGACGATTTGATTCGATCGCGCTGGGCCTCTTATTTTGAACGCTATGGCTATGTCTAAACTGCTTACGAATTTGCGATTCGGCATTTCCGTTTTCTCGCTACTGCTGGTGACCGTGATCGTATCGGGATGCAGTTCCAAGAGGTCAGCGGACAACGAAGCGACGGAACAAAAAGCCGCTGGGGCAGAAAACGCAGCGGATCCCGGCAAGCCCAGCTCCGAAGCCGCCTTTGCGCCTCAGCCCTACGAAGCTAATGCGGAACAGTTACTTGCCGCTCGACTCGATGAATCCGAGGCCTCTGCAGGCTGGATTCGCTTGTTTGACGGGCACACGCTGTTTGGCTGGGAAATCGCAGGTAACGCAAACTGGCGTATCGAAGACGGAACCATCACCGTGGACCAGGGCCAATCGTCGCTGCTGTGCACTTCGATTCCATGGCAGGACTATGAACTGACGCTTGAATTTAATGCCGACGAGAAAACCAACAGCGGCGTGTTTCTTCGTACGCCACTTGAGATCGACGACCCCGCCACCGATTGTTACGAAGTCAACATAACGCCGGACGACAATCCCTACCCGACCGCCGGAGTCGTGAAACGCCAGAAGGTATCCGAGGATGCTCCGGAACAAACGTTTGGTGTGTGGCGAACGATGCACATCGAACTCAATGGCGACAAGCTGAAGATCAGCGTCGACGGCAAACTGGCGTGTGAATACACCGATCCAGCGCCGCTAGCCGCTGGACGCATCGGGCTGCAACACAATCACGGCCGAGTCGCATTTCGCAACATCCGGCTCCGCCCGATCGGCCTCGAGTCACTGCTGGACAAAGACCTTTCGCAGTGGAAAAAGTATCCCGAGATGAAGACCGAATACACGGTTAATGACGAGGGAGTGATGCAGGTCAAAGGCGGCAAAGGCCAAATCGAAACAAAACAAAGCTACGACAATTTCGTCTTGCTGGCGGAATACAAACTCCCCAAACCTGAAATCAACTCGGGGATTTTCTTTCGCTGTATCCCCGGTCTCGAGATGATGGGATACGAGTGCCAACTGAGTAACGAGATGAAAGACGGCATGCCGCTGTCGCCCGCAGACTGCGGAACCGGCGGCATTTTTCGTCGTCAAGATGCACGCGTTATCGCGGGTGAAGCGGGAAAATGGGTTACCGTCCTGTTGGTCGCTCACGATGCAAAAATGGCCGCCTGGGTCAACGGAGTCCAAGTCAGCAATTGGCAGGACGACCGAGAGCCCGACGAGAACCCACGCAAGGGAAAACGGCTCGAGGCAGGCACGATCATGATCCAAGGTCACGATCCAAGCACCGAGGCCGAGCTTAAGAAAATCGAAATCACAAGCTACGGTAAGTAAGTGCCGGTGCCCCTTTCCCGATCTCAGGTTCGTCGAATCCAATAACCGGGCGTAGTGGATCTTGCTAAAGATCCCTTTGCGACGGATCTTTAGCAAGATCCACTACGGAATTGTCTGGGTGACTTGCGTGTTTAGCTAATGACTTTGCCATCGATGACATCTTCATCAATGTCGGCGTCTAACTCGGGGTCGTCGCTCCAATCTTCGCCTTCGACCAAACTGTCGTAGGGAACCATATCCGGCTCACTCATCATCGTGACGATGTTGTAGTTGCCCTCACCAGCGTGCGTTTGCAACTTCTCACGAATCTGTTGCTGGAACAGAACCGAATCGTACGGTCCATTGACGTAGCGAGGCTTACCTTCTTCGTCACCAAACACAAGCTCTTCGGTAAATCCGCTCTTATCGATGTCACCCCAAATGGGTTCGACTTTGCGATAATCAGCATGCGGTTCAATTTTAAACTGCTCGGCGTACGCAACCGCGCCCTCAACAAGACTGCGAGCTTTCGCGGGCGAAGCTTCTCTCATCGGCTCGGACTCGCTCATTTCTTCGACAATCCGGCTTTGGTCTGCCGGGAAGCAAACAAACGCAGCGACGTCCTTGACGCCCAGGCACAGCCCATCGATCAAGAACTTCACGATCGCAACGCGTCCATCACGCATTTTGCGGCTAATAAAAACCGACCCAAACTTGCTGCCAGGATCCATCAGCATGTCGCTAATCAAACAACGATCGACGGGCCCGCCCGCAGCCGCCTTGATCTGCCCCGCAAGTGATTGAAGCGAATTTTTTTCTCGGGCGATCTCTTTTCGCTTCGCGATTTCCTTGGAACGTTTCTTGGCGAGTTTCTTCTGACGTCGTTGTTCTTTGGTCGACATGGCTGCATGCTCCTTTTTCGCAGAGTGAAGAATGAACGGGTGAGAACACCATTCGATATTCAAATCAAATGGTTGTCGAGCGTACTACTTGGCACGTACTTCGGCGGCAAAGGCACGCAGCGGTTTAGGCAGCGGAAACTGGACCGATTCTTCGCGAATCTGCTTGACCTCGACCGTCGCATCAAAATGCTCGACCAGCCAATCGATGGTCGCTTGCACGACTGATTCCGGAGCACTGGCGCCGGCAGTGATCAACACGGTCGACGCGTTGCTGAAGTCCTCGATCGATAGATCCGCTGGCCCATCGATCAGATATGCCGGTTTGCCATCGTCGGCCGCCAACTCACGCAGTCGCTGGCTATTGCTGCTGTTCTGGCTACCTAACACGACGACCACATCGACATCGTCCGAAAGGATCCGAACCGCTTCCTGACGATTCTGGGTGGCGTAACAGATGTCGTCTTTCGGTGGGCTTTCAATGTGAGGAAACCGCTCGCGTAACCGGCGAATCACTCGGTTAGCATCATCGACGCTCAACGTGGTCTGAGTCAGATAAGCGAGCTTGGACTCGTCTTTCACCTCAAGCTTATCGACGTCCTCTTCGTCCTCGACCAACAAGATGGCCTCGGGAGCCTCGCCCATCGTCCCGATCACTTCGTCGTGACCGTCATGCCCAATCAAGATGATCGTGTACCCCGCCTTGGCATACTTGATCGCCTCGAGATGCACCTTCGTGACCAACGGACAGGTGGCGTCCAATGCGTTCAAGTTGCGAGCCCGAGCCGCTTCACGTACTTGGGGCGATACCCCGTGGGCCGAAAATAGCAACACGCTACCCTCGGGAACCTCTTCGATCGTATTGACGAAAACGGCGCCCTTGTCGCGAAACGTATTGACCACGTATTGGTTGTGAACAATTTCGTGATAGACGTAGACGGGGGGGCCAAATTTCTGCAGCGTCAAATCGAGAGAATCGATCGCCATATTTACGCCAGCACAAAAGCCACGCGGTGCTGCCAGAATGATTTTCATGAAATGCCAACGACGTCAGAAAATGCGAGAGGGGGCCAGGTAAAGGAAGCGAGGGATTTCGGGGAAACCGATCCGCTCTGTTAATAATTGTCCCATCATGGCGACATCTGGAAACCCCTCTACAATCTGGCAGAGCCGAGATGGGGGAAAAGTGTTACAAAATCGCTTTTCCCAACGACGAATGCCCATCGATTTTTGCAATGGCCCGATAGCGTTATGAAAGGCGACTCCGTCAAACAAGCCGAGCGAGAATGTCGGCGAATCGCCCTTTCGCACTACGAAAATTTCTTGGTCGCCAGCGTGCTGCTGCCTCGCCGGCTGAAGCAACCCTTCTATAACGTCTACGCATTTTGCCGAACGGCCGACGATTTGGCCGATGAGTCGGCCACCCCGGCACTAGCCCTACAAGCACTTGAGCGATGCCAAACATCGCTGGACGCCACGTTCGCAGGCCATCCTCCAGCCGGCATTTTCACAGCCTTGGCGAATACGATCGAGCAGTTCCGGCTCGAAAAACAGGCGTTTGACGATTTACTCGACGCGTTTCGCCAAGACCAACAGAAAACCCGCTATGAATCCTTTGACGAACTGCTCGATTACTGTCGCCGCAGTGCCAACCCGGTCGGCCGGATCGTGCTGAAATTGGCGGCCGCCGACACAGACGCGGCGGACCTGGAACGGTCGGATCAGATTTGCACTGGATTGCAGCTAGCAAATTTCTGGCAAGATGTGGCCCGGGATTACGCGATTGGCCGTATTTATATTCCTCAATCCGAACTTCGAACGTGGGGGGTGAGTGAAGATATGTTTGCCGAAATGATCCAGCAGCGGTCGACTCTGCCCGAACTAAAAGCCCTGATTAAAGCCGAATGCGATCGAGCTCGAACCTATTTCGATCGCGGCGAGCCACTTTGCGACCACGTTCCAAAATGGTTGGGACGCAACTTGCGACTAATTGTCGGCGGAGGCAGGGCGACGCTCGAGGCGATTCGAGCGATCGATTTCGACGTGATCCGAATGCGACCGCGAGTGAGCAAGGCAACTCAGGCCGGATTGATACTGCGATCACTGATCGGCCGTTAGCAAACCAATTTCGTCCTGACTCGCCCGTGTTTTCATTGCCCGCGTGGACTTGTCTCATCCCCCCAATCTCGGGCGAGGTTGCCAGCAAGATACTTCGGCGATTCAGGCGAAGTTTAGACGACCGGGCATCCCCCATCCCCTCGGCACCCGAGTATCATCATGGCATGAACGAGGACATTTCCGTTGCCGCTAGCTACCGCTTCGCTCGTCGCATTTCGCGACGTAGTGGCAGCAACTTTTATCGTTCGTTCTGGCTGCTGCCGCGAGGCAAACGCCAAGCAATGTGCTCGCTGTACGCCTTCGCTCGGATTACCGATGACATTGGGGATTGCGATGAACCGACGGCGATACGCGGGCGATGGCTCGAGTGGTGGCGACAAACCATCGCCATCAACTTGATCAACGAAAACCAACCTTCGACCATCGCATTGCCCGAGGGACCGATTGGTGAAGAACCGAAATGGGCCGCTCGACTGCATCAACAAGCTCAAGAGATTTTACCGGCACTGCGACACGCCTCGACCCAATATAAAATCCCCTCACGCTATCTGTTGGAGATCATTGACGGTGTGTTGGCCGATCAACAAAAGACCCGCTTCGACACCTACGAACAACTCGAACATTACTGCTACCTCGTCGCCTCGGCAGTCGGATTAGCCTGTTTGCATATCTGGGAATTCGAGGAACCTTTGCCTTATGAAGCCGCCGTTGACTGTGGACTGGCGTTTCAGTTGACCAACGTGCTACGTGATGTCGTCGAAGATGCCAAACGCGGACGGATCTATTTGCCGCGGCAACACTACGAACAGCACGGTTTGTGCGAAGACGACATTTTGACGCTCCGCCGCGATGATCGTTTGCGATGTTTGATCCAAGACGAGATCGAGCGAGCCAAGCGGTTATTCGATTCGGGATGGCGAGTCTGGGACAGTGTTCACCCCGATGGACAGCCGATGTTCAGCATGATGTGGCGAACCTATCGACGACTGCTGACGCGAATCGAGGAAGATCCGACTCGAATCGCAATCCGCCGCATCACGTTGTCTCAGAGCGATCGTATTGGGATCGTCTCACAACACTTCTGGCCTCCTAGTTTTCGCCGACTGCCTGTCCCGCCCGTCGAAGTGGGTCAGGCACGCAACCAAGCTGAGTCCAAAGAAACCACGCGGCCATGACGGCGAATCCGGAACGTCGACATGTCGTGATCGTCGGGGGCGGGCTAGCTGGATTGGCGGCCGCCGAATGCATCGCCCACAACCATCCAGAACGATTCCGCGTCACGGTGCTCGAAGCCAAACGAACCGCGGGTGGTCGAGCGGGCTCGTTCGACGACCCTGTCACCGGAGAAACGGTTGACTATTGCCAACATGTCGCAATGGGCTGCTGCACCAATCTGCTAGGACTTCTCGCTCGTAATGGACTTGCCGATGCGATGCGGCGATATGGGAAGCTTACGTTCTTTCACCCCGACTTTTCACCCAGCGAATTCAGCCCCTCGCGATGGCTTCCCGCGCCGCTGCACCTGGCAACGGGGATTGGGAAATTGACGTATTTGGATCGCAAGCAAAAAAGCGAGATTCGCCGAGGACTGTGGAAACTGATTCGCACACCCTCGCGGCAACTCGACGACGTGGTTGCGTTGGATTGGCTTCGGTGCCAGGGGCAGAGTGACCGGAGCATTCGCTCGTTCTGGGATGTGATTTTGACCAGTGCGTTGGGAGAACACAGCCAATACACTTCGATGGCAGCAGCACGCAAAGTCTTTGTGGATGGTTTCGCAGCAGCTCGCGGCGCGTCCGACGTGCTCGTTCCTGATCGCCCGCTGAGGACGCTCGTCGGACGCGACCTTGTCGACGCGCTGACAAAAAGAGGCATCGAAATACGATGCGGAACCGCGGTGCAAGCGATCGAAACCCGACAAGGACAACTGCAATGCGTGCTCACACGCGACGGACAGCGGATCGAGGCCGACCACGTGATCAGCGCGGTACCGTGGTATGTGATCGCCCGACTGCTCGACGACCGGGCGGTCACCGCTGCCATTGCTGATCTCGAATCGTTTGCGAGTATTCCGGCATCGCCGATCAGCGGAATTCACTTGTGGTTCGATCGACAGATCACCACGCGGCCTCACGCGGTCTTGGTCGATTCATTGACGCAGTGGTTGTTTCGCCAGCCGTTTAGCGCCGTTGGAACAATAACTGACGGGTTTTCCTGTAGCGGAAGTCGTCAAAACTTTCGTTTTCCGGGCTGGTCGAAACTCTTGACGCGTTCCGCTACGAAAGCAATTACTCCGACGGTCCTTAGCCAATCCGAATCCGCAGAAGCAAACTCCGAGCACTACTACCAAGTCGTGATTAGCGGATCGCATCCGATGAGCGGATCGTCAAAAGAGGCGATGGTCGCGCAAGTGTTGTCTGAATTAACCGCCGTATTTCCCGCGGCCAAGACGGCAACTCTACTGCGGCACCGCGTCGTGACCGATCCAAATTCGGTATTTTCGATCCGCCCCGCAGTCCAGCGACTTCGTCCGCCCCCCTGCCCTGCCCCGGCTGAATTGCCCTGGCTATGTCTGGCGGGCGACTGGACACGCACCGGTTGGCCCGCGACGATGGAAGGCGCCGTGATCAGCGGCATCCAAGCTGCCAGCGGTGTCTTCGAAAATGCGGGGTTGCCGAGCATTGCTACCGATCCGGGACTAAAACGCAGCTGGTTAGCCAACCGTATCATCGCTCCTTAAGCTCCGAAATCCGTGAACTTGTTTTCATCACAATCCCCCATCGCCAAGACGTCTTACGGACTCGTGGGAATCGCGGCCTTGATGACTTTCATCTTGGCAATGCTGGGTCGTGTTTGGTGGTGCCAAATCGGCGACTTGTCTCCCTGGTCGTGGGACATTTGGACGAGCCATAATTCTCAGCACTTGATGGATCCCTATTCACTTTCCCATCTGGAACACGGATTCGCGTTGTGGGTGATCCTTCATTTGCTAGCAGGCAAGCAAGTGAGCCAGTTTACGATTCTCATCGTGATTGCCGCCATCGAAGCAATTTGGGAGGTCACCGAGAACACGCCATGGATGATCCAGCGTTATCGAGAAACCACCATCTCGCTGGACTACTTCGGCGATAGCATTCTAAATTCGATCTCAGATTATTTGATGTGCGTGACGGGGACGTTGATTGCAATCGCGTCCCGCCATCGATTTGGCATTTGGATAGCTATCATTGCCGTCTTCTCGCTGGAACTCATCTCTGTCCTTTGGATTCGCGACAGTTTGGCGCTGAACATCATCATGCTGGTCTTCCCGATCGAGGCGATCCATGACTGGCAAGCTTCAGGAAATTAAGTCTCAAGCAGTCGCGATGAGTTTTTAGCAACGGGCGAGACTGAAAAAGCTATTGCAACATCGCCTGCTATTTTGCGAAAAAAAGAGTTCTGACTTAGCAAAGCGTCGAAAGACCGAAATTTGTTCGCGAATTTGATCGTTCCATCGATAAACATTCGGTCAATTGCGGACCAATCCTGGCTCAGCGAGCGAAAACTTTGATAGCAAATCTGAATTCGATTGCTACTGAAGGTTTTGTTTGTTGCCAAATGAGAGTGAACACAAAGTCGCGAGCGTGCGGAAGTCGCTCCAAAGTTGGACATTGCCCTCGAACGTTTTTGAAATTGATTCTCCGGTTGAGACGAAAGCGTTCTTGATGAGTTATCCAACTTTTTTAGCAATACTCTCCCCACCCACCAAATAATTGTTATTGCCGCTACAAGTTCCTACCGATATATCCCTTGCCGATGATGCCAAACGTCGCCTCCATCAATGCATTCGTTGGTGGCGATGCATCAAATCCGTCCCTCCCATCTCAAAAACAAAAATCGATGCATACAATTATCCTGCCCTATTTTTCGGAAGCAGAAGTCGATCGTTACGAGCGGATTCTCGACCACATGCTGACGATGGATGCACCGAAGTGCGAGTTTGAATTTTTGCTCTCGGCGAGTCCTCGGACGGAACCCAATGATCGGCTGATGCGATCGGCATCACGTGTTGCTCCCTCTCGTCATTTCCATTGCCCATCCCAAGTGTTCGGTTATCCGTTCGGTGCAACAGCGATGTTTTGGGACAGCATGCGTCATGTAGCTCAAGGCAGTGAAGGCAGGAACGATTTCGCGTTGTGGATGGAATCGGACATGTGCCCCGTCAAACCCAACTGGCTTGATCGACTGGACGAACAGTGGCAAAGCAGCGGTGACGTCTTGCTGATGGGCTGCGAGGTTCCCGATGTGTACCGCGAATTCCAAGCAAAGTTCCGCTTGCACAATCCGTTTCGTCATCGCCCTATCAAGCGTGTGAAATGGATCTCGAAGCACATCAATGGCGGTGCTTGCTATCGTCGTGACTTGGTCCAACAAGTTAGCCAAGAGTATCAGGATGGCATCTTTGATGTTCGTTTGGGCGACTTGCTCCGCGAACACGGTGGCTATAGCAGTACCCCGTCGATCGCCTTTTCCACGCTTGACCGAATCGACAGTGACCTTCAAGATCCCGAAAAGGTCTTGCTCCATGGCTACCTGCAAGACAAAGAAGCGTTTTTGACGGCGTGCATTACCGGTGAAGTTGTTTCTGAGCCCACTGTCGAACGAAGCGTATTTTTTGGCAGATTCTCCAGTCGAACTAAAATGCACCCAAGTGAGCCAATGCTAGCGGCGATCTTAGAAGCAAAAGATCCCGAGCCCACCGTCTTAAAAATTGTAGAGCGTACCCAATCGCGACATAATGAGAGAGTTTCCCCTGCGACTTTGTCGTCGGGTGTCTCGAAGCAATCTAAAGCAGCCTGATACGTTGTCACGACACTTATCAAAACGGCTTCCCCGACTCTCTATTGAATTGGCATGAAAAATCTATTCCGAGCGGTGCGTCTGGTCGCCCAGTATCGCTGGTCCGTTGTAATGGCCACGCTATGCTCGCTCTTGATCGCATTGACGTGGGGAAGCAATCTCGCCGCCGTCTATCCGTTTGTCGAAGTCATCTTTGACGGGCAAACGGTATCGTCTTGGTCGACACAGCAAACGACTCAATTACAGTCGGAACTGGCCGAACTAGACGGAACGGCCGACAGCAGCCCCGAGGTTATTCTGAAAGCAAACGACGCGAGCGACGTTGCATTAGCTGCATCGGCATCTCAAGCGTCTGCACCGACATCAAGCGATTCGCTTTCGAGCCTTGAAGCGACCGCCCGACGCGAAGCGATTCATCAACGCCTGCGAATTCACGAGGCGGCTCAGCCTTATATTGAGGCCTACTCGCCAACGACACCGTTTGGAACACTCGTCGCCGTGATTGTGTTTGTGATCGCGATGACAGTCATTCGCTGCGTGCTGCTGGGCGCAAACATGGTGCTGGTGACCCGTGTCTCGCAAGGCGTGGTTTTCCGGCTCCAAAACGAACTTTTCAGATCCTTGCTGTCGAGCGATTTGGCAGAAATCAATCGCCACGGCACCGGTGCGCTCGCAAGCCGAGTGAATTACGAAACCATCCACATTGGCAGCACTGTACAAACACTGATCGGTCGTCTGCTACGTGAACCGCTCAAATTGGCGACATGCATCGCCGGTGCAGCGATGGTCAATTGGCGACTATTGATCGTGTCACTGTTGGTCTGCCCGGCCGCGATGATTGTGCTGTTGCGAATCAATCAATCGATCAAACAAACCACGCTTCGAGCGATGGAAGGATCGGCGGGATTGATGAACCAATTGGTTCAATCGCTGACCTACGTCAAAGCCATCAAAGCCCATAACACCGAAGCCCCCGAACGTCGCGCCGTACGCGAAACGGCGGCAAAACTATATCAACAACAAGTTCGTATCACTTGGTATGACGCGTTGCTTCGTGGCAATAACGAAGTGCTCGGCACCGGAGTCGTATGTCTGTCGCTACTTGCCGGCGGCTACCTCGTCCTTGGCGAACACACGCATATTTTCGGCATCCGTATGTCGAGCAGCCAGATGACGTTCAGCACATTAGTGCTGTTCTATGGGTTGCTTTTAGGAGCGACCGACCCGTTGCGAAAGCTCGGTGGCGTGCACATGAACATTCGACTCGGTGCTCTGGCCGCAGATCGATTGTACGCACACCTCGATTGCCCACGAAAAATCGAAGAACCCAAGCATCCTCGAACTCTACCAAGCGGCCCGGTTGACCTGTGCTTTAAAAACGTCAGCTTTGGTTATCGAAGTGACCAAACGGTGCTGGACAAAATTAACGCCAACATTCACGCGGGCGAACGAATCGCCATCGTCGGTGCTAATGGATCTGGCAAGAGTACGATGGTCGACTTGCTGCCACGCTTCTACGACCCGCGCGAAGGCGAAGTCTTGCTCGATGGCCATTCGCTAAAAGAGTATTCCGTTCGCGATCTTCGCCGGTACGTTACCGTGGTCAGCCAACAAGCGGCCTTGTTCGACGATACCGTCGCCAAAAACATTGCCTATGGATGTGGATCGGTGGACCCCGAGCGAATTCGCCAAGCCGCAGAACAATCGCATGCGTTATCGTTTATCGAAGCGTTGCCCAATGGTTTCGACACGAGAATTGGCGAGCATGGCAACCAACTTTCCGGCGGGCAACGACAACGCTTGACACTGGCACGCGCTATCTTACGCGACTCACCATTGATCGTATTGGATGAAGCCACCAGCCAGATTGACCCCGAAAGCGAACGCCTGATCCACGAAGCATTGGAGACGTTCCTGCAGGGCCGGACCGCATTGATGATCACGCACCGTCTATCAACTCTAACGTTGGCCGACCGAATCATCGTGATGGAACAAGGCAAGATCACCGCCACGGGCACTCATGACGAACTGATCCGTACATCGGAGGCGTATCAACTGCTTCACCAGCAAGAAATAGTCGCCAAGTCGATCGCGGCTTAAGAGAATATCCGTGGACAGAGATGTAGGGCCGGTTCCCACCGGCCAATCACAACTCGGCCAATCACAACTCGGCCGGTGGGAACCGGCCCTAAGCCTATTCAGGCAACGCTTCTCTAGGCGTTGATACGTGCCTGTAGATCTGCCAACAGGTCGTCAATCTTGACGCGACGTTGCTCTAACGTGTCGCGGTCACGAACGGTTACGGTTCGATCGGTCAACGTCTCGGTATCGACCGTGATGCAAAATGGCGTGCCGGCTTCGTCTTGTCGGCGATAGCGACGTCCGACCGCTCCCTTTTCATCATAGAACACGTTCATGTGCCGCTTCAGCTCGCCATAGATCTCTTGAGCAATCTCAGGCATGCCATCTTTCTTGACTAGCGGAAAGACCGCCGCTTTGATCGGAGCCAAGCGAGGATGCAACTTCATCACGACTCGCGTTTGCATCTTGCCGTTTTCGTCGGGAGCCTCGTCTTCGGTATAAGCCTCGCAGAGAAACGCCAACACGGCCCTGTCCGCACCCGCAGAAGGTTCAATCACGTGGGGCACAAATTTCTCGTTGGTCGCTTCGTCACGACAGGTTAGATCACGCCCGCTGCCTCGATATTTGGGCTTGCCGTTTTCACCTAGTTCGACTTGCATCGGACGTGTCGATGGATCGAGCTTGCCTTCCATGTGGCTGCGTAAATCGAAGTCACCTCGGTGTGCAATCCCTTCGAGTTCGCCGTATTCGCCCTCGGGCAAGAAGGGGAATGCGTACTCGATGTCCGCGGTACCAACGCTGTAATGCGCAAGTTCCTCTTGATGATGCTCACGCATGATCAACGACTCGTCGGACAGCCCCAAGTCCTTGTACCACGCCAAGCGGCGATCTCGCCAATAGCCATACCATTCGTGCGACTGGTCCGGATGACAGAAGAACTCGATTTCCATCTGTTCGAATTCACGCGAACGGAAGGTAAAGTTTCGCGGCGTAATCTCATTGCGAAAACTCTTTCCGACTTGGCCAATTCCGAAAGGAACCGACACACGGCTGCTGTCGAGCACATTCTTGAAGTTAACAAAGATTCCCTGCGCAGTTTCAGGACGAAGAAACGTCGTATCGTCTTCGCCACCCAGGGCTCCGAGCGTCGTTTTGAACATCAAATTGAATTCGCGAGGCTCGGTTAGCGTATCCAAGTTTTTCGCATCCGGAGCAAGCACCACGGATGTGGAATCAAGCTTGTCGAGCGTCAGCGAATCGTCGCCAATGGTGATTTTGTCGGCATCCTTGTTGCGAAGTTTGAAGAACTTCATTCCACGGCGTCGGACCTCTTCGGCCTCGTGCTCAGCTTCCGCCATCGTCGTGACGAACACCTTCTTGTCCTGGTACTCGACCCAGCGGCCTCGAATTTGATCGAATCGATATCGTTTCTTGGACTCGCGGCAATCCACCATGTGATCGTGGAACAGGTCGTAGTGACCGCTGCACTTCCAAACCTGGGGATGCATGATAATGGTGCAGTCGAGACCTACCATTTCGAACGGCGTCGGAGCCGATTTGGGTTTCACCAACTCATTGTGGCCGCTGATCATGTCGTGCCACCACGCGTCTTTGAGGTTTTTCTTCAGCTCGACGCCGAGCGGTCCGTAGTCCCAAAAGCCTTGGATACCACCATAAATCTCGCTGGATTGAAACAAGTAGCCACGTCGCTTGCACAACGACACGATTTTTTCCATCGACTTCATGATGCGTTTTACAGGAGAAAGAGGAACGGGATCCGATTGAAACGAATCGCCAATCGTAGGCCTTTTTCCTGGTTTCGACGAGAGTGGACAAAGCAAGCGGGACGCGGTTTGCTAAATCCGAGGCCTACCACACCGATTGAGTGGTTCCACAGCGTCAGTCGAGGCGGTGATTCCGCAGCAGGATGTTGCCGGAGGTCCCTCGCTTACGCATCGAGTTAAGATGGCGATGACTCAGCAGCTGACGGCTCACGAGAATAGACGGAAACCCTCGTTCCCGAGGCTCTGCCCAACGCGGTGAACGATGATTACGCTGCAAATTACAGCAGTTGCGTTTCGTAGCTACGCTCGCCAGAGCGTGGAGTGTTGACATCCAACGCGAATCACCACCTTCTGGCGAAGGTAGCTACCAGAAAGTCGCTTACGGCTTTGGGGCTCTGCCTGGGAACCAGGCAGACGGAGGGAACTTGAGATTTTCGGCTCTAGCGGCGGATGAATCCGCTGTCATACCCGACCGGCGAGGCTATTTGAGTGCCACCACCTTGGGTTGTTTGCATCGGTGCCGCGTTTAAATGCTGGCTCAACGAAGCGATTCGCTCGGCGGCCGAAGGTTGCATATTGTTTAGAGCCAAGCTTCGCTGATAGTTCTGCAACGCCTGCTGCAAGTCGCCTGAATTTTCGCGAAGACGTCCCAGCGCCAGCCACGCCCGAGCGTTGTTGGCATCCAATTGAACGGAATCTTCCAGGTACTTTAAGGCGGTTTGGGGTTCACCGTACTCTTCGTACAGACGAGCCAGCTCGATTCGCGGCTCCGCAAACGTTGGATTCTGGGCTGCCCAGTTCTTCAACAGGGCAAAAGCACGATCGGCACGCCCTGTGTCAACCAACAGCACTCCGAGCCCGCGGTGGCAATCCACGTGGTTGGGATCGTAGTCGAGACATTGGTTATAGAGCGACTCGGCTTGCTGGACCAATTCACTCTCCCCGCGCTGATTCCCCAACCGGTGTTTGGTAGCGGCCAAGTTGTAGTAGCCATCCGCGTTTTGCGGGTCGGTTTCGATCACCTGCTGGAACTGCTGTAGTGCCGCGGTGTATTGGCCTTGTTCGTAAAGTCGCGCTCCTTGAGCGTTTTTACCACTTGCGGCCCACTGGCAACCGGAAGAGCAAACAAGCGACATCAACGCGATGGGCCCAAGGGCGGCAAAGCGCGTGACGAAGCGAAACGAAAGTGCGACAGGATACGTTTGTCCAGTCATGAGATAAGTCATCCTGACGTGGGTTGCGAAGCGATGTTCGGCCGACATGCCCCGAAAACCCCTCCATTAGTGGTCATTTTCTGGATTTACGGTGCGAATTATTTCGAACGTTAGCAACGCAAGGATTCACAGGGCAATAGCGGAACTTTCGGTTCTAACGAATCGTCCAATATCGCCGCGAATCGGGGGAAACGTAGGTGCGGTTAAATGTACCCAAAACGGATCTAAACCCCGTACAGCAGACGATTTTCGTTGCTTGACGCTAATCCACAACTAGAATTCAGAACAGGCTCTGCGTACAGACACCCCAGTTAACCCATTTTCACCAAAGCACTCATTCCAACATTTTATGCCTTTTCGACCTCACTTTCTTCCCGAGTGAGATTGATTGGCTTACAGACTTATCGCGTGGTTCCAACGGGGCCGCATCCGTTCCTGTGCCAAAAGTTGGAAAGCTTTTTCGCAGATTCCAAAACACATTTTTGCCATTGCCATTGGCACTGAATAAGAGGCTGTTTGATGACCAACCGTAAATCGAGTGTTCGAGACGGTATCGAGAAAAAAGTTCGCAACTTGTCGGATCGACTGCGCATGAAGCGTCGTCGCAAGGAGCGTCGTATGCTCTCCGAGAAGCTTGAAACGCGTCAATTGCTTGCGGGCCCCGAGTTGATCGGCGTTCAAAGCAATGAGGGTGACTTGTTTCGGGACTTCGAAACTCAGATCACCAATACATTGCCAACCAGCGTTCCGGAGCTGAAAGTGTCTCCGCGCGAGCTGGTATTCCGGTTCAATGATGACGCGGTGATTTCGCCTGAAAGCTTGGCGGGGATTACGATCACGCGCGCTGGTAGCGACGGATTCTTTGAAGCTGCCAATGCGACCACCGACTTGGGAACCAACGGTGCGGTTTTGGTCGAATTCCGTGCCCAGACGTCGGGCATCTCCGGAAACGGCACCCAGGTTGTTTTCGCGACGAGCGATCGAGGCTCCAACGGGCTTCCAGTGGTCACCTCGGTCAATTCATCGGGTATTCAACCGGTGATCACACTGAATTTGAACAGCGCTCTAGGTCGTCCTGCTACCGTGGCCGATTTGGTCAGCGCGGTTAACAACACCGCGTCCGTGAATCAATTCATCAGTGTTCAGCAGGTCAGCGGCGCCTCGTTAGCCAAAGTGGGCTTGAGTGTCGACACCAGCCGCAGCCTGACTCTTACCGGTGCTAATGCGGCGCAAGCGCTCACCGATTTGGGAACCAACGGTGCGAGCCGCGTTCGTTTGACCGCAACGCAAACCGGTGCAGCCGGCACGGGCACGCAGGTAATTGTCAAACAACGTAACTTTGGCGGATCAGCTTTGCCGCTGGTTTTGGTCAGTGGTAATACTGTCGAGTTGCAAGTTAACTCGACTCCCGGTTTCGAGACGACGATCGATCAATTTTTGTTGGCGATCAACAGCAACGACGAAGCGTCACGCTTGGTGACGGCGTCGCTCGAATTCGGCAGCGGTGCGACGTTGATGGGCAACCGCGCGCCAACATTCTCGCCTCTGGTACTTAGCGGAGCGAGTGATTCGGTCATTCAACCTGGTTTCGTGGGTCTGGGCGATTCACCTCGCGAGGTCGTTTTCCGTTTCGCCGAAACACTGCCTGACGATACTTATCGCATCGATATCAATGCCGCCGGCGCGTTGGGCTTGCAGAACGAAAACGGCGAATTCTTTAACGATGGAATCAGCGTTAGCGGTCAATTCACCGTCAACGGTGGCCCCAAAGTCCTTGCGGTGGTTCCTCAACCGGTCACCCGGGCTGCCAATGGCACGCTGAACTCGGCTCCGAATGTGATCGAGGTTCACGTTGACGGTGGTGATGTAAATGTCGCGTCACTGGAACGTGAAGACCTTTATCGTCTGATCTACACGCGAGATACGTTGACCAGCAGCGACGATGTGGAAATGGCTCCAACGTCGGCCATCTACAATCCGTTGACCAAGGTCGTTCGACTTGAGTTCCCAAGTGCGCTGTCTCGCGTTGTCGACCCGCTTGGCAATGGCAACACATTTATAAAGGGCACTGCGCGATTGCGAATCGGTTCGAGCGAACCGATTAAGGTGACGCCAACTCAAATTCCCGTCAGCACGGATCCTGCGGACAATTTCACCAATGCGTTGAACCTGAACAACACCTGGACGATCAGCAGCAATCCGAACGCCGGCATTCAATCGGCCCGTTTGACCAGCGAGATCCGCAACACCAGCAATTACGACCTAAATCTTCCCGGTGCCGGCGCACCCGGAACTCGCAATTTGCGACCGGATGATCCATCGCGACTCGATCGCACGATTCCGCTGGACATCTTTCGCCGTGGCGCCGACGATGAATCGGGAATTTCGGTATTCCAATACAATTTCGTCAATAGCTGGTTGGGTGACGATCCGACCAAAGCGGGTATCGACGAGTCTCGCGAATACTTCAACCTGATCACCGAACAGCAGAAAGCGCGTGTACGTGAAGTCTTGTCGCTGTTTAGCGAATACCTCGGAGTTCAATTCGTTGAAACCGAGGGTGGGTTAACCGATGCATCCTCGTTCTCGATTGCTGTCGGTGAACTGTATGGTGCTGACCCTCGCGTCAATAGTGCGACTGCGATTCGCAATCCAGACGGTTCGGTTCAGACCACCGGCCCCGAAGCGGTTGTGGTAGCGACCCGTGACCGTAACGTTGACGGCGTGGACGATCTTGTAGTATTGGACTTCCAAGACTTTGATCAATCGACTGACGATCAACTGGGTGGCGAGTTCTTCCGCGGAGCGTTTCTTGCCGTTGGACAATTGCTTGGCTATGGCTATGCCGATCACCTGCCTCAACCGGTAACCCAAAGTACTGCGTCCGTATTGAATCCGGGCACCGACAACGAGCCAGCGTTTCCAAGTGTCGCCGACATTGTCAACGGACAATTCCTGTACCGCCCGGAAAGCAACGATATCGATGTGTACAAGTTCACATTGACACAGCCCGGCAAGATCAGCATCGAAACGATGGCAGAGCGATTGCCTAGTGCAAGTCTGCTGAACACGGCGCTTCGTCTGTACAAGCGTGATGGAATCACCGGCAAGTACACCGAGGTCGCCGCGAACGACGATTACTTCAGCAACGATTCGATGATCGAGTTGGACTTGACTGAAACCGGCACCTACGCGATTGCCGTTAGTTCTTCGGGCAACACAACGTACGATCCAGCAACCCCCGGCAGCGGATTCGGTGGCAAGAGTGAAGGCACGTACGAATTGTCACTCGCGTTCCGAGCCACCGCAGCGGACGCAATCAAAGACAATTCCGGCAACGCACTGGATGGCGATCTCGATGGCAACACCGGCGGCTTGTTCAATTTTTGGTTTGTGCCCAATGATCCCAACACCACGTTGTTCGTTGACAAAGCGGCGACCAATCCTGACCTGAACCGCTCGACCCCGAATCCTTATCTCAACTTGAAAGACGCGTTAGCGGCAGCGTTGCCGGGCGACACCATTCGAGTGGTCGGTAACGGCGGCGTTGATGGCGATATCAGCACGCTGGAGGATAACTTTGCCTACCAAGTCGGAAAAGATAATCGCGGCATCGCACTTCCCGATGGTGAATCGATTGTCGTTCCTAAGGGCGTCAATCTGGTAGTCGACGCGGGTGCCGTGTTCAAGATGCGTCGCAGCCGGGTTGCCGTCGGCAGCACCGCACCGCTGGTTGACCAAAGCCAATCGTCGCTGCAAATTTTGGGCACACCCACATTGATCGGTTCCAACGGACGGATCATCACGGACGCCAATGGAGTCGCGATTCCCGGCAGCGTTGTGTTTACCAGTTTCAATGACGACCTCAATCCAAATCAACCGGATAGTGCGTCCAAAGGCGATTGGGGCGGGATCGATTTCCGCGGCGACATCGACTCGGCTGACGAGTCACGCAAGTTCCTTGAAGACCAAGGCATATTCCTTAACCACATTCAGTACGCCGATCTTCGCTACGGTGGCGGTCAAGTTTCGATTGATGGACGCCAAGTCGTCGTTAGCCCGATCGACATGGCAGTCACGCGACCTACGATCATTAACAGTGAAATTAGCGTGTCTGCCGATGCTGCGATGTCAGCGACGCCGGATACGTTCGCTGAGTCACGATTCATGACGTCGACCGCAAGTGGTGCGACGTTCACCCCCGATTACTCGCGAGTCGGACCTCACATCCGTGGTAACGTTCTTTCCGAGAACACCATCAACGGCTTGTTCGTTCGCGTTGCCACACGAACGGGCGGCGAATTACAACCGCTGACCGTTGGCGCTCGATTGGACGATACCGATATCGTTCACGTGTTGACCGAGAATCTGCAAATCACTGGCTCAGCGGGTGGTTTGTTGCAAAAGGTCGATGCACCGGTCAGTTTGTTGATCCGGGCAACGACCCTGGACGCTGTAGGCGTCCCATTGGAAGGCAACATTGTCGCTGGATCGTACCGCTACCGAATGACGTTCGCTGATGCAAGCGGCGGCGAAAGTGATGCAAGCCAACCGACTGCCGCGTTTACTTTGACCGATGACGGTGCGTTTCAGTTAACGGGACTACCCACCGTGCCAGCATCGTCGACGTTCTCGTCACGCCGACTTTATCGTGCGACGGTTCAGGCCGATGGAAGTGATGGCCCCTATTTGTTGGTCGCTAGCTTGAACGCCAGCGACACAGCTTTCATCGACACCGCACTTGCCGGAACCACAGCGCTTGCCGCGACGACCGGACAACGAACGGCGCGACTCGATGCAGGTCTGAAGGTTGACCCAGGCACGATCATTAAACTTGATGGCGCTCGCATCGACGTCACGTTTGGTGGCCATTTCTACGCCGAAGGTACTACCGAACGCCCTGTTGTCATGACAAGCTTGGCGGACAATCGTTATGGTGCAGGCGGAACATTCGACACCAATAGCACCAACACGACTGCCGAACTACAGCACGGCGACTGGGCTGGTCTATACGTCGGTTTCGGCGGTGCAGCATCGATCGACCACGCTGTCAT
This sequence comes from Novipirellula methanifontis, assembly GCF_052161655.1. Lineage (GTDB taxonomy): Bacteria > Planctomycetota > Planctomycetia > Pirellulales > Pirellulaceae > Novipirellula. The sequence continues at coordinate 9,575,205 of NZ_CP197418.1, forward strand.
CGCCGGTGGCGGTGGCATCTCTCGTATCCCAGGTGGATTCGCTAGCTTCAATGCGATTGAAGTTCACCAAGGTGACCTGCGGCTAGCGAACAGCCGATTTGAAATGAATGACGATGGTCGCGAAGTCGTCCCCGCGGATGATCCCGACCGTGGCGGCCGCAGCGGCAACGCCAGCGGCACCGTGTTTGTACGAGCCTCGCAACCTGTGATCGTCAACAACACCTTTATCGGTGGTTACGGTCCCGTCGGCACGTTTGACGTCAATAGTTTTTCATTCAACGAACTTTCCGATGCGGGACGTAGCACTGGCAAGATCGATGCCGTTCGCTCGACTGGAAACAGTGGTCCATTGATTCAGGGAAATCGTCTGGCACAAGACGAAGACCTTCCTGACACCGTTGACCGATTTGGTCTCAACGGTATCGAAGTCCGCGGCGGTTCGGTATCGACCGAAGTGGTGTTGGACGACGTCGATATTGTTCACATCGTTCGTGACACCATTTCGATCCCGAACCAGCATATTTATGGCGGCATGCGTCTGGAAAGCGATGCACGCGGAAGCCTGGTTGTGAAATTCGATGGGCCGACCGCAGGCATCGTTGCTGGCGGTAACCTACAAACGTCCGAAGATCAATTCCAAGACATTGCCGACCGCATCGGTGGTAGCTTGCAAATCGTCGGACATCCCGACTTCCCCGTCGTATTGACCGCGTTGGTCGACGATACGATTGGCGCTGGTTTCCGACCTGATGGATTGCCTTCGGTTGACACGGATGCTAACGGCGTTCGTCAATCGATTTTGTCGTCTCAAACCACGACCACTGCCACGCCTGCGGGGCTTCCCGTTGGCCCTGAGTACGACCGTACCGACCGCGAAGTCGACAATGGCACCCGCATCGACAACGACATTGACCCGAACGTCATTGGATTCTTCGAGGGCACCGTTACCGATGGCAATGAGGTGACCAACATCTCAGTCACTGGAATCGACCAAGCCACTGTCACTCGACTGCAACAGCAAAACTACGGTTTCCTGGAAACCACCATCGTCGACATTGACTATCTGCCCTTACCAGCAGGGGCTCCATTCCGCCTTGTGGACACGACCTTCCGTTTAAGTCAAACGACGATCACACGTCCCGCTCAGCTGATCTCAAGCGATACGGTAATCAGTGAAGGTACGTTCAACATGTTGAACGCAACCGCTGCCGACCCCCGTCCGGTGAACTGGGTTGCCACGACGTTCTTCTTGGACAACCGTGCGGTGATGTACACCACGGTTGAGTTTTTCACGCCGGACAATCGTGACTTTGGTGATGCGATCATCGACAATATCCAAGTCGTCAACTATCTCGACGCGGACGTCGGCAACGGAAACACAGACACCTTGTACAGTGTCGGCGTTCCAGGTGAACAAGATTTCCGTGCGATGGTCATCAATGGGCAAAACCGAGTCGGTTTCAGCCATGGTGGTATTTACGTTAACGACGGAACGAACCAGTTCAACGCGACTTACGATGGCTGGATGGCCGACGATGCCGCTCGTCTACTAACGGCGGTGGACACAGAAAACACAGCGTTCACCGTGTTGGGTGACATCGACCAAGCGTTAACCGCTCAAGCCAACGATCCATTGTTCCCTAACGCCACCGCAGCATTTGGCATTGGCGATATTGGCACCAGTTTCGCGTGGACGCTTGATTCGAACCAGGACCGAGCCAAAGTCACTAGTTTCATCGAATGGATCCCTAGCGATCCTGCGAACCCGTTCGAAGTCCAATTGCCGCTGAATATCGAAGGCAGTGGCGATTGGGACGGCATCACGATTCGCGAAGCCGCAGACGATCGCAACGTTTCGATCACAACCGAGAACGAACCACGCAACGTGGGCGTTTCGGACACCAACCCCACGCCTGGCCAATCGCAGTTCCTCGGTGAACTCGCTCCTAACCAAAGCTCGGGCGACGAAAACCGCCGACTTGGATTTATCGTTGACGGTTCGATTAGCCAATCGAGCGACATCGACGTTTATTCGTTCATCGGTCAAGCGGGCACTCAAGTTTGGCTCGATATCGACCGCACCGATATGCGGCTCGATACGGTCATCGAATTGATTGACGCGAACGGAAACACGTTGGTATTGTCCGACAACTCGATGGCCGAATCACTGGGCACGCAAAACCGCTTGGTTGCACCCGATGGACGATTCCCTGCCAATAATGCTCGCGCACTGAATCTGATTTCAGCAAACGATCCAAACATAACCACACAAGATCACCAGGATTTGTTCTCGACAAATCCACGTGATGCGGGCATGCGGATCATTTTGCCGGGCGAAGCAGGACAACGAAACGTTTATCACGTGCGAGTGAGAAGCAGTAGCGTCGAATCTGGCTCGAATCAATCCTTGATCGTCTCGGGACAAACGGCTGCATCTGTCCCATCGAGTCTGCGTCGCGGGTTGACCTCGGGCTCTTATCAAATGCAAATTCGTTTGCAAGAAGTCGACGAGCATGCTGGAACCCAGGTTCGGTTCAGCGATGTACGATTCGCTGTGAACGGAATCCAAGTGATCGGTGGTCCAATCCACAGTCCGCTTGCGGGAGATGAATACGAACTCGATACCGTAAACGACACATTAAGTACAGCTCAACGTTTGGGGTTGTACTCGGTTGCGATCGACGACGAGAACCTAGTGGATGCGGCTGGCAATCCAATTCTCGATGCGGCTGGCAACCCGATCGCGGCTCGCAACAACGGCCCACTGTCGAGCGACCGATTGTCCAAGACCATCGGCGGCGTGATCGATAGTTTGACCGACGTGGATTGGTACCAATTCGATATCAAGTATGAAAACTTGACTCGCGACAATGCCGCCCTGTACTTGGCGACGGCATTCGACCTCGATTACGCCGACGGCTTGGCACGAACCGATACCGCGATTTACGTCTTCAACGAGGCGGGTCAATTGGTGCTGATCGGCACCGACAGCAACATTGCGGACGACCAACCGCTTGGCAGTGCGAACGCCGAAGACCTTTCACGTGGATCGTTCGGAACAGGCGACCCGTTCATCGGATCGGCTGAGTTGTCAGAAGGCATCTATTACGTTGCCGTGTCGAACCAACAACGTGTTCCTCAACCGTTGGATCAGTTCTTTGATCCTGCCTCGACCAACCCGACATTGCGTCTCGAGCCAATTGACTCGGTACAGCGAGTTGTCGAAGAACACTTCGAAATCCTGCCGATTAGTGGTACTGCGTCGACTCCTCAGTTCCCAGTTCTGTTCGACCAAGATTCGATCATCGATTACACGTTTGATGACGTCATGCTATACGTCAACACCGGTAGCGGATTGTTCTTGGTCAACCCTTACACCGGTGCAACTTACACATCGGCGTTCCAAGGCAGTGGTTTCCTCGGTGGATTCGGAGACGAAGTTCGCGACGTCGCCTTTGGCAGCAACGGTGAGCTGTTTGCCTACACCGGCTTCAGCAATCGTCAGCCCTCCGATACCTCATGGGCTTACTACAGCATCGACACAGCCACCGGAGCCTTGGGCACACCGATTTCGGTCGGAGGTGGTATCACGACCCATCACCTGAGCAGTCCACCACCAGTTGCTCCGACCGTATTGAATGTCGCCAGTAATGACGGGTTGGAAGTCGAAGCGATCACGATTCGTGAATTCCTGAATGCCGAGACAGGTTTCTTGGTAGGCAATCGCCCGTTCCCACAGAACGGTTTGGCCTATACCACGAACATCCTGTACGGATTCAACGAAAACACCGGTCTGATCAACGGCGGTAACTTCAATCTGGATGTCAACATTCCAGGTGCCGGCACAAGTCGACGCGAGATTGGTCAAATCAACACGACGGCTCCCGTCGGTGCTCGACCGCTACAACTTGGCTTCACTGCGGCAACCGAAGTGAACTCCGCAGGCATTGCGACACAGAGCTTGTTCGATGGCGACCGATTCACGCTGACAAATCAAGTCGAAACTGTCACCTTCGAATTCGACCAAGGCTTCACCCTTAGCATCAACAATTCGCCAGTACTCAATCCTGACGGCACGCTTGGTAATCCGCGGACCATTCCGTTTGGCGATACCGTCTTGGTCAAATTGCCAGGTCAAACAGCCAAGGTATTTGAGTTCGTCAGCGATCCAGCAAACGTCACTGGCACGAACATCCCCGTTGTCATCTCGACCAACCTCGGCCCCGAGGCGTTGATCGAACGATTGGCCGCGGCGATTCGTGGCGCAGGCATTTCGGTGTCAGCTGCAGGAAGCCAACTTTCGATTCCAAATGCCGAAACCGTTTCGATCCAAACGAACCCGATCGCAACTTCGACAAGTTTGGTGTTGAGCGGATCCCCGGGCGTTGAAAGCGGCAACTTCCGTATTCCATTGTTCCCGACCGACACCGCCGGGGTTGTGGCACAACGCATTGTTAATGCCGTCGACCAAGCCAACTCGGCAGGCGATTTGCCAAACGTCAATGCATTCATCGACGCTGGAGCCACCGATGCTCATTCGGTTCGTATCGTCGGCGGATTCATCGGCGATCCAGTCGGCAGTGCTGCAAGTTTGCCAACGGGCAACTTGACTGCGGGTGGCTTGCCAACGGGCGGAACCGTGACCGGTGTCGAGTTAGTCAACAACAACCTGTACGCGATCACCGACACCGGGGGACTTTTTGTTGTCCCAACCGGCCAACTCGCCTCGTCGATTGGCAACCGCACGGTTGGACAATATGTGCTCTCATCAACTGACTTAGTTGGTATCAACTTCACCGGCCTGCGTGCAGGGCCAACCAGTGTCGAAGATGGCGAATTGCGTCAGATTTTGTTCGGTGTAACAGGCGGAGGCGACATCTACGCGTTCAATACGCGAGGTGAATTGCAACCCGTCTTTGCGGGTGGCCGATCGATGATTTCGACGGGAATCGGTGGTGCACTTGGATTGGACTTCAGCATCCTGGATTACAATCTGTGGCATGTCACGGAGCGTCGTGACACCGACCCAGGCCATGGTGTCAGTAGTAATTTCAGTGACACTCGCCAAAGCACTATCGGTGGAAACAGTCTGGCGTTTAACTTTGAAGACATTCCTCTGTTCCAAAGCAAATACGCTCATTCGCAAGAAGTGCCAAATGGCACGCGAGTGGACGGCACCAGCATTGTTAACACCTACAACATGCCTGGTGGAGCGAAGGGCGAAGTTCAAAGTAACACGTTCAGTCTTGCTGGATATGCGGCAACCGATTTACCGACGCTTTACTTCAGCTATTTCCTCGACGCTGACGACGTTGCCACCATCAATGGTGCACGTGATTCGCTACGCGTTTACATCGTTGACCAGAATGGCGTCGAACATCTCGTCGCCAGCAACAGCAATTTCCGTAACAGCGGCGAAAACGACGATGAATTTGATGATCCATCCACGAACAGCCTCTTAACGGGTTCGCTGTACGACGATGACATCGATGTCGAAGTTCAACAACTCTTCGACAACACCGGAAATTGGCGTCAAGCACGCGTGCCGTTGCAACCGTTTGCGGGTCAATCCAACCTGAGCATGCGAATCGAGTTCTCGACCGCTGGTAAAACAACGACGGGCACCCCGTCGATCCGTGCGGTTGCAGGCAATTCTCTTGTCGAAAACTCGCAACTTGTCGTCAACGGCGAATCGTTTGCGATCGACTTGGCACCTGCGGTCAGCGCCCCATCGGGCCGCCAACTCGCGGCATTGTATGGCCCTGATCCAAACGCCGTCGCAGTGGTGACCGTCGATGGACAACAGTACGTTCTGGACGATGGCATTCGCCCAGTGGCTGCGAATCAAATTCGCATCGACTTGTTGTCTGCTCAACCAGTCGGAACGACGCTCGAAGACCTAAGTGCCAGCAAGATTGCGACGCTGATCGCGGACACGGTCGATCTCAAACGATTGGTCCCATCGGGTGCTGTACTCGCGACTCGCTACTTGGACCCTGATTACCGAGAAGTGATCGAGTACGCTGGCCAAACCTTCATCTTGAACGACGGAACCCGTCCTGTCGCAACCAACGAAGTCAGCGTCGATCTGATCAATCCGTTGTCCACCACGACGCTGAACCAGTTGTCTCAGTTAGAGATTGCCGCAGCGTTGTCGTTGGCCGCCGGGCTGCCAATTCCGCAATACAATGTTGTGGAAAACTTCAACTTCTCGGATCCAAGCGATACTCCTGGCGTCACAGGCGAACGCAACGACTTGTTGTACCAAGCAACGCAACTGCCTTACTCGGGCGGCAATTCCACGATCAAGGGAATCGGCCGGATTGGCTCGGTAGATGCCTTGGGGACCCCGTCAAATCTGAACGACGTGGACCTTGTCCGTGCCAATGTCGCTGCCGGAACCACAATATTCGTTGACGTCGACCTCGTCACGAATCCTGCCTTGAATGCCGCAATTCGCTTCTTCGATGCGAAGGGCAACGAATTACCTGGGTTTGTCAATCTCGAACGTGATACGGTCCAAGTGACCGCCACTGAAACTGGCCCCATTTTCATTGGGATCAGCGGAATTGGTAACTCAACCTACGATCCTCGCATCGCAGGAACGGCCCAGACCGGCCAGATCGATTCGTACACCGTATCGGTCATCTTCCTTTCACCGATCACCGCACGAACCGATGGAAATCTGATCGAAGTCGATGGCACAGCCACGATCACATCGTCATCGCCAACCTTGTTGCCAATCAGCGGACAGCAAGCGTTAACCGGACGGCCGATTCAGGTCAGCCGATTTGACACGGCTCCGCAAGTTGCCGAAGCGATCTCGCAAGCTCTTGCCAGTCGATTCAGCGACGGCGACACTTCGTTCGTCCCCACATCGGGTGCCATGGTACGCACTGGCGGTCTGACGATTGACAACTTTGGACCGTTTATTAACGAACAACTTCGTTACGGCGATCAATATGCGGCAGGCTTCCTCGCGGGAACCGCCGACAACAATCACGAGGGTGTCTTCATTGACGACATCATCATCGGGTTCGCTGAACGCGGTGAACTCGTAACCGATTCGCGTGTGGTGACAGCGACCGAAACCTTTGTTGAGGACGGAACGCGATTCTTCACCTCGACGCCTCGTCCGACCCAACCGACGGTCACGGGTGCTTACCAGCTAGAGATTCGTGATGCAAGCGAATACGTCGACAGCGAAGCCGCGGCTCAGTTCCGCACCTTTGACACCAACGATCGCTTGACCGATGGCTATGCATTACGAGCATTTTCCGGAAACGAATTGATCGACGGTGCTACGTTCACCGTGGGTGCTGCGGGAGCCGAGTTGAGGTTCGAGTTCGATTTAACAGACGCATCGGGCGTTAGCAACGGACTCAACTCTCCCAACTCGCAAATCCCAATCGTGGTCAGCGAATCGGCAACGGCCAACGAAGTCTCTACGGCGATCATCAACGCTCTGAGTGCTTCTGCGGTTCGTCAGATCCTGAACATTACCGCTACCGGAGCAAATGGCAGCTCCAGCGATAGTCGTATCAACGTATACGGTGATGCAACGATCACGGATGACGGCACTGCCTTTGCTTCGATCGATGTCTTTGGACTACGCGGTGACAGCAACCGTGATCGAAATGACCAAGGCGTCATCATCATTGAAAACAGCCGCTTCCTGTTTAATGCCGACGCCGGTATCGAACTCAATCGCGGTGCTGAGTCACGCGTTCAAGGGGTCAACCAAGCCGACCAACTTCCTGCGGCGATCGTTTACCCACGCAACCTGGTCGAATTGAATACCAACGACTTGCTGCCTGGGGTTGTCGTCCAAAGCAATGTCCTGGCGTTCAACGCGAATGCCGGAGTCCGTATCACAGGCCTTGGCCCTAATGGTGGAACTCAAAGCAATCCGATCGCATTCGATCGAATTTTGAACAACACGATCGTGGGCGGAAATGTGAGCCGACCCGACGAAGCGTTCCCGGACATCTTCAATGACATGCTGTTCGACAAAGGCGAAATCTCCTTTGCCGACACCGTGGTCAGCTACACCGCCGGCGCCAACGTTTCCGCTGGCTTTAACAACCCGCAGAGAGCACTCGGAGCTCCCGACGTTGTCGGCCGTGGACTCGAACCGGTCGATGGCGAATTCACCACGTCGCTCGGTCGTCGCGGTGTGCTAACCGTTGGTTTCACTGATAACTTCTTGACCGGCAGCGGCGATGCTCGCCCCGACCTGGTGATCTTTGAAACGGGTGCAATCGAAGGCGTTTCGGTCGCGGTCAGCCGCGATGGAATCAACTTTATCAATGTCGGCGTTGTCGCAGGCATTGATGCTACGATCGACCTCGATGCGTTTGGTTTCAATGCACAAGACCGTTTCGGATTCGTGCGTTTGACCGATCTCGGCCAAGGCACTTCGACAACAGGTGCTGTCGGAGCTGACATTGACGCGGTGGGTGCATTGTCAACCGTCGCAGCCGACATCTATGTTCCCGGCAGCCAAGGGATTGTGGTCCAACAAGGTGCCGCACCGACGCTGCTGAATAATGTGATCGCAAACGCTCAAACCGCAATCGCGATCGACGATGCCAGTTTGCAAACGGTAATCGGCGGAACCACCTATTATCGAAACGCGACGGACGCTCGCAGCAGCCAAACGGACGCTCGGGGTGCCTTTGCACAACAGGTGATTGCTTCCCAGGAAGTCTTTATCGATCCGGTTCAATTGGTGTTCACGCCGCGAGCCGGCACACCGATCATCGATAGCTCGATCGACTCGTTAGAAGATCGTCCTTCGCTGAAAACCGTACGCGGAGCGATTGGATTGCCACCAAGTCCAATCATCGCTCCTACATTCGACGTCAACGGCCAACTCAGGGTCGATGATCCCGATGTGGAAACCCCATCGGGTATCGGCGAACGTGTCTTTAAGGACCGTGGTGCCGAAGACCGCGCCGACGAAGTGGGACCACGGGCTGTCTTGGTCTCGCCACGAGCTCCGGACATTGGACTCAGCGGTGGCCAAGTGGTTACCGCACGAGGCGACATTTTCAATACGTTCGATATTCAATTGATCGATGGCATTGCCGGTGCAGACCCAGTTCCGGGAGTGGGCATCGACGACGACAGCGTGACGGGCGATGCACTTCTGGTCACCCGTGATGGAAAAACGCTTGTCGAAGGCATCGATTACCGATTTGGCTATGATCCATCGAACAACGTCATTCGCTTGACTCCTTTGGCGGGAATCTGGCAAGAGAATTCGGTTTATGTCATTCGCTTGCTCGACTCGACCGATGCCGTGTTGCGTGTGCGTACCGGATCAAGTTACTCCGACCGCGCCCTAACCACCGTGATTGGATTGGACGGTTCGTTCACCACACTCGAAGCCGACACTGGCATCAACATCGTGGTGACTCCGAACTTGTTCGGCAATAACATCGACGGGCAATCAATCCGAATCTTTGATGGTCAGAACGAAGTCACCTTCGAATTTGACACCGATGGCAATGTGAACGGCGGCGTGGGATTGAATGCTTCGGTCCCCGTGACTGTCGCTACAACCCTGAGTGTCCCGCAATTGACGGCGGCATTGGCGGATGCGATTAACGCTTCGATTCTAAACCTCGATGCAACGGCACTGGACAATCAGATCCAGCTGTTGGGCGGTTCAACGCTCGCTTCGGCGACTCCGCTGAGCGACGTGTTCACCGTCACGGTTACGAACACAACGTTCACAATGACATCAGCGTTGTTCGGTGCCGCCGATGGCGAGACCGTAACGGTGTTTGACGGAACGACTTCGTTAACGTTCGAATTTGATTCCAATGCGACTCAAAATGATCCGAACAGTGTCCTTGTGCCTGTGGTCATCACCGATTCCACACAACAATTGGCAGAAGCCCTCAACGCTCAAATTCAAGCATCAGGACTGAACGTCACATCGTCTGTGTTGAACAATCGTGTGGTGATCTTGGCCGACTCACCTCTGGCCAATGGAGCGACTCTATCCGACAGCATTCGGGTAACCAACACCATCACCGGACCTGCGATCGGCACGGCGGCTGGATTCGGCATTCGTGTTCCTAACAACTTGGCAAATGTCAGCGATAACATCGCAGATGGCCAAACATTTGTGATCCAACGCGGTGCGACTCTGATTCGAACCTTCGAATTAGATTCCGGTAATGGCGTGATCACCCCGGGTGCGATCCCTGTGCTCATCGGTGCGAACCCAACGCTTAGCGGTATTGCGGACGCACTCGTGCGTGCGATCGCCGGTGCGGGACTGGGACTGAATCCGGCGAATATTGGTGATGGCCGCGTTACTCTTGGTGGCGATGCAAACTATGCGGTCGATCTGAGCAATACGGCTCTTCAATTGCTTTCATCGGCAGGCCAAAAAGCAACGATCCCGGTTGTGATCCCGATCGATGCCACGATCCAACAAGTAGCGGAGCTGTACCAAGCCGCGATCCAAAGCATTGGGCTTCCCAATGTGACGATCGCCATCGTTGGTGATCGATTGATCATCGACGGAGTCGGCACTGTGACAGGTAGCGGAGCGGTCGCGCAACCGATCATTCGCGATGACGTCGGCAATCTGCTGCAAAGCAACACTACGTCCGGCACAACCGAATTGGTTGTCTTTGTCGGTGGTGGAGCCGATTATGGCGACGCTCCTGCACCTTACAAATCGCTCGAAATCGATGGGGGGCCACGACACAATGTCATTCCGAACTTGTATCTCGGTCGCGGTGTAACGCCGGATGCCGATGCCCAAATTCCTAACGGAGATCTCAACGACGATGGCGTTCGCGTCAACGGAGCCGTGCGTCCTGGGTTCTCGACCACCTTCTTGGTCGATATCAACCTGCCGTCGGATCCGAGCGACACGACACCCCTTCAAGCTCCGGGAGTGTTTTATCTCGACGCGTGGTTTGACTGGAATGGCGACGGCATATTCTCTGAAAGCGAAGTCCAGCGATTTGGCTCGGCCGGCAGCGGTCGTCCTCTCGTGGGCGTTGGTGCAGGAAACACAATTACGGTCAATGTTCCTAACAACGCCAAGCTAGGCGAGATCTACGCTCGATTCCGGCTCAGCGAGAATAACAATCTTGGCTCTCTCGGTGTCGCCACCAGTGGCGAAGTCGAAGACATCAAACTGTTCGTCTCGAACAACCCGTTCCGTAACCCGATCAATCGTAACGACGTCAATAACAACGGTGCGGTCACTCCACTTGATGCACTGCAAATTATCAATGCTCTCAATCGAGCAGGAGCTTCGACCATCCGCTTGGATCAAGCAACGCCGACGGACTTGCCGCCGTTCCCTGACACCAACAGCGACGGCGTCGTCACAGTTTCCGATGCACTGAACGTGATCAACGAGCTGAACCTGAACCGCAATACCTTTAGCGGTTCTGGCGAGCAAGTGAGCACGCAATACGTGCCAGCGGCAAACGGGGTTTATGCCTCCGGAGCGACAGCGGTCGGAGACCTTCTGGTTGCCGAAGCGAATGAAGCCTCCCTGGTCAGCCGTGACCCGGTTTCAACGATCGCAGCCGAAGGAGAATCGTCCACAGCAAGCGTATTTGATCACGCTGCCGTAGCGAGCCTCGATTCGATCGTCGATTCGTTGGCAGAAGACACTTCGTCGGCTAACGAAAACGAAGACGAAACGTCGGTTCTTGATCGGATCTTCGCCAATCTCTAAGGAGCTCGAAGCGGTTAGGGGCGGCGCGAGCCGCCCCGGCTAATCCGAACATTTTTACACGCGGCTGCGGGACGGATTGAATCGCCAGCGGTACCAAAGCAGACGGCATTCACGAGCAAAACGAGACTTTGGATCCGACATTCTCGGATCCAAGGTTAAAATAGTCCGATAGGGGTGGGAATTTGGATTTCAACGATTGCAACAAATCGGTGAGACAAATCCAGCTTTGTCGCGTCTAAGTGGCGAGCCGTTTTGGCAAGGAGTGCCGATAATACCTTTGGTGCCCTTTCCTCGTTCCCGATGTAATCGTCTCACTCTATGTTCCGCTCTTCTGCAAAACGACGACGAAATCGGTTGCAAAACCGCCGATTCGTTCGTTTCCAGCAGCTTGAGAAGCGAAACTTGCTAGCGGCTGCCCCGCTCGGAGCAACCGAAATGGACACCGGCGAGTTCCTGCTCGGCCGTGTCGCGGTAACTCCCGTCTTTTTCGAAAGCGACGGCAGTATCGACACTCAGTCTCAGAACTGGACGTCCGCTGAGATTGACGAAATGCTGTCAAAAATCGGTGAAGGCGTGAACTGGTGGGCCGAGACGCTCGACGGCTTGAATAGTGTCCATTCGCTTGAATTTGTGATCGATGACACGTATGCCAAGACGCCCGTTCAAACTCCTTACGAGTTGATCGATCGCAACAGCGAGGGTTTCGAATTAGCGGTCGGTAAATTCATGGACTCGCTCACCTACCCTGGATCGACGGCACTGCAAGACGCGGTTTTGGCGTTTAACCATGATCAACGTGTTAAGCTAAGCACGGATTGGGCGTTCACGATTTTTGTCGTCGATTCATCGGACGACATCGATCCCAAAACTGGCGAGCATGACGGATTTTTTGCACCGGGCGGCTTCTTCTCCGGAGCGTTTGCGTTCTCTGGTGGCCTATTTATGGTCACCCCATCGACCCGACCCGCATCCACGATCTCTCACGAAATGGGGCACATTTTCTGGGCGCGTGACGAATATCCCGGAAGCGGTTCGTGGACCGATCGACGTGGCTATTACAACGCTCAAAATCTGAACGCATCCAACAATCCAACCGGCGGATTTGTCCAAGAAGACAGTATCATGCGAGGCGGATATCCGCTCACCGTAGCCTACGACAATTACACCAGCCCCGCTTCGACATTGGCCCTTTTGGGTTGGCAGGATAGCGACAATGATGGCATCTTCGATGTCGCCGACGTGCCCCTGCAGCTAGAAGGAGTCGGCTATTTTGATACCGCAACCTCTACCTATCACTTGAATGGGCATGCTTTGGCGATCGCGCTAAAGAATCAGAATTCCGAGGGACCTCAGAGCGATATCACGCTGAATCGTGTCAGCCAACTACAGTACCGGCTCGATGACGGACCGTGGATCGTTGCGTTGGAGCCCAATCAACAAGTGGTGGATATCGATCTCGCGATTGTGATCGACCATGGGTTTTCCACAATCGAGTGGCGAGCGGTCGATCTGAAATCCACTGTGACTAGCAACATCATCCAGGGCACAATTCAATCGCCTGCGATCGCGTCCAGCAGCATCACCGGGTTTGCATTTCTTGACGAGGACGACAACTCGATTCGATCGGGCTCGGAATCGTTTATGAGCAACGTGTCGGCGACGATACGTCATTCCGACGGATCACCTCTATTCTCTGGCGAAGTCGATGCCAACACACTTCCAGAGGGCACAATCGCGAGCGACAGCCTGAGCGGGGTCGTCCTTACGAATCAAGGATCTTCGCTACAGCGTCAGCTGGGCGTCTTTGGCTCGGCGATTGCTAGCAACCAGCAGTTTTTCCAGTCTTTTGACCCACAAGTCATTGTGTGGAGCGAGCAATGGAACAAGAACAAGGCGTTTGTGGCCAAGTTCGACCAAGATGTTGGTGAAGTCGACTTGCAGATCTGGGGAACCAATTCAGCGGGCTCATCCTACGGACGCATCGAAGCCTACGATCGCAATGGAATATTGATCAAACGCGTCACAAGCGACGCAATCCAGTACGGCGCATCGATGCAATTAAGCATTCAAGATGATCACGGCGGCATTGCGGAGATTCGTGCGTTTGGACACGCCGAGACCTCGATCGCAATTTCGGATCTCCACTTTGGATTCGATGATCAATTGACCACTAATCAATCGGGGGCGTTGAAATTCAGCCATCTACCTGATGGTGAATACATTGTTCAACTCGCCACCGAAAATTTGATCTACGCACTGGATAATCCGGCGCCCGTCATCCAGGTCGCGGGCGGTACGAGCGATGACTTGGTCGCGATTGCCCGCCGCGTATCAAGCCCGCGACACAACCCCCAGATGGCTGGTGATGTAAATCTAGATCAGGTTGTTACGGCAAACGACGCCTTAATCATCATCAACGACCTCAACATCAATCAGCCGCGAACTTTGAAGGCCAACGAAACCCAAGGCCAACTGATCGACGTCAATAACGATGGTGTGATCACCGCCTTGGATGCACTGCTAGTCATCAACTCATTGACCGCCGATGGCAGCGCCGGTGAGGGAGAGATCCACTCCGAAGCGATGTTGGTGCAAGATTCGAGTGAAAGTGCAGGGCTAACGTCACACGGCGATGCGTCGCTGGCGACCGAGTCACAGATGGTCGAGTCACTGGGCAGCGAACCTCAGAACAGCGTCCAGGTGCGATCCCAGACGCTGCTCGACACCGCTTTTGCTCAATGGCCGGGTTCGACCGAGGTTGCACAAGGCGAAAACCAACACCGATTTGCAACGAATCGATTACCAGCCGAGTCAAACGGCCAATCGGATAACCAAAAACTCAAATTGTCACGGATCGCGATGACAACCCCCGCACAGCCCCAGATTGTTCCCTTCTCCGAAGAAATCTCGGAAAAGTTCCCCCAGAATTTAGTTGTGAATGAAAAGTCGCTAAGCACAATGGGGTCCGAGTCGATCGATTCAGACACCTTGACTGATAGCAACCTGACCTCATCAATCCCCGCAATCTAACGAATCGAAATTATTTTCCGGTGGAAAAATCGGAACCTTTTGAATATTGCGATCTCTAAACGACTACATAGTGTCGCTAGCCCGCATAGATTGCCCTGGATGTTGATAAGTTAGGAACGCCAGATAAGATAGGCTGGTCCGTATGTTTTTTCGACTTGGTCACTCTATGTCGATCTAAATCCAAGCTCTTACCGAATCATTTGACTGTGTCAGTCGTGTTCGGCATTGAGTTTTCCCCGAAAATCTCCTTCATCTTCCTGAGAAAAACAGATGAAACATCTGCGTCACTTGCTCCGTCGCTCCGGATGGCTGAGGGCCGACAAACGTTCTAACGATCAAGTCCAACGTGGTCAAAGGACCACACGACGTTTGAGCAGCGAAGCGCTTGAGCGACGGGAACTTCTCGCAGGCGACTTTGCAGCCGCTCATAACTACTTTCTCTCGCATGACGTCGACAACAACATGCGGGTTACCCCCATGGATGCGTTGACGATCATCAACCATCTCAACCGTAACGGCGGAAATTCTTCCGAAGTCGGTCAAGGGGAAGAGATCAAAGCGTTCGTGGATGTCAACGGCGACAACCGCGTAACCGCTGCGGATGCCTTGTCCGTGATCAACACACTGAACCGCATGGGCGAAGGAGCCGGCGAACCGCTGCTTGAAGTGCAATTGAGCGCTCGCGACGGCAACAGTGTTGAGCTGCCCCGTGACGCCAACGGCGCGTACAACGTCGCGGTCGGGCAGGTTTTTGAATTGGAAGTGGGTTACCTTGACCTTCGCGAAGACAAGATTTTCACGCTGCCCACCGGTACACCTGGCCAAACCGTTGACGTTCGGTTCCGCCAAGGGGTGTTCCAATTGGTAGCCGACATCGGAATTACCGGCGCCACCAATGCTCCCAGCCTGATCACGCCGATCATTGCTGAGACACAGCAGATCACGGTAGGCCAACAGATTAACGATCCGACCAAAACCCTTTCCTTGGACGTTTCATTGACGTCGGCTGGGGGTCAGGTCAGTACCGGAAAAGCTCGGATCGCGGCTGCGGATTTCACTGCGGATCCGACGGGCAGCTTGAAAACGGCTCTGGAATCGCTTAGCGATGCGAATGGCCTGTTTCTTGATGCGGGAACCACGGTCCAGGTGACACGCTTGGCAGCAGCGAATGCCAACGACTTCTTCTTGCAAGTTCGCTTCGGTGGCAATGATGCAGTTGGCGTGAATCAGCCTACGATCTTGATCCAACCTGTGATCAGCGTTGCAGGAGTGGGTGAATTCCCCTTCAATGATGCTGCGGTTACGAACAAAGAGTTCCGCACCGACAACGTGCTGCAAGGTGTCGATAGCAGCAGTAACCCTATCGGCCAACGTTACGACGTTGACTACGAGAGCCGCTCGCTGCCGAACCCAAATGGCGGTTCGGACCTTTTCCTCGGCAACCGACCCGCTATCGGATCGTTTAACCCGAATGCAGCGGACCCAGCTGAGGTGTTCAACGATATCGGCGGCCTTGGCCCGGTAATCGCAGGCGGTGTGCCTGAAGCACCCAACGGAA
The DNA here is from genome assembly GCF_052161655.1 of Novipirellula methanifontis. Taxonomy (GTDB): domain Bacteria; phylum Planctomycetota; class Planctomycetia; order Pirellulales; family Pirellulaceae; genus Novipirellula. The sequence continues at coordinate 9,591,512 of NZ_CP197418.1, forward strand.
ACGAAGATACGCTGGACAACGTCTTTGACGCACTGAGCATCCCGGTCTTCATCAATGCACCGGTACAAGGCTTGACCTTTGAGGTAACGCCGGGTGAAGACAGCAACGGCGAATCGTTCTTGATCTATGGATTCTTGGAAGAACCCGATTCCCAAGGCACCGACACCTCGCGTCCTGTCCCGTTGGATCAAGTTCGCTTTGACGCCGACGCCCGATTTGTAATCAACGCGACGGTCGATGGTGGCTCGACTCAACCTGGCACCATCGCAATCTCGCCAGCAACCCTTGACGTGGTCGAAGGCGATAGCGGCACAACGACAGCTACCTTCACCGTCACGCGAACCGGAGGCACCGACGGTGCTGTGTCCGTTCAGTTCGCTACGGCCAACGGTTCTGCGACAGCCGGAGAAGACTACGTTGCCAAGACACAAACGGTTACCTTTGCCGCGGGTGATGGAGTCGCTAAGACAATTACCGTTGACATTAACGGTGACATCGTGGTCGAACCCGACGAAACCTTCACCGTCACCCTCAGTGGTGCTACCGGTGGTGCAACGTTGGGAACAAGCACTTCGACCGTAACGATCACCAACGATGACGTTGCTGCGGGTGCGGGGACCATTTCAATTTCTCCTGCGACGATTTCTATCGCAGAAGGAAATAGTGGCACCAAGCAAGCAACGTTTACGATCACTCGCACCGGCGGTACCAGTGGTGCGGTGTCCGTTCAGTTCGCTACCACCAATGGTACAGCGACAGCCGGAGAGGACTACGTTGCCAAAACACAAACTGTAAACTTCGCAGATGGCGATGGAGCATCGAAGACCGTCACTGTTGACATCAATGGTGATATCATCGTCGAAGCCGATGAAACGTTCACTGCCAACCTCAGTGCAGCGACCGGCGGTGCAACACTGGGAACTTCGACATCCACAGTGACCATCACTAACGATGACGTGGTGACCAATGCGGGAACCATTTCGATTTCTCCTGCGACGATTTCTATCGCTGAAGGGAACAGCGGCACCAAGCAAGCGACGTTCACGATTGCCCGTACCGGCGGTACCACTGGTGCTGTTTCGGTTCAGTTCGCTACTGCCAATGGTACAGCGACAGCCGGATCGGACTACGTTGCCAAGACGCAAACCGTTAACTTCGCCGACGGCGATGGAGCTTCCAAGACGGTCACTGTCGACATTAATGGCGATGTAGCGGTCGAACCCGACGAAACCTTCACCGCCACCATCAGTGCTGCTACCGGTGGTGCATCGCTAGGAACGACCACTTCGACGGTGACCATCACCAACGACGACGTGGCGACCAGCGCGGGCACGATTTCGATCTCCCCCGCCACAATTTCGCTTGCCGAAGGAAACAGCGGCACCAAGCAAGTGACGTTTACGATTGCTCGAACTGGTGGTACCGCGGGCGCTGTTTCGGTTCAGTTCGCGACCGCTAACGGTACTGCGACAGCCGGATCGGACTACGTTGCCAAAACGCAAACTGTTAATTTTGCAGATGGCGATGGAGCTTCCAAGACAGTCACCGTTGACATCAATGGCGATACCGCAGTCGAAAACGACGAAACGTTCACCGCCAGCATCGGTGCAGTGACCGGTGGTGCATCCCTGGGAACAACCACTTCGACAGTTACGATCACGAACGACGATGTGGTCGTCGTGAATCCAGGGACCATTTCGCTCTCTCCGGCAACCCTCTCGGTTAACGAGAGCGGACCAGTTGCGACCTTTACGGTCACCCGAACCGGTGGATCTGACGGTGTGGTTTCAGTGGTGTTTGCAACGTCCAACGGCACCGCGATCGCAGGAGCCGATTACACCGGAAAGACACAAACGGTAACCTTTGCCGATGGCGACAGCACCGCTAAGACCGTCACCGTCACCATCCTCGAAGACACGGTCGACGAGCCGAATGAGACGTTCAACGTCACGCTGGCTAGTCCCACAGGTGGTGCCGTACTAGGTGCACAAGCCTCGACCGTGACGATCATTGATAACGACCCGACCGATACGGGAACCGGATCCACAGTCGCTGGCTCGATCTTCATCGATAAAGTTGAAAACCTTCAAGAAGTCATCAACTCGGCGGGTTCGGTTGCACCGTTCCGCGATGGCGTCAAAAACTCGAACGAGTCGGGCTTGGCCGGAGTTCGAGTGGAGCTTCGCAGAGCATCAGGCGAATTGGTGGCCACCGCGTTTACCGGCAGTGAAGGAAACTATCGCTTCACCGGCGTTGCCCAAGGATCCTATCGAATTCGATTTGGTGTTTCCGCCGCGAATACCTTCTTGGCCAGTGGCAATGAAATCCCAGTAACGGTAGGCCCCAGCGGCAGCAACGTCGCTCCGGGCAACCTTCCCGTTCTTGGTCTTTCGGCATCAATGTCCAACCTCGATATCCTGGCATCGAGCTACCTGCGAGGCAACTCGGGTGCCGCCAGTGCATCGGACAACGGACGTCGAGGCGGGTCAGTGGCACTTGATTCCTCAGGTCAACAGATCTTCTTCATGGCCGCCGAAGGCTTTGAAAACGTGGACTACAGCGAGCTGCTGTTAAACAGTGCCAAGGACGCTGCAATCTTGACCATCGTCGATGGAACTGACATCAAGAGTGCCCTGTTGGACAAGAGCGACTTTGTCGTTAGCCGTGATGGATCGGCTCTTCAATTCTTTGGTGGAATCGAAGAACTTGGCTTTGTCAGCACGTCGAACCCGTTATCGTCCCAAGGCTTCAGCCAAGCGGCGATTGATGCGTTGTTCAGCCGCGCAGCAGAGATCGCGAATAACAGCTAGTCGATTTCGACTCGCACTCACTTTTACTAAAGCCCTGATTGGTTTCCGCCAGTCAGGGCTTTTTTCGTGCCGTGAACTGGATCATGGGCCGCTGATTGGTGATCGACAAAAGGATGACGAGGGATTCAAGCCGTAGCTACGTTCGCCAGAACGTGGTCCACCGCGCACGCGAAGGTAGCTACATCGAAAGTATAAACACGCTAGTGCTGCAACGCAGCTTACTTTTAGGGTAGCGGAACTCGTCAAGAGTTTCGGATCGGCGAGCAAATACAACGAAAGTCTTGACGACTTCCGCTACCACCAACTCTAATTCTTAGCTGCGACGCAGCACTAGCCCCCCGCAGGAGCAACTGACTTGTGGTAAAACTTGATAATTGCTGAATATCAACTGTTTTCTCGATCAACTGTTTTCTCGGCAGACCAATCCGATTCATGGTTGCCGATAGCACCTGTTTTCCTCACCCAAACACCTCATTTTTGCGACTCCATTCATGTCGAACCAAGACGACGCCAATCCTTTCGCTCGCACAACGCCCCCGACCGCCACTCCGGACCCAGTTACAAACCCATACGTTCCTACATCGGATATGAGCTCGGTCGCACAGGTCGTAGGCAATGATCCTGAATCGATTCGCCGGCACTACCTCAGCCACGAAGCGTCCGTGAAATCGATTGGCACGCTTTACTTACTGGGGGCGATTATCATGATCCCGGTTGGTTTCTTCATCATGCTAGCTCCCTTGTTTTCGCAACAAGAAGAGCTGGGGATCCGAGTCGTCATGGGCGTAATGGGCCTTCTATATTTATCCTTAGGGTTGCTGCAAGGGTTCACCGCAGTCAGCCTATGGAAACTACGCCCCTGGGCTCGAATCGTCGCAATCGTCCTTAGTGTGATTGGTTTGATCGGCTTCCCGATCGGGACATTGATTTCGGCCTATTTCCTTTACTTGTTGCTAAGCGAAAAAGGACAGATGGTGTTTTCACCGGGCTACCAACAAGTGGTCGCACAAACGCCCCATATCAAATACAAGACATCCATTATTGTTTGGATCTTCTTGGGCTTACTGATCTGCTTGATTGCATTTGGCGTTATCGCTGCCGTCGCTGGCGGCTAATCACTGCCAGTATCGGCCCGCAATTCTAAAGAACGCGTCTGAATTCGAAGTGACATTTCGAATTCAGACCGAGGAACACTTGATCAGCATGCACACGATTCGACTCCGTTACCCGTGGACAAAACAACGGCATCAAGATGAAGCGGTTGTCGCTGAGTCGGCCGCGACTCGGGTGAACGTCCCCGAGCGTGATGAAGACATCGATGCGGCCGATCAGCCGCAGACAGCAACGTACTCACGCAACTTCAATCGGCCCACGGGAATCGAGTCGGACGACCGCGTCTGGCTGCGAATCACGAGCTGGCACGGCAAGCTAACGTCACTGCGTATTAACGGAATTCAGCAGCCGACCGGTAGGCCGCCGCTGGAAATCGAGCTTTCGGACCAATGGGCCCTGCATAACAAGATCGAGATTCAACTCGATCCCTCGGATGGTCACCCGGTTCGGCTGGATGGTGATGTCACGCTTGAGATCCATACAGGCGACGAAGCGAACGCGTGACCGCTATTCAACCGTATGAACAATCACCACGTTGTGAGCTTTTTTGACCACGCCGCTGCCGGTCACAAACACGATTTGGTCCCCCGATTTCAAATTTGCATTCTTGCGTCCCCAACCGCAAATCTCGTCGATAAATTCGGGCGTGTGCTCCAGATGCGATGACTCGATTGGCTTGATCCCCCACAACAAATTCATCCGCCTCAGCGTGTCATGGGAATCGCTCGCACCGAGCGTTGGGATTCGGCTGCGGCTTTTGCTTTTCACCCACGCAGTACCACCACTGTGGGTTCCAATCACAATCAATTTGGCCTGAATCGCCTCGGCAATATTAGTGGCAGCGATGGTCACAGCGGTCGTAATCGGATGAACGCGTGTGTTCGGTATTCGTTCGGAAATATTGTCTGACAGCATTTCACGTTCAGTACAAATCATAATCCGGTTCATCATTTCGACCGATTTGACGGGGTGCTCTCCAATGGCCGTTTCACCACTGAGCATACAAGCATCGGTCCCATCGAGAATCGCATTGGCGACATCGCTCACTTCGGCGCGGGTCGGACGACTGCTAGTATGCATCGACTCGAGCATCTGAGTCGCCACAATCACCGGCTTCATCTTCTCTTTGCAAACGCGGATGATCCGTTTTTGGGCCATCGGAGTTTCCGCGACATCAATTTCAACCCCTAGGTCGCCTCGCGCAACCATCACGCCATCGGAGGCTTCAACAATCGCTTCCAGCTGGTCTAACGCCTCGGGCTTTTCAATTTTGGCGATCACCATCGCATTACATTCGTAGCTGACGAGCAGGTTTTTGAGGGCTTGCACGTCCTCGGGCGATCGCACAAACGAAAGACTGATGAAGTCGATACTGTTTTGAGCGGCCCAGATCGCATTGTCGACATCCTTGGGTCGCATCGCGGAAACGGAAAGCTTGACTCCGGGCAGATTGATCCCTTGGCGACTGCGAACCGTGCCGCCGGCACTCACGCGGCACTCGGCACTATTGGCGGTAACCTTCTCGACTTTTAAAGCGACCAATCCGTCCGCCAACATCACACGATCGCCGGGCGAAAGCTCATCAATCAGACGAGCATACGAACTCGTCAATTCATGAACATCTTCAGAGTATTCACCACGAATGAAGGTCAGCTTCGCGCCGACTTCGCACACCAATGGATCCTCCACCAATTGCCCGAGTCGAATTTTTGGTCCCGCCAGATCCAACAACACGCCAGCATCAAATCCACACTGCTTGGATGCGGCACGGATATTCGCGAGCGTCAATTCATGTTCACTACGAGATCCATGAGCGGTATTGATGCGGAACACGTCCGCACCGGCTTCAATCAGTGCCGCTAACTTTTCGACCGATGCACAGGCGGGGCCGACCGTGGCCACGATTTTGGTACAGGATTCTTTGAGTGAGGGTCTAGACATACAATCCTTCCTAGCTAATGGTGTGGTTGGCCTTGCTTCCACGGCGATCAATCGATTGATTCCGTCAGTCAGCCCCGCGTCTGAATCTAAGGTCTAGCGGCTTGAAAAAGTAGGGCAGGCAACAACACCCTCATCAATTCCCTATCGTTTCCTTTGCTTTTTGCTTACTCACTCACAATCCTGGAGCCCCGAAACACGTGAACATTACGGACAAATCGCCAGTAGTGTTGGTGACCGGAGGCTCGGGTGGCTTGGGCTTGGTGATTGCTAGAACGTTTCTCGGTGCAGGATACCGCGTTGTCATTGCAGGTCGTGACACCACCCGACTTGAAACGGCCAAAACATCGCTCGCCCACAATCGGCACGTTGCCACCGCTTGCTGTGACGTGACTGAAAAACAGGGAGCCGAGCATGCGGTTCAGACCGCGGTGTCACAGTTCAGCCGACTTGATGTGCTGGTGAATTGTGTCGGGACAAGCGATCGGGGACTCGCTGAAAACTTGACTCTCGAACGACTCGACGAACTGATCCGCCAAAATGTTCACACCGCCCTGCTCTGCTCCGTCGCTGCGATTCCCCAACTCGAAATTCGTGAAGGGGTGATCATCAACATAGGTTCGCTCGCCTCCAAGGTTGGGGCTCGTTACTTGGGCGGCTACGTGACCGCGAAACATGCCCTGGCGGGTTTGACTCAACAAATGCGGCTGGAACTAAAACCACGTGGCATCCACGTGGGGCTGGTCAATCCGGGGCCGATACGACGCGAGGATGCGGGGGCACGCTACCAATCACGCGTGGAAGAAGACAAAAACGTCCCCGCTGCAGCAGCGAAGCCCGGTGGCGGAACCAAAATCAAAGGATTGGCCCCCGAATCGGTTGCCACTGCGGTGTTGAATTGTGTCCGCTATCGGCGGCCCGATATGGTGCTGCCACGCTACCTGCGGTTGCTGATCGCGGTGGGACATATCTCGCCGCGACTAGGAGATTGGCTGCTGCTGAAATTCACGTCATCCAAAGAATGAAGCGGAGCGATCAAGCCTTCGGCGCCGTCTGTTGCCGTTTTGCCCAGGCGGCCGCACCCATCGCGCCAGCGTCATCGCCAAGTGTCGCGGCGACCACGTCAAAGGTATCTTTGTAAACGGGCATCACATGGTCGCGGGCTGATTTCTTGACCGTTTTGACGATTATATCTTCCATCGCTTCGACCAATCCGCCGCCCAATACAATCTTGTCCGGTGACAGAATGTGAACGACATTCGCGACCGCGATTCCAATACTGCGTGCCGCCTCTTCGACAAGTTTACGAACGATATCGTCTCCCTTGGCAATCGCATCGGCTAACGCACCACTGCGAATCTCGCTCAAATCAGTACCTGAACTTTTGAGCAAGTTTGGCGCATCGCCACGAAACGCAGCCTTCGCCGCCTCGGCTGCGATCGTCAACCGACTGGCCTCGGCTTCGAGCGTGCCGGGGGTCGCCGATCCCGAAGCACGGGTGTCCGACGAGATCCGTGTGTGTCCGATTTCCATGCATGAAAAATTGGCGCCTTGCAGGATTTTGTCCTCATAAACACATCCCCCACCGACACCGGTTCCCGGAAAAATCCCGACGACACAACGAGCCTTTTTGGCGGCACCAAATTGGTACTCGCCATACACCCCCGCATCGACATCATTCAAGACAGTGACTTCACAGCCAAATCGTTTCTTCAGAACCCCCGCGACATCGACATCGTCCCACCCCAGATTAGGCGTGGTCAAAATGCGGCCTTTGGCTAGGTCAATGGGTCCGGGACATCCGATCCCAATGCCGGCAATTTGCTCTTTCGTCAGATCGTTTTCGTTAAGCAATCGCTCGATCGTGGACGCGATCCGTTCAATACCGCTATCCGATCCCTCGCGACCACGCGTTTTTCGCCGCCGGCGCCCGATTGGATTCCATTTTTCGTCGTAGGCAATCGCCAACATCTTCGTACCGCCAAGATCGAAGCCAATCCAAATGTTTTTTTCAGACGATGTCATGAATATTTCAACTAAACGTGAGGAATCGAAATTCGATCGGCGGAACCAAAAAGATGTAGAATCTCAGTACAAAATAAGAACGAAACTTACCCGCACAATCAACCCGCCTTCGGCCAGAGTGAAAGTGGCTTCGGAGCTCCGCAATTTAATGCTTCGATTGATGCCGTAGCGATCGATGTGATCCTTCAGCTATCAACCCATCCTTCCCCCTGTGCAATCGCGGCGATTTTCCTCTAAACCGCCGCGACACTTGGACGATCGGTTTGTAGAATTCGTGCGACTTCTTTTCCTCTTGAGAGTTCTGATGAAATTTCGCTTTCCCGTTCTGATCATTGACGAAGACTTTCGCTCCGAAAACACTTCCGGCCTAGGTATCCGCGCGCTTGCTGAGGCGATGGAGGGCGAGGGCGCCGAAGTGATCGGAGCGACCAGCTACGGCGACCTGTCGCAATTCGCCCAACAACAATCGCGGGCTTCGGCTTTTATTCTGTCGATCGATGATGAAGAATTTCTGACACCGGAAACCGAAGAACCGGCGATTGCGAATTTGCGAGCCTTTATCCAGGAGATTCGTTTCAAGAACAACGACATTCCGATTTTTCTGTATGGAGAAACGCGAACATCCAGTCACATTCCGAATGATATCTTGCGAGAACTGCACGGTTTCATTCATATGTTCGAGGACACACCCGAGTTTGTCGCTCGTCATATTCTTCGCGAAGCTCGCGCCTACACCGATGGTCTTGCCCCGCCGTTTTTCCGCGCGTTGGTGCACTACGCTAACGACGGTTCGTATTCGTGGCATTGCCCGGGTCACTCGGGCGGCGTCGCCTTTTTAAAGAGTCCCGTCGGACAAATGTTTCACCAGTTCTTTGGCGAAAACATGCTGCGTGCGGATGTCTGTAACGCTGTCGAAGAATTGGGACAACTTCTCGACCATACTGGTCCGATAGCCGCATCGGAACACAACGCGGCAAGAATTTTCAATGCCGACCATTGTTTCTTTGTCACCAACGGCACGTCGACCTCCAACAAGATGGTTTGGCACTCGACCGTTGCCTCGGGTGACATCGTTGTCGTGGACCGCAATTGTCACAAATCCATTTTGCACGCGATCATCATGACCGGTGCCGTCCCCGTCTTTTTAACCCCCACACGCAACAACCTAGGTTTGATCGGCCCGATTGCACTGGATGAATTTCGACCGGAAAACATTCAAAAGAAGATCGACGCGAACCCGTTTGCTCGTGAAGCCCAAGCAAAGCATCCCGATCGTAAACCCCGTATTTTGACGATCACACAAAGCACTTACGACGGCGTGGTCTACAACGTCGAAATGTTGAAAGAGCTGTTGGATGGACAAATCGACACATTGCACTTTGACGAAGCCTGGCTGCCACATGCTGCGTTTCATGACTTCTATCACAACATGCATGCCCTTGGACGCGACCGCCCACGATGCAAGGAAGCGATGGTCTTTGCCACGCATTCGACTCACAAGTTGTTAGCCGGCATCTCGCAAGCGTCTCAAATCCTGGTCAAGGAATCGGAGACACAGAAGCTTGACCGGCACCTCTTCAACGAAGCCTACTTGATGCATTCCTCGACGTCGCCTCAGTACGCGATCATCGCGTCGTGCGACGTCGCCGCTGCGATGATGGAACCGCCTGGCGGAACCGCATTGGTCGAGGAATCGATCGCCGAAGCTCTGAACTTCCGTCGTGCGATGCGAAAGGTTGACGCGGAGTGGGGCGATGACTGGTGGTTCCAAGTGTGGGGACCCGACGAGATCGTCGACGATGGCATCGGCACGCAAGAGGACTGGATTCTTCATCCCGATGATAACTGGCATGGCTTCGGAAATCTTGCTTCCGGCTTCAACATGCTCGACCCGATCAAGGCGACCGTGGTCACACCGGGGCTAAGCGTCAATGGCGAGTTTGCCGAATCGGGTATCCCCGCTTCGATCGTGACACGCTACTTGGCCGAACACGGAGTCGTCGTCGAGAAGACGGGCCTGTATTCGTTCTTCATTATGTTCACGATCGGGATTACCAAAGGGCGTTGGAACACGCTGCTCAGCGCGTTGCAGCAGTTCAAAGACGACTACGACAAGAACTTGCCGATGTGGAAGATTTTGCCTGAATTCTGTCAGGCGTTTCCGACCTACGAAAAAACGGGGCTAAAAAATCTTAGTCAACAGATTCACGACGCATACAAGACGCATGACATCGCCCGAGTGACCACGGAGATGTATTTGTCACCAATGCAACCGGCGATGAAACCGTCGGATGCCTACGCGATGATGACACACCGAGAAATTGATCGCGTGGAAATCGACAAGCTCGAAGGACGTGCGACAGCCGTGCTGTTAACACCGTATCCACCAGGCATTCCGCTGCTGATTCCGGGAGAGCGATTCAACAAAACCATTGTCGAATACTTGCAATTTGCCCGCGACTTCAACGAAAGATTCCCTGGATTCTATACGGATATTCATGGATTAGTCGAAGAAAACGTCGACGGAACACGCAAGTACTACGTGGATTGTGTACGGTAGCGAGCTGAGAAAAATGTTTTCCCACCTCCAGCTCCTTTTGAAAATCCCCGTATGACCGAGACAGCGGAAGCGAGCGGTGCGAATTCACCGCTTTCGACAGTGGATCCACCGACACGATTGTTTCCCATTATCCGCTGTATCGGCCCGGGGCTGATCGTCGCGGGATCGATCGTTGGCAGTGGAGAGCTAATCGCGACGACCAAAACCGGTGCCGAAGCAGGATTTAGTCTGCTCTGGCTGATCATCCTCGGCTGCGTCGTCAAAGTGTTCGCCCAAATTGAGTTTGGCCGCTACGCGATCGTGAGCGGCAAAACCACGCTAAGAGCGCTGGACGAAGTTCCGGGCCCTCGCATTCGTGGCCGTGGCAATTGGTTGGTCTGGTATTGGGTGCTGATGTGGATCGCCAGCATCAGTCAACTCGGCGGCATCGTCGGTGGAGTGGGGCAATCGTTGGCGATCAGTTTGCCGCTGACCGAGCGAGGTGCGGACTATAACGAAATCGCAGACGCCGAAACGCTGCTGCAGTTCCAGCGATACGCACCGGATGACATCACCGTCGACGTCTCCGCAGCCGAAGAACAGATCGCGACCCGCACACAAGCGTACCGCGATCAACACCAGGACACGACACCGGCGACCATTTCCGCTCCGAACGATGCGGCCATTTGGGCGACCGTTGTGGCATTGATCACCAGCGTGGTGTTGTGGGTCGGCCGCTACGGATTGATCCAGTCGCTGTCGACAATCCTTGTCGCATCTTTCACTCTGCTGACGATCACGAATCTGTTCTTCTTGCAAGACCAACCCGATTTCCGGGTCAGTCTTTCCGAATTCTTCAGTGGTCTTAAATTCCATCTACCTGCGAGCGGTGGCGAAGGAGGAAGTGAAACGGCACGTCCAATTGGCACCGCGCTGGCCACCTTCGGAATCATTGGCGTGGGGGCTGCCGAGCTTGTCGTCTATCCTTATTGGTGCCTAGAAAAAGGGTACGCCCGCTTCGTGGGAACCGACGATGGATCCCCCGAATGGCTGCGACGTGCTTCGGGATGGATGCGAGTGATGCGAGTGGACGCCTGGGGGGCGATGGTCGTTTACACCTTTGCCACGATCATCTTCTACCTGCTTGGCGCGGCGATCCTGCATCGCGTGGGGCTGAACCCTGAAAAAGACAACATGGTCCGCACGCTGGCGGTGATGTTCGTTCCCGTATTTTCGCAATGGGCGTCGGCGGTCTTTTTGTTTGGCGCCTTCGCAGTTCTCTACTCGACCTACTTTGTGGCAAACGCGAGCCATGCGAGAACATTTTCGGACGCAATGTGTGTAGTGGGACTGATCGGCGACGATCCGCAAACGCGAGAAAAATGGATCCGCTGGCTCAGCGGAGCGTTCCCACTATTGTGCTTGTTGATTTACCTGGCATTCCCCGCACCTGCGCAATTGGTATTACTAAGCGGCGTGGCGCAAGGCGTGATGCTGCCAATGTTGGCGGGTGCGGCTCTGTATTTTCGCTACCATCGCTCTCGACCTGAACTGACGCCTGGAATCCTGTGGGACATCATGCTGTGGCTCTCTGCCGCCGCAATGTTGGTCACTGGAGCATGGACCGTCGCAGAAAAATTCCTTGGCTAATTTATTGACAAACGAACACTCCAAACCTGAACTGCCTTCGCTGCCAGCACGAACTTCCGAAGCCGCGTTATACGACGTCGCTAAGGACTTGCCCGGCAACCGCATCCTCAGCACGTCGCTGGGTCGCGGACAGGCGGCACGTTGGTTGTACCGAGACCGCAGCGATGCGAACATTTCGCTGTGGTACCTCGATCAATTCCAACAACGACTCGCGGTTGCCGACCACGAAGCCGACATCAACGCGCTGCCCGAGCCTCCTTTGCCGGTTCCCAATCACTCGCTTTCGATTGTGTGTGACACGGACTTACCCGAGGGCGAAATCGATCTCGCGTTGATCCCCTGCTCAGTGCGTGGCGAAGCCGAATTGCAACGTGATTTGCTGCAACAAGCTTATACCCGTCTTGCCGTCGGCGGCCGGCTTGTGACCAGCGTCGATAATGTGAACGACCGCTGGCTACACGACCAACTGAAGGCCTTTGGAACGAAGATCAGCGTCCGACACGGCGACGATGCTGTGGTCTATGTACTTCGCAAAGACCAGGAACTGAAACGTCAACGAAGCTTTGATTGCGAATTCACTTTTCGCTATCAAGGGCAAACGATCACGGCGATCACGCGACCGGGTGTGTTTTCGCATCGCCGACTCGATGCGGGCGCCAAAGCGTTGATGGACGCCGTCACGGTCGAATCGGGCCAACGGTTGATCGATATCGGCTGTGGCTGTGGATCGGTTGCGATGGCGTTGGCGATGCAAGCCGACGGCATCCATGCCTTGGCGATCGACAGCAACGCCCGGGCGATCCAGTGCACACAGATGGGGGCGGAAAAGAACGGCCTCGCTGACTTTGACGCCCGATTGACCTGTGATGGAGAATGCGAGTCGCCGTCCAGCTATGATGTAGCAGTGGGCAACCCGCCTTATTTCGCGAATTTCCAGATCGCCCGACTGTTTGTCGACGCAGCCAAGCGAGCTCTGCGACCGAGCGGACGCATGTATATCGTGACCAAACAGCCCGAATGGTACGAGGAAAATCTGGTGATCCAGTGGCACGATATCCGCGTCATCCCTGGCAAACAGTACGCGGTGGTCGAAGCCTGGAAATAGTTTTTCCAGAAATTTCCGTCGGATGCGAAATAATCGGCAGGACCTGCGCATCTTCTTAAGCGTAACGACGGCCCCATGAGCACGAAGACTCCTGAAAACCCTGAACACGAGGACTCCGACGAAGCGTGGCGAAGGGTTTTTCTGGAATCCGAACCGACGCTCCGTGCCTTCATGCGCCGCCGACTCGCCCAAGAAGCCGATGTCGAGGATTGCCTGCAGACCGTTTTTATCAAATCGGTCCAACAGGGAGACAAGGTTCCCTTGGTCGCTCGTCGAGCATGGTTGTTTCGGGTTGCAGCCAACGAATGTGCGCGACATTGGCGAGATCGATCCACGACAAACCGAGTCCTAGAAAAACAGGCGACTTACGAATCCTGGAACCACAACGATGACCACCTGCAGCGTTTAGTCACCGCCGAAACGGCCGAGCAAATCCAGCAATCCATCAAAAATTTGCCTGAGAATTGGCAATCCATCTTACAACTTCGAATCAACGAAAACCTTACTTTCCAACAAATAGCCGACCAGCTTCAAATCCCGCTCGGAACCGCGTTGACGCAAATGAGACGGGCACTCCAGCGACTTCGCGAAGATGTCCAACAGCGTGAAAGCGAAGCGAGTGAAATGGAACGAGGCAAAGAACAATGAACGAACTTTCAAGCGAATCATGGCGAGAGCAGTGTCTGCTGTTCTTGCTCGGTGAAATACCGACCGACCAATTGGCCGAGTTCGAGGCACGCCTTGGCGAAGCGGAGTGGTTTGGCGACGAATTGGCCAAAACGGCGGAGACACTTCACGTGGTCGCCGAAACCACCGCGAACTGCCCAGCTTCATCGCCGCAGTGCGTTGGTAAGCCCGATTTGAATTTGTCCCCCAGTTTTGATTCCCACACCGATTTGGATTCGCATTCCGGGTCTTCGCGATTTGTGCTGTTGACGATCTCGTTGGCCGCATCGGTGCTGCTCGCCTTTGTCGTTGGAAAACAAACACAGGACCCAGCGGAAAACGTCGCCCCAACCTCAGCTTCCTTCACCGAAGCGACGCTTGTGGCCCAAGCCTGGGCTCAATCCGTGTCAGTGCTGCAATTAGAAGAAGAGAGTTTGTCCGAATTTGTGATGAACGACCTCGTTATGAATGGCTCCGAAGAATTCTTCACGGGCGAAACGGACTCGGACGACTCGACGTTTGCCTGGATCGTTGCCGCAATCGATGATGGGGACCAAATCGATGGTTAATTATTCACAGCGACGAAGGCTCACGCTTTCGCTCACGGCGATCGTGTTGACAAGCTTTGCCGTCTCGATTTTGACTCCCTCCTGGGCAGCAGATTCGGGTGCAAAACCCAAAACCGACCGATCAATTACGACGACGGAAATCGACCGCAATCTTGAATCGATTGCGATCGCCCTGGTCAATAGCCAGCTACCCGAGTTGGAACCGTTACTGGATCGGCTGAAAACCAACGAACCGGCTCAATACAACAACGCGATACGTGATCTCGCGAGATCCGCCAAGCGGCTTGAAGCGGCGAAGAACCGCGATCAAGACATCTATGAAATCGAATCGAAACTACTGCAAGCTCAAATGCACGTCAAACTGCTTGCGGCAAAGCTGAAAGTGCGAGATCGGCAAATTGACCGTGAAGCACTTCGCGACGCGGTGACGACGCTAATCGAAGCGGAAATGAAACGTGCCGAGGCAGAGATTCGCTACACGAAACAAAGAATCGAACGAACTCAACGTCAATTGGCTATCGCCGAAGAACGACTCGAAGCGAAACAACAAAACTTCGAAAACAATCTCGACAAAACCTACCAGCAACTATTGCGTAGTGCGGGTCGCAGCAAAGAGAAAAAGAAAGACGCAAAATAACGCCGCGGCTTACCCCCGTGATCCGTTTCCCCGATCCCCTTCATTCCCCACCTTTGGTCCTTTGGTGTTTTCAATGATTCGAACCACCGCGAAACCTCTGTCACTCATCACTTGCATCGCTTTGGCGTGCTTCGTTGGCCTAAAACCGTCGACGACTCATGCAGAACCTGGGGTGTCCGCCAAATCAAACAAAGCCGCTGCCGCTAAACCGATCGCCCCTTTAAGCGAACGATTTGCAAACGCAGATGCTGCGGAAGTTCCCGATTTCCAAAAACACGTCACTCCGCTGCTGGGCCGGCTCGGATGCAACGGCCGTGCCTGTCATGGTTCGTTCCAAGGCCGCGGTGGTTTCCAGTTGTCGTTGTTTGGCTATGACTTCAAAGCCGATTACGACGCGTTGATGACCGAGAATGCCGGACGGGTGGATACCAGCGATGTGGACGAGAGTTTGATTCTGGCGAAACCCGTCGATGCCGACATGCACGAGGGTGGAAAACGATTCGACGCTGGAAGCTGGGAACACCACACGCTTCGTCGCTGGATCGAAGCCGGAGCCAAGTTTGATCCAAAACAGGTACAAACGCTGCAACGTTTGGAGGTGGTTCCGAACGAAATTCAATTTAGCAAAGCAGGGGAACAGGTTCAATTGAAGGCGTACGCGTATTGGCCCGACGGCAGCGTCGAGGACGTTACCGCACTTTGTCGTTTCAGCTCAAATGATGACGCCATTGCCGCAATTAACGAAGACGGACACATTGATTCGGGCGAACAAGGTGATACCCACGTGGTCGTCTATTACGACAACGCCGTAGTTCCGATTCCCGTGATTCGTCCGATCGGCTCCTCTGCGGCACGTGTTGCCTATTCGCCAGCCAAGCCGATTGACAAACTCGTTCAACAGAAACTGAACAAACTCGGTGTAGTGCCTGCGGGATCCTGTACCGATTCGGAATTCATTCGTCGCGTTTCGCTGGACATGACCGGCATGCTTCCTGCGGGTGAGACGGTGCGTGAATTCATTGCCGACACATCGCCGGACAAACGCGAAAAACTGATCGAAGAGCTGCTTGATTCACCTGCCTACGCGGCATGGTGGGCAACTCGCATGTCGGATTGGACCGGCAACAGCAACGAGCAGCTCAACAACGTCTTGCCGATCCGCAACGTCGCCTCGCGACTGTGGCACGAGTGGTTACGAGTTCGCTTGGAAGACAACGTGCCTTACGACCAAATTGTGGCGGGGATTGTCGAAGCGAATAGTCGCCAAGAGGGCGAAAGCTATCGCGAGTTCTGCGAACAAATGACGAAGGCATGCGAGAGCGGCAATGAAGAAACCTTTGCCAAACGCGACGGCATGCCGTTGTTCTGGGCACGACGAAACTTTCAAAAACCTGAAGAGCGAGCCATCGGATTTGCTTATGCATTCTTGGGCGTTCGCATTGAGTGTGCACAATGCCACAAGCATCCATTTGACCAATGGTCCAAAGACGATTTTGAACAGTTCTCGCAGATTTTCACTCCGATCCGGATTAACCAGAATCAGGTTTCCGCAGATGCCAAAGCAGTTCGCGACGAACTGTTAAAGGACATCACCGATGGCAAGAAACTCAGCAATGGCGAGCTTCGCAAAGCAGTTTACACCGCGGCACAGAAGGGCAAGGTCGTTCCATTTGGCGAGCTGCTTGTAAACACGCGAGGTGCCTCGGACAAAGCAAAACGAGCACGAGCCCTCGCAAAGAAGAAGGGACAAAAGGTTCCAGAACTGAAACTTCCCACCGGCACGATTCTTGGCCAGGGAGAACCGGTCACGCTTGACAAAGACCCTCGTCCAGCGTTGATGCAGTGGCTTCGCGATAAAGACAACCCGTACTTCGCCAAGGCGATCGTCAATCGCGTGTGGGCCAACTATTTCGGCACCGGAATCGTCGATCCTTCGGACGACATGAACCTGGCAAACCCACCGAGCAACGCACCTCTACTGGATTATTTGGCAAGCGAGTTTATTGCCAATAACTTTGACCTGAAATGGCTTCATCGCGAAATCACCAGTAGCGAAACCTATGCTCGGTCCGCTGAAACCAACGATACAAACATTCATGATCGCGTCAATTTTTCGCGTCACATTCCACGACGACTGCCTGCCGAAGTGGTTTACGACGCCGTCGTATTGGCGACTGGATCGGATGACAAGGCAAGCCAACTTCGCGGCGAAGTGAGCGAAATGGCGATCGCCGAAGGCATTGCCCAAAACCGCAATCAGAAAAACTTTGCTCTGGAAGTGTTTGGTCAATCGACTCGAGAATCCAATTGTGATTGCGATCGCAGTGATTCACCAAGTCTGCTGCAATCGATCTACCTACGTAACGATGCCGACATGCACAAACGGCTGTCCGACAAAAACGGCTGGGTCGCTCAGGCATGTGAAGCCCTCGGAGTGCCCGGCCCAAGTCAACGCGTTGATCCCAAGCAAGCGGCCGCTGTGCGTGCTGCGGACAATTACCGCAAAATGATCATCAGCCGTGTGACCAAGTTCAACTCGCTGCCCAAAGATCGACAAAAGAAAACGCGAGACCAAATCGAAAAAGAATACAAACGAATGGCGAACAAGTTCGAGCAATTCGACTTTGAAATGCCTTCTTTGGACTCGTTGATTGCCAACCCCAAATCGTGGCGAGAGCTCGAGCCTACCAAGGCCGCGAATAAAGCAGCATCGAACACCGTGTCGAAGCTTGTCGACGACGCCTACCTTCGCACGCTCAGCCGTTTCCCCGATGGGGAGGAACGCGAGATTGCCGAAACGTTTATTAGCGAGTCCGAAACGCCCGCCAATGGGATGGAGTCGCTGATGTGGGCATTGGTGAATACCAAAGAATTCATCATCACTCACTAAATCCCCTGCGTCTCCTACTGCGAATTTACTCGCTCCCTTCATTCCCGTTCTTTTACTTCCCCCGTTACAGAGTCGATAACTATGGAAATTCATTCAACGTGTGATGGCATGAAACGTCGTGACATGCTCAAAGTGGGTGCACTTTCACTTGGCGGCTTTACGCTGGCAAACTACATGCGGATGGCCAGTGCAGGGCAAGTGGAATCAGGTCGTGCCGACCGCGCGATCTTTATCGAACTGAACGGCGGTCCATCGCATATTGATACGTTCGACCCCAAGCCCAATGCCCCCGACACGGTTCGCGGAACGTTCAAGCCGATTGCAACGAATGTTCCAGGAATCCAGATTTCGGAGCACCTGCCAAAGTTAGCCAGTTGTGCTGACAAGTACGCCATTCTTCGCGGCGTCAGCCACACATTGGCGGCTCACCAACTCGGTCGCGAGTATGTGAATACCGGTAGCAAACCGATTCCGTCGCTTGATTACCCAAGCTACGGCGCAGTATTGAGCAAAGAGAATCCATCCGAGGGTGATATCCCTAGCCAAGTCGCGGTGCCTCGCAGCGGTCATGGTCCTGGTTTCCTGGGGATTCGCTACGCCGCGCTGGAAACCAACGCATCGCCACAATTCGGTCAACCCTATTCGGTGCGTGGCATTTCGCTTGCCGGAGGGATTGGAGTCGACGAAGTGAAACGTCGCCAGCAATTACTTAAAAAACTCGATCGTCGCTTTGCCAACCTGGAAAAGAACGACCAGCTGCTTGAAGGCTTGGACAAATTTGGCGAACAAGCTTATTCGATGATCACGTCGTCGCGAGCACGAGAAGCGTTTGACATCAGCAAAGAACCCGAGAGTTTCGCGAGACAGTTCGGCGAAGAATCATTCGGCCAAAGCTGTCTGCTCGCACTGCGATTGGTCGAATCGGGTGTACGGCTAGTGAACGTCCAACTCGGCGGCTGGGACACTCACCAAGACAACTTTACCAAGCTGAAGGAAAACAACTTGCCTAAGCTTGATGCGGGGCTGAGTGGGCTTCTCAATGGCCTAGAGCAGCGTGGATTGCTCGACCGAACCGCTGTCTTTGTAACAGGCGAGTTTGGCCGCACTCCGAAAATCAACCAGCGAAGTGCCGAAGGCGGACGCGATCACTACCCTCGATGCATGTTTATGCTGATGGCGGGTGGTGCAGTTCGCGGTGGTCAAGTTATTGGCGAAAGCGATGACACGGCCGCAGGACCACGTCATGAAGCGATTACGCCCGATGATGTGGCCGCCAGCTTCTATCACAACTTGGGAATCGACCCCGCGCTCGAATACGACTCCAGCACGGGCCGTCCAATTACGCTGGTTCGCAATGGAACCATCATTGAGAAACTGTTCTCATAGCGCATAAGAGAAGGGCCATGGTGAAGCCCTCCCTGCCTCACCATGGCCCATCAAAAATGGAACGATGACACCGATCGTTCCACCCTCCCAATCCATGGTGCTATTACTATCGGCTGCAGGGAAGGCAGAACTAAACCAGATTCATGCGACGGTGAGATTTTTTTTTGCGAATCGGCAAAAAGACGCCAACACCGCCAACACGCTTGGCGGGTTTCGCTATCGTCGAGTCAAAATGGGACGCGCCGTTAGCGGTGTGCCCCGTCACAACCCGCATCACAATGATGGCGTGTAGCCAGATTCCGCTTTCCTAGCACACAACTTTCACATTGACCACGATTGTTGCACTCGCATCGGTTGTGGATATGTTTGTGATGCTTGTCACAGTGCTGCTGAAGTTCGAGCGCGTAACCGTCCCAAAGGTGAGCGCTGCACGGGTCGCCACGAAAATATTGACGCAGTGTCGAGCTTGGCAAAATAGGCACTTCGTGCGGCTTGCAGATATAAGCGGGCTCACAAGTTGCCTGACGCGCACAACCTCCACTGCAGCTACGGTGACCACACGAGCATCCTGCGTCTGCTTCGATCATGCCGTATGACATCGGCGATTGTTCGGCTGCGATGATGGGTGCGGGCATATTCATGTCACCGGGCGGTAACATGTCGACAGGTGCTGGAACTGCGGATCGCGGAACAGGCGCCGGAGCCGGCACAAGATCGTCCGCAGGCTCGGGGTTGGAAAGTGGAATTGGCGAAGTACGATCGCTCAAACTCTCTATCGCATCTTGATCCACATCTGAAATCAGCTGAGTTGCTTGATCTGCTGTTGGATTGTCGCCTACCAGCGGAGCATCCGCAAACGATAAACTATCGAGCAAAACGTCAAGATCGCTTTCGGCGTGCACGTTGGCAACTAAGGTTGCGGAACAGACCATCGCAATTGCTGCGAATGAAGCGGGAGTTCGCTTACGCATAGAATGAACTTCCATGTTGAAAGGGAAAGTGAAACCGCGACAAAGACAATCTCTCTCGCGAATAACCGCACTCCGATTCACACACCTTTGCAGCGAGTCGATCCGAGTTGCGAGGCACCCATATGCATCCTGGGCACTTTGGTACCGATCAAGCATGCCCGCGCGTCAAGAGGGTGGCAACTAAATTATATTTTTTGGGCGGAGAAAAGACTTCACCCTCGTGCTCCTTTCGTTGCTTTCGCAAAGGTTTCCCTGAGCCGAGTAATCCGCATTAACGCGACAAATTACGAAGCTCCGAGCAAGCCACTCTGCGATTTCGTAACCGGTTTCAGAGCGACTGTTTTTTGACTGTCGTAGCGACGCACCCCAGAACGTGATTTTCCGCCATCGGGCAATGGCAGCCACATCAAAATCAGGCAGCGATTTTCCGCACGCTTCTTAAATAACATGCGTTGGTCAGCGGGTCGCCGCGAGCATAGCGTTCTCGATGCGCGTCATATGTTCGGAATCGACAATCTTACCGCCCATGCGATCCGAAACGTAAAAGACGTCGGCGACTTGATCAAGATGCGTGTCGATCTTGGCGAAGTGCAATACGACATCCGTTTCTGCCAGTGCGGCCGCGACACGATACAACAACCCCACTTCGTCGTAGGCGAACAAAGAAACAATGGTGAATCGATCCACCGTGTCGTTGTCAAACGTGACCTTAGTGGGCAACACGTTGACTTGGTCTCCCTCTCGATTTTGGGTCGACCATTTCCGTGGATGAGCCGGCAACGGTTGGTCGGGCGAATCCAGCAACTTGCAAACACGCGATTGTATTTCTTGAATGCGATGGCTCGGAGGACATTCAGGAAACAACGGATCACTGACCCAAAAATCATCCCACGCCAAATCGTCGCCAACGGTTTCCACCTGGGCACGCAAAATCGAGAGTCCGGCAGTCGTGAATGCTCCGGTGGCACGAGCGAACGTGCCGATCGATTGCTGTGGTTCGCGACGCACTACGGTGTAACGCATCGCCGAAAAAACGGGATCGAAACAAGCCAGGCAAATCGATTCATTGTTTGATTTGAGCTTGTCGGCGACATCACGCAACTGCTCGGCAAGTTGCTCCGGTTCGCTTCGCGTCACTAGCGAAAGAGGCATTGTTTGCAACAATTCCGAACAACTCTCAGGAGCACTGCTCTCCATAAGCCGTTTCTGCACATCGGCCCGAATCAGATCAATTTCAGGGTCATCTTCGCTACCAGGTAGATTCCCCGTATCAAAATAGCGTCGCGTACGGACGTACAGCTCTTCAATTAAGTTCAACTTCCAATCGGTCAAAACATCGGGACCCACAGCCTGCAAGTCGGCCACCGCATGCACGATCAGCAATTCAAGTCGTCGAATGGAGCCGACTTCGGCAGCGAACGAAAGCACAATTTGAGGATCACTGAGGTCATGCCGAAATGCGATGACGTTGACAAGTAGATGCTTTAGGACCAGCCAATGAAGCGTCTCTGTCGAAGCATGGTCCAACCCTAATCGTTCCGCCGTTTCCAACGCGATACGCGCACCAACGATACAATGATCTTCCTCGTATCCTTTGCCGACATCGTGAATCAACAAGGCCAGGTGCAACAATCCTTTGTCTTTTAATCGTCGATAGCGTCGCCCCATCGCTGTCGGTTGATCTTGCAAATCGGTTGCCGCTTCGACCGAACGAATGCAATGCACATCAACGGTAAATTTGTGATACGCATTGAATTGCAGCAATCCACGCGTCCGTTCAAATGCGGGGATAAACTGTTCAATAATTTTCAACTCATGCAAACGTCGGAGCAATTCCGCCAATCGCCCCGGTCGGCTCAGCAGCGACAAAAATGCGCCAATTGAATTGGGATCGGGAACCGACGCCGGACGTTCTTGCATCGCCAAGCGAATCGCTTGCCATGTTTGATGGGTGATACGACGCCGATGTTGGTTCGCCAAAAACATCAAACGCAACACATCGGGAAGGCTGGATGCAAACGCATCAAGCTGGGCATCGGGAACCCAGATATGAGTAGGTCCGAGGCGAATATTTTCGGAGATCGTACGCGAGAAAACCTTCTCTAAAATGTGATACACCAGCGGTCTGGCCCGTGAATCATCCGCAAAAAAGCCCGACGCATAGCGAACCGCGCGTGTGTTTTCAAAGTAGTCCTGCATGAACTGCTCGACCGGCAACTTTCCCTCTTCACCGGGATAGTTCCATGCTTTGGCAATTTCCATTTGCATCGGACGATCCAAAACGTCCTGGCTCTTCTTTTCGCGGAAATGCAACTCGTTGCGAACTCGCTGCATGAACTCAGACGCTTTACGCAGCACGCGGTAGTCTTCTTCGGGCAATCCGCCTAGCTTGACCAACTTTTCGAGATCGGTTTCGCCGTAACGCGCAAATCCAATCCAGCGAATTAGTTGAATATCACGCAATCCGCCACGCGAGCGTTTGACGTTAGGACGCAGTAGATAATTCGTCTCGCCCCATTTACGCCGCTCTTCACGACGGGCCGCCACACAATCTTGAATCAGTCGCTTGTGACGCCGCATTGCGCCCTGTCGCAATGTATTGAAGTACTTGCTGTAGACATGCAGACTGCCTGACAGCAACCGCGACTCTGTCAAGGAAGTGAAAACCACAGGATCTTGCCACGCCAACATGCACGCTTCGTTGATCAACCGAATCGAGAAGCCCACGACGATTCCGGCATCCACCAAATCGCGAGTCAAATTGGCGGCAACACGATTCGCGAGATGTTCGGAGTTCCGTGTCGTCAACAACATCAGGTCCGCATCTGAATAGGGGGCGAGATCACGCCGCCCAAATCCCCCGTGTGCAACCAACGCCAATCCGCTGGCGGCTTGATCATCTTCGCACTGCTCGAGCGCATCGCTCCACACGTCGAGGACGATGTCGTCATAGAGGTCGGCGAGTCTGGCGGAGACAAGGATTCCTTGCGAACCCGACTCGTGCTGTAGTTGAGCTTTCGCCCGACCCTCACGAAGACGCTGGCGGCAACGAATAACAACAGGGCGTAATGAAGTGCTTGCAGCCATGGGCCTTGCAGGAAAAGAAGCGACCTATCATCGACGCCCGGCCGCGAGGAATTTTGATGTTTGTAGCGGCCGCAATGAGTGACGTGGCAGCTCTTCGAGACTCTTAGTCGATCACCTTCCGCCTCGGTGTCGATCATCAAGCCTGATCAGTGTCCCTCGATGACGGGGGCACGAAACACTAAAGTGCGTCTTCGCCACGTTCGCCAGTACGGATTCGAATCGATTCTTCGAGATTGGTAACGAAGATTTTTCCATCACCAATTTGTCCCGTTTGAGCGGTCTGCAAAATAGTGTCGACAACCATTTGTAGATTCTCGTCGGTGCAGATCACTTCAATCTTCACTTTGGGGACGAAATCGATTGCATATTCAGTACCTCGATAAATCTCGGTATGCCCTTTTTGCCGTCCAAAGCCACGCACTTCGCTAACGGTCATGCCGTGGACGCCATGGTCGGTTAAGGCATTTTTGACGTCCTCTAACTTAAAGTGACGGACGATTGCTTCGACTTTCTTCACAACGATACCTCGCTAATACTTGAATCCCAAACCAACTACGGTTCTCCGACCGTGATGGTCACATTGTACACTGGCGAGCACACCCCACCAGCGGTCTGAAGTCATGGCGACGGGCTCCACGATAATAAACGAGTCAGCCTTAAAATCACTGTAGAAGCGACCTGAACGCCCCTTTTGCGGGTGACCCGCGATTATATTACTCATTATCCGACGGCAGTCGGATCGGGCCGCTATTTTACTCGGGCCGCTATTCTACTCGGGCCGCTGCCAAGGGTCGTCATCCACGTTGGCGTCGAAATTGGCCACACGCGAGAGCACAAACAAATAATCGCTCAGTCGATTCAGATACACGATCAATTCTTCGGACACACTGGCCTCGTGCCGCCGGACCAGCGTCACCACGCGACGCTCGGCACGACGACAAATGGATCGTGCCAAATGCAGATGGGTTGCCGCAGCCACACCTGCAGGCAGGATGAAATTTTTTAGCGGAGCCAACTTCGATTCATGTTGATCAATCCACCCCTCGAGCTGTTTGACATGCACGTCATCAATAATCCGCATCTTGTGCTCGTCGGGGTTGGGTGTCGCCAACTCGGCCCCAATCGCAAACAATGCATGCTGGATCGTGCAAAGCTGTGAATCCATCGCTTGCGAAACACCTGCCGAGCGAACCAGGCCGATACTCGCATTGAGCTCATCCACTGTCCCATAAGCTTCGATACGATCATCGTCTTTTGCGACGCGTGGCCCACCAAACAGACCGGTGCTGCCGGCATCACCCGTACGTGTGTAAATTTTCATGTCGATGCAATTCCGTCTGTTTTAACAAGAAACTCTGGATACCCGACTTGATCCAGATAGCCCGAAACCAAGCTTAAGGTACGTTAGCAAAAAACCGCGTTACGAAATGCGGCTCTCACTGTTGTAACCTTCTCTGGACTACAAAGAAACGATAACCCCATGAAAGTGTCATCCAACCGCGGCGTTAGCGCTGCAGGCATTCTACTAATGCAGAAAGGTCCCCATCCCCAGTTTCTGTTGATGCGACATCCCAAGCGGTGGGATCTTCCCAAGGGGCACTGCGAAGCGGATGAATCGTTTCAGGAGACTGCGATTCGTGAAACGCAAGAGGAAACCGGCATCGACCCGAGCGCTATCGAAATCGACCCTGACTTTCGATTCGAGATACGCTACCCCGTGACGTACAAGAAAACCGGTTCGCAAGTTTTCGAGAAAACGGTTCAGTACTTTCTCGGTTACTTGGCTGAAAAACCGAACCTGGTGTTAACCGAACATGATTCGGCGGAATGGTTTGACTGGAAGCCGCCTCACGCGATCCAAGCTCAAACCATTGATCCGTTGCTAGCGGCGGTCGCAAAGCACCTTGAGATTGCCAAGGGTGAGTGAGCCGGACAAGAAGTGCTTTGCGGATTAATATCGCGTCGCCGACGCAACGATGTCGATTTCGTACGTCCCCAGAAAATCCAGCACCGGCTTCATCGCTTCGCCAATATCGCTGTCACTTAGACTGTTTGTAGACACCGTCAATCGATCGGCCGCAGCTATTCCGCCGGTTGTTGCATCCAGTGGCAACCAGCCTCCATCCACGTGAGCCAGCGTCCAGGCGTGATAGACCATGCGTGGTGACGGTGATTCTTGATAACGAAAACCGAATGCCACTCGCGATGCAACTCCTTTCGCGCGGAGCAACGCTGCCAACAAAACCGCATAGGCCGTCGAATCACCTTGCGCATTTCTCGCGACTTCCGAGGCGCGTTGAAAGGTGTCGGAGGTGGGATTGAGCTGCGTTAACCGGTTCGCCGATCGAGCGAGTTCAATCGCAAGCTCGCGTTCTCCAAGTTTCCCTGCACCCCCGGCTGCTTGGGCAATTCGCCGCACCATCGTTTCTCCTGAATCGACAATCGCATTGGGTTTTCGATCCGCGTCGGTCACGGGAAAACTTCCTTGCTTGAATCCGTTTTTAGGACCTTCACCCAAGGTCGAAACCAGCACCAGCAACGAGGTTTCGTTCAATTCCCGAACAAACTGAGTCGGTTGCGGCTGGATGATCGGCTGATCCGCGGCCAAGGAAGAGGAGCTTTTGACCAGTTTGAAGCCTACTCGCTTCGCTTCGTCGGGACGATCGAATTTGCTGTTGATCAAGGTGGACGCCACCGAAATCGCAACCTCTTGGGACTCGATGTCTTTGGTTGCAACCGACTCGTCGGTTCGGTAGACGACCAAATTGGATGATGGATAGACAGCGCGGCGAATTGCTCCGTCGGGCTCCGTCCAAATCACGTAATAGCTCTTACGATCTTCGCCGAGATCCGTTTCGACATCAATTTCGAGCAATTCGCGTTGCTGGCCGTCAATCATGGGCACCGGTGCTTTGGCGACGCAGTGCAATCGGACCGTCGTGACAAGGGGCTGAATCGGCGAGATGGTTTGGAACCTTCGCTGCTCGCCGATCTGAAGCGGCGATCGACGAATCGACTCTTCCACCGCCAACAATCCACGATGCTCGTCACTCCAAGGCAATCTTTGCGTGGTGGTCGCAACCCCTCGCGTCTTCACAACGGCAAGCCCGGTGTCGTCCACGGTCCCTTCGGACGTCGTAATGATCGGCCCCACACTTAGGCTGCTTTTGTAGTACGTCATTTGACCATCGATCGTCTCGCTGGACCGATGCGAATGACGCTGGACAAATGCCGACTTCGGCCCGCGAGGGATCAACAAACAATCTTTGATGCTCAGCTCGACTCGCTGTTTCTCGACCGGTTCTCGGGCGAGTTCTTTGTTTGCCTTGACGGAAATGTGGCTGTAACCCACGTGCTGCTCACCCACGAAATAGGCATCCCACGCTTCAAAATCGCCACGAAATTCGCGTTTTTCCTGTTTTGCATCTTCGCTGGCGACCTTTTCACCCTTCGTCCCGTCAGCGGCCTGGCTCGCGTTTTCGGGGGATCGATAGGTATCGCTCGGCGGCGCCAACGACACTCGCTCGGGAATGTCACAACCACTCACCACGACCAACGCCATCAACCCACCCAATACCAGTGCTCTCCTCGGCGCTGCGAAACAGTGGGAAACCAATCGCGAAACCGTCCAGGCGAAGCGTGAGCCGACAGGGAGAAATTCAATCAGTCGAAGCATGAGCTGGTCTATTTTCGAATCAGACAAGTGAAAAAAGGCACAAAAAAAGAGAAGGAAAATGCACGACCAAGTGAGCAAGGCGATAGAGCCACCCTGCTCACATAACTCGCTTCATTATATCCGGGCGATTCCCAACGTCGTGACTGCAATTCGCCGAGAGCCCAAATTCGCGTGTTTGCACCGCCGAAACAAGGCAGCCCCACCCTCACGGGGACTGCATGATCCGGCCATCAAGGTGCCGGTTGTAACAAATAGTTGGATATTGATGAATATGTGCTCACAAATGCCGTCGTCTTTTCCGCTTAGGTCGTCTTTGCATGATCAGGCTAAGAACGTGACCTAGCGTTGGGTGTACTGATCTTCACAACGAAGTCCGTGCACCCAGCGTTATTTCACACATATACTTTCTAGCAGCGAACGGGATCGGAAACCGAAATGGGTTTTCTAAAGCGTATACTTCGAAATGGCACGAGCGACGAAGCGGTTCGAGTAGCTTCGAACGGAAGCTTTGAAACGCTTACCGACGACGAACTTCAAACTCACATGGGAATTCGTTCCTACGGTGTGTTCGAACTCACCGACGCGGTTCGCCCATCGTATGACCTTCAAGTCGTGCCACAACAGGGCTTTCGATACGATCAGTATGTCGATGAGAAAACGGGTCTTAGCACGCCCGTGATTCTGGCTTCCGCGACTCGCCACTGTATCATGGACCTGTTTATCGAACTGGTCGACCAACTCGGACCGGTTGTCGATGTGGTGCTCGAAACCAGCCACCAAGGCAACCCTCACCCCGAGGACCTGTACCGTGAACATATCGACGCACCGGTGCTGAAGAGCATGTTGTGCGAATTCGAAGACTTACTACTTAACGACGGTTGCACGGGCATTGCCGTGATCAACCCCAGCAAGCGGCAAGAAGTTCAACTCGACGAACACAAACTGCTCATTGCCTACGGTGACCCACTCGATAGTTTTGCTCAGACGCTGATCCAAGGCGATGTCTATCCGGATGATCGGATGCAGTTCATCACCGAAGCCGAACATGTCCACAGCAGCAGCGAACGCTTCACGAGCGAATTCGAGAAATTGAAGCATCGTCTCGGTATGGACGGCGAAATTTTTTCAGACGATTACGAAGAATATGCCTAACCCGCTGCTCGGGACCTTACTGGCTGGTACGTAATCACGGCGATTTGCTGCATTTCCCTGCGGATCACGTCGTGATTTGCCAGCAAGCATTTCACGACAGAAACCGACAACCACCGCGTTTGCGACTCGACAAAACGCCGCGGGTCTGAGAATATTCGTGGCCTCAGACCTCCACTAACGTGTCGCCAACGCCATCGCAATCTCATGTTTCTTGTCATCAGCTCTAGCCTGCATCCCACTAGCCGAAGCCGTATCCTTGCTCGTGCATGTACGGAACAACTTCAGCTGATTGGACGCGAGGCCACCCTCTTCGACTTAGTGATCCAAAGGCTCCCTGCGTGCGACGGTGCATCAGCCTATGCAGATGCAAACGTCAAAGAGTTGTCAGAGCTGATCCAGCATGCCGAAGCCATTTTCGTTGCCTCGCCCGTGTACAACTATGACGTCAACGCGGCGATAAAGAATGCAGTGGAACTGACCGGGCGAGCATGGACGGGCAAAGTCGTCAGTTTGATGTTGGCCGCCGGTGGTCAGGGCAGCTACATGTCAGCAATGGGATTGGCCAACAGCTTGATGCTCGATTTTCGCTGCATCATCGTGCCGCGATTTATTTATGCGACAGGCGACGCCTTCGAAGGCGACGGATTGGCCGACGATGAAATCCAGCAGCGCGTGACCATGCTGGTCAGCGAAACAACGAAGCTTGCCGACGCCCTTAACCGTGCAAACTAACCCTTCGAAGTCTCGTTATTTTTCCCATCATCGCAATACAATCCGCGTTCATGAATTAACGCTTCGACGCGAAGCGGAGTTCGGTAACGAATACTTCGGCCCGTGCGGACGCGCTCGCGAAGCTCGCTGCTAGAAACGTCGATGATCGGCATTGGGATCACGTGTGATGCAATGGCATCGATCCGCTCGCGATCCACCAAGCCCTGCAGCACCGAAAAATCAATCGCATCTTCGCCTCCGCGCTGGACCACTGCGGGCGTAATCAATTCGAGAAGCCGGTTCGGCTGATGCCACAGCGGAATGCTCGCCAAAGAGTCGCTACCGATGATCATAAAAAACTGAGCATCAGGCATTTCCCCGATCAATTCCGCCACTGTGTCCACGGTGTAACTGACCCCACCTCGCTTAATCTCTCGCTCGTCCAATTCGTAGTACGAATTTTCGGCTAGAGCAAGCTTCAACATCTGGACTCGGTCTTGATCCGACGCCACCGCACCGCCGCGTTTTAGGGGCGACGTCGCAGTGGGGATCCAACGCACTTGGTCGAGCGTCAGCGTTTCTCGCGCCGCTTCGGCGATCCACAAATGCCCCACATGAATGGGGTCAAACGATCCGCCGAACAATCCAATTCTCATCAATCGCGATTCTTTATTAGTTGCCAAAAGTAACCCTTTTCCTCCGCACTGCCAAATTGCGGAGGCAGCATTGACCAGACTTGTCCGGCAATCGTCGAAAATAAAGGAACCAAGTGGTTCGTGTTTGTTGCGGTTCACGCTGGTTGTGGCGGAACTTGGCGATCACTCCCTTATCTTCATTTCATCCAACATACACTATGCTAACTTCACTACCATCCGATCCCGTTCCGCCAATCGTCGGCCCCCCGACCATGTCCAATTCCGATTCTCGTCCTCCTTCGCGTCACGATGCTGACGCCAATCGGAATGCGATCGACAATCGCAGCGGCGCCGGCGAGCCATCTGCCCCGATACAGCAAGAACCCCCGGTACAGCAAGACCCAATTTCCGCCCCGCTATCCGATTCGGCGAATGAGGCGAAGACACGCGAGGAAACCAAGTCCGAAGCGTTTGATCTATCCGCCGACTTGGCAATCGACTCTTCGATATTTGGCGACGATTCGGAAAAGAATGCAGCCAAAAAAGACACGGGCCCGAAGGTTCAGCAGGCCGAACTGTTCGAGACGGAACCACCGCCTTGGGAATTGACCGTCGAGGACGACATTGCGGTGGGGCGTATTGTCTTTAGCGAAGCCCCCTACGGCCCCTATGATTACCAAATCCCGGAGACGGAACGCGAACACTTGAAGCCCGGAATGCGAGTGCGTGTCCCACTCGGTAAGCGTCGTCATCCGATGATGGGGTGGTGCATCGAAACGCGGATTGGTTTTCAGGGACGACGTGGGTCGCTGCGAGAAATCGTGGAGGTGCTCGACGATGAACCCTTGTGTGACGCGGCACTCGTGCGTTTGGTCTTATGGATCAGCCACTACTACCAAGCGCCCACGGGGCAAGTCTTTGACACGCTGATCCCATCGAGCGTGCGTTCGAATGCGGGAACTCGCGAGCGAGCCTACTTGTCCCCCAACCCGGATCGCAGCGACGAGAAATCAATCGAGTTGCTGCCCAAAAAACAGCAGGCCGCCTTTCGGTTCCTGATCGCTGCCGGTCGACCAATGACGGCATCCGAATTGATGGTGCATGCCAAGTGCACACGTGGCCCCGTTAGCGGATTGCAAACCAAAGGATATATCGACGTTTCGATGCAGCGTGAAATGACTGCAACAACGCCGATGCGCTGGCAGAAGAGCGATGGTGAAAGCCAGCAGACGCATATCCCCAGTGAAGAGCAAACATCCGCTCTGGAACGAATTAGCGCCGCGATTGAATCAGGCACGGGAAAAACGCTTCTTTTGCACGGCGTGACAGGCAGTGGTAAGACCGAAGTTTATATCAAGGCCATTGAGCAAATCGTGCGTGCCGGTCGTGGCGCGATCGTGATGGTTCCCGAGATCAGCCTAACGCCGCAGACGCGAGGTCGATTCGAACGTCGATTCGAATCGGTCGCGGTGCTGCACAGCCAAATGACTCCGTCCGAACGGCATTTCCAATGGCAGCGGATTCGCCGCGGTGAAGTGCAAGTCGTGGTGGGCCCCCGCAGCGCCGTGTTTGCGCCGATGCCTCGACTCGGGCTGATCGTGATGGACGAAGAGCACGACGCCTCGTTTAAACAAAATGAACAACCACGCTATCACGCTCGCAAAGTGGCACACGCGCGAGCGATGTCGCTTGGTATTCCGCTAATCTTAGGCAGCGCGACGCCGTCAATGGAAACGTGGCACGCCACCTCAACCGGGCATGCGGAATTGATTCCGATGAACGAGCGAATCAACCAGCGCCCGATGCCGAGTGTGGAACTGGTTGACCTGCGAATTCGCGACGATCGAACTCGCGGTGCAATCAGTCGTCCTCTGCACCTTGCCGTTCAAGAAACGTTAAAAGAAAAAGGACAAGTCATCCTGCTGCTGAATCGGCGCGGCTTTGCCACCACGATTCAGTGCCCATCGTGTGGTCACGTTGTGGCGTGCCCTGATTGCGATATGCCGTTGACGCATCATCGTGACGGCGGAAAGGCGTGCTGCCACTATTGCGATTACACGATAGCCACGCCGCCCTGGTGTCCCGCGTGCCGGTTCGACGGCATTCGCTACGGCGGATTGGGAACACAGCGTTTAGAAGTCGAAGTCAAAGCACGTTTTCCGGATGCCTGCATTGCTCGCATGGATAGCGATACGATGAAACGCCCCGGCAGCCATCAACGTGTGCTGTCGGCATTCCGCAGTGGCGAGGTCAACATCCTGCTGGGAACCCAAATGATTGCCAAAGGACTCGATTTTCCGAATGTGTTGTTGGTTGGCGTGATCAATGCCGACAGCGCGTTGCACTTTCCTGATTTCCGTGCGGCCGAACGAACGTTTCAATTGGTCACCCAAGTGGCAGGTCGAACCGGCCGCGGTGATCGCGGCGGCCGAGTGATCGTGCAGACTTTCTCGCCCGAGCATCCGGCGATCCAAGCAGCATCACGACACGATTACCATCAATTCGCGACGGACGAGATGGTCAATCGCCGCAAATTTAATTATCCGCCGCTCGGCTCGGTCGCTCGCATTATCATCCGCGGCGTAGTCGAGGATGTCACCGAAGCGGTCGCCGATTCGCTGCTGGGACGACTCGAAGCTGCCAGGCAAGCTCTTGGATCCGAAGTCCGAATCCTGGGCCCTGCCCCGCCTCCGATTCCGAAATTACGCGGCAAGTATCGATTTCATTTACTGCTTCAATCCACCGACAGTGCCCAGCTAGGCGAAACAATTCGCCGCGCTACCGACTCGTTCACGATTCCAGAGAAGGACGACGTCCAATACGTCGTCGACATCGACCCCACCGACATGCTGTAGCTGAGTTTTCCGACATGCGGTTGTAAGGCTTGATCCCTTTTACGCTATCGCAGAGTTGTCATTGCGTCGCATTTTGAAACTGGGGTGGTTAAGATAGTCGTTTGATTCAACCACGAATTCACCTCTGTCCAATCGTATTCTGTTGAAAATTCTCATTACTGGTGCTTGTGGCTTTGTGGGACGTTGGATTGCTGAGACGCTGCTCAGCAACCAGCCTGATCTGCAAATCACCGGCATTGACAACCTTTGTCGCGCGGGAAGCGAGCAAAACCGCCACGATATCCAGTCCAGGGGTGTTCGATTTATCCATGGCGATTTGCGGTGCAGCAGCGACTTAGACGCCCTACCCGCCGTCGACTGGGTCATTGATTGTGCTGCGCTGCCGAGCGTTTTAGCGGGAACGCCGGGCAATGTCTCATCGCGACAGCTACTCGACCACAATCTCGTCGG
Organism: Novipirellula methanifontis; assembly: GCF_052161655.1. Taxonomy (GTDB): domain Bacteria; phylum Planctomycetota; class Planctomycetia; order Pirellulales; family Pirellulaceae; genus Novipirellula. Next base: position 9,624,377 of record NZ_CP197418.1, read on the forward strand.
TACGATTAACTTACTCGAGTACTGTCGAAAACATCGCAGTGGCTTGATCCTGCTAAGCACGAGTCGCACCTACTCGATACGGCCGCTTGCATCGCTGGCACTGATCGACGAGGGGGATGCATTTGCGATCGCCCCAGAATCCCGAGCGATTCCCGGAATCACCTCCGCAGGGATCTCTGAATCCTTTTGCACGACACCTCCCGTTTCGATTTACGGTGCAACCAAGTTGGCATCCGAGACCATCGCTTGGGAATATTCCGAGACATTCCAATTTCCATTACGGATCAATCGCTGTGGCATCCTTGCCGGCGCGGGGCAATTCGGTCGTGCCGATCAAGGCATATTTAGTTTTTGGATTCACTCTCACATTCATCGTCGCCCTCTCCGCTACATCGGGTTTGGCGGCACGGGGCGTCAAGTTCGCGATTGCCTGCACCCAAGGGACGTAGCCCACCTTATCGAGAAACAGATACAGGCAGGAACGGACAATAGCAAACCGGTGATTGCAAATGTCAGCGGAGGAATTGAATCAGCGAATTCGCTGCTGCAAGTGACTCAGTGGTGTAACGAACAATTTGGAGAGCATGCCGTGGCGTCCACGGACGAGGAACGCCCTTATGATTTGCCTTGGTTGGTTCTTGATTCTCAACTTGCTCGAGATGCTTGGCAATGGCAGCCATCGCGCACATCGGATCAAATCTTTACCGAGATCGCAGACCACGCTCGACAGAATCCCGATTGGCTCGAACGCACTTGAGCATTCCTGTAATTGATGACGAAGATGGCGATCGCAAAACAGGCCAACGCTACTTTCTTCGATTCCCAGCAACCTGCCGAGACTCATGAGCGACCTACCTGCATTGTCGATCGTCATTCCCGCATTTAACGAACAAGAGAACATCGGACCTTGTATCGACGAACTCCTGACGTTCCTCGTTACAGAGCACGGCATTGATACCGAATTGATTGTCGTTAACGATAACAGTCAAGACGAAACCGAACGCGAAGTCCAGCAACAGATGCAGAAGTGGCCCACCGTGCGTTTGTTGCGTCGGCAATCACCAGGAGGTTTTGGCCGCGCGATTCGCTCAGGCCTTGCGTCTGTTCGCGGCGACGTGGTCGTCATCTACATGGCCGATCGCTCGGACCATCCCGATGATGTGCTGCTCTACTACAACACCATCCAAGAGGGATATGACTGTGTTTTCGGCTCGCGTTTTGTCGCGGGAGCATCGGTACATCGTTACCCCAAAATCAAATTGGTGGTAAACCGGATCGTAAACAAGGCGATCCAGTGGATGTTCTGGACCGATATGAACGACCTAACCAACGCGTTCAAGGCATATCGAAAAACGGTCGTGGATCATTGCGGCCCCTACCGCGCGTGCCACTTTAACATCACCCTGGAAATGTCGTTGAGCGCGTTAATCAGTGGGTACAAGATCAAGCAAATACCGATCAAGTGGGAAGGGAGAACTTGGGGGTCGAGCAACTTGAGGATGCGAGTCATGGGACGTCGCTACTTGTGCACGCTGCTGATGTTATTCTTTCAGCGGGTATTAATGTCCGACGACATCAGAGCGGAAAGCAACCACCAAAGCCGACAAGCCATCGAAATCCAGGCATCCGAGTGAGACGACACTCCAACCATGCGATACCTCTCAATTCGTTGCAACCGTTGACGCGATAGTCCTTGATCGCTCCACCGATCAAATGCTTTTTCGTCAACTGCGAACTTGAAGACACGGGAACTTGAAGACACGGGATTGGCCGGTCGCAGAACGATGGATCGACGGAGCGATCCACGACAAAACTGCCAAGCTTATGAACGGCTACCATTCGTCGAGTTATGAATAATCCGGGCTAGGGCGACAATCTCGCGATATTCCACTCGCCCTGTTTTTCCTGATAGACGATTCGGTCATGCAGTCGACTGGGTCGTCCTTGCCAAAATTCAATCGTGGTCGGTTTCAAGGCATAACCACCCCAGTTTTCAGGGCAAGGAATTTCACGCCCCTCATACTCGGCGACCAATTCTTGCATTCGAGATTCTAGTTCACGCCGCGATGCTACTTCGCTCGATTGGCGACTGACCATTGCCCCAAGTTGGCTCTCTCGCGGACGGTTCTGAAAATACGCAATGGCGTCTTCGCGGGCTGCCCTGCGTACGCTTCCTTCGATGCGAATCTGCCGCTCCAAGTGAGGCCAAAAGAAACAAAGGGCGGCTTTGGGATTGGCCGCTAACTGTTTTCCCTTGATCGAGTCGTAATTGGTGAAAAAATAGAACTCACCCTCTTTGAGCTGTTTCAATAACACCACTCTTGAGGTCACCGCTCCGTGGGGGTCCGCAGTCGACAGTGTCATGGCGTTGACCTCAAACCACTCCGGCAACTGCGAATCAGTCGCCTGCTTAAACCAGAGATCGAACTGAACCATCGGGTCCGGATCGACGTCTTTTTTATCGAGTCCACTGAGCGTGTAAGTTCGTCGCATTTTCTCGATCGACATTCGATACTCCAAATCACATTTGTGGTGGTTTAACTAGAAAGAACAGCGTTTTCGCAATCAATTCGTCGTTAAATGACGGCTTTTGCTGCTGGAAAACGGCTTTGGCGCGCCGCTTGCCCTTCATTAGCCTACTGATTGAAAACTGCCAATATGACAGACTTCCCAAACAACCTTCGGGATAATTTACGATGGAATCACTAACTGGAAATCTTCTGGTTGCTTCCTCGCTAGCAACAGACCCCATTCTCACCAGAGGGGTTTGCTTGCTTGTACACGATGACCAGGACAGTGTCATTGGGGTCATGCTCAACCGCCCCATGCATCCAAACCCGCAAGCCTTGATGGCGATGCTTGGGGAACCCTTGGAGTCCCAGGACACAGATGTTGATAGTCCAGAACAGGAAATGCGAGAAGGGGAATCTAAAAACCGACTACCCGAAATCAGCAAAGGGCAATCGAGTTCAGAATTACCAAGCCCTCCGACGCCCTATTCACCGGTGGGCATGGTTCATTTCGGAGGCCCGCTGTCAGGCCCTGTCGTGGCAATCCATCAGTTGAGCGAATACGCCGAGGCGGAAACGGGAAACGGAATCTACGTGGCGGCGCAGAAACAGCACCTTGAAGGGCTAGTAAACAAACAACCAGGCCCCTACCGGTTGATTATCGGTCACCTTGGTTGGGAAACCGAACGGCTGAACGCCGAATTAGAGGCAGGGCTTTGGCACATCGTTCCTGCAACCGCCGACGTTGTCTTTGAAAATGCGGACGAAATGTGGCCACGCTTGATTCGCCGTGCAACCTCGCGATCGGTGGCACGATGGATCGGAATATCGGACATCCCCAAAAATCCGGAACTAAACTAAGTGTCGTGTCGAACCCTGTTTTGTGTCATGGACTTCCAACTGCGACGATAATCCGTAACATTGTCCACTTGGTTGCCTCCGTTGGCCTGAACCATTGAATCCTTTACGCACCAATTGGTGCCGTTACCCTTCATCACCACCGTACCGAGAGAATGCAATCGCATGGGGCGACACGACGACGACGATGAAATTAAACGTCCCTATCGGATTCAAAAACGACGACTCGGCACCATTCGTTTCGTCAGCCCCGATGGCGAATTCGGGTTCATCGAGGCGGAAGATTTTCGCGATGATGTGTTCTTTCATCGATCTGTCTTCGACGGCACGATCGAAGGTGCCCCCCCACGCGGTCCCTATGACCGCGAAGTACTTCCCTACGAGTATATGTGGGTCGAGTACGAGATAGACGACGAATATTTCGACAAAGAAAATCGGCTGCGGGCCAAGCTTGTCCGGCGCAGCAATCGCCCCGAAGGCAAGAAACTTTCAGGACGCGATGCTCCACACTTGATCGTGAAGCACCATCCAAATGCTCGCAAAAAACGCCCATCGTGGCGTGGTAAAGAAGAGTCCTGATTTTTAGCAGCGGTGTAGGTCTGCGGGGCAGTCGCTATTGGGAGGGTGAGGTAGTAAGGCCCGTCGGAACATTCCGTGATGGGACCACCGGTCGCCGAGTCATCAAGAGGTTCGTGAATTTCGGCACTGCTCGAAACTCTCGCGCGAGTTCCGCTACGTCAGCAATTATTCCGACGGAGCTTCTTCGATGACCTTGGTCGTATCGACGGCTTGAGCCTTATCTTCGTCTTTCTTTTCCTCAGGCAATCGCCCCCCGTTTTTCTGAGCGGTGATCATGTCCTCTTCGAGTGCCCGGATCTTTTCGGGATTAATTTGCTTGGACAATAATTCCTGAGTCTGAGTGAACATCTCATCGATCTTGCGTCGCTGATTCGGATTCTTCGCTCCGGGTTGATTCAGAAATGCTGTCAGCTTCTTGTCCATGTCGTCCGCGATTCGCTCATGCGTCGGCTGTTCACGTAGCGAGTGCAGCAACTCTCTGGCTTCGTCCATCTCACCCTTGCGAAGCCGCAGTCGGACTCGTGCGGCCAACAGTTCGCGAATGGCAACAAGGTCGATGATCGCATTTTGAACACCTCGAATATAGGCTTCGGCCTGTAACCGCATATCATCGCCGCTCAAGTCGGCAACCACATTGGCTTGTAACCCTGGCACGATCGGCAACCGCGCCAAGATTGCTCCGCCGTTTTTCACATACAACAAATGCAGGGGAGAATCGGCAGCTTCGACGTCCAAACGCCCGTTCCAATCGGTTCGCCCCACAAACGACATGTCACCGGTTTCGAGATTCTTGTCATAAATCTCGTAACCAATCAGCGGAAAATCGGGCTCTTTCTGAGCGTGCAACCGCAACATTGTTGAGTCACCAAATGGACGACTCCGCAGCGCCATCCGAAACGTTCGCTTATTGCTACGTCCTTGAAGCCCTCCAGCACGACCCGCGTGGAAATCCATATCCATCAACGAATCTTCTTTCTCAGTCACAAGCAGATATGCCCAATCAATCGGCCCAATTTGGATCGGGTTTCCATTGCGATCGTTTTTGCGAGTCATCGGTTCGAGTACATCACCGACATGAATCATCGCGGGCGACTTGTCATCAAGAATCAAACCACCGGCGCGAAGCAATCCCTTCGCATTCTTCTGTCCCGCATCTTCGATACGAACCACTGGGGCAAACGCTTCAATCATCACACGACCAATGGTTGCCGCCATTTCCGAGGATTGTACAAATTGCTGCGTTGCCATCGAGCCGAAATGACGCATCAGGGTATCCAACTCGACCACGCTGACCGTGTTCGGCGAGACGTTTTTCTCGACACGAACAACAAAGATTTTGTCATACGAATCTATCGCTTCGATTACCAACCCACTCAGCGGAATCGGGATAATCTTGGCCTCGGGATTATCAAGCAGCAACGCCATTCCGCGTGAAACCATGATGGCCTCCGTCGCCGGATCCTCCCACTTTTTGCTAACTGCGATCGCATCGCCGTCCACGACACGAAGCTTATCGCTGACACCATCGATCGACTCATTCCCGATCTCTGCGGCACGCCGCATGACCTCATCGATACGACCTTGTGTTGCGTAAACGTCCTTGATGATCTCTCCGACGTTAGCGGCAATTCTCAGCCGAACGGCATCCACGTGATCACGTTTTACTGCGATCACAGGATCCGATGCGGTAATGGATTCATAGCTCATCTCGCTAAGATTTCGGTTTGCCGCGTTCGTTACCGCAGGTGGAGCATCCGCAACATCCATTTGCCAAATTGCTGCGAAATCACGATCGAGAAACTGCTGTAGGGGACCACGAACCGTCGCCGCGTTCACGCGTGGCTCGTCCGAGACGACCCATACCAACACCTTGTATGGCGAATAATCCCACGGCTCGACTTCGGGCTCGTCCTCGATCTCTTCAGTTGACGCTGTTGTTGATTCGGACGTTGCAGGATTTGCAACCGCAGGATCCGTCGTTTTTACCGGACTTGCCGAAGACGCCACTTCCGCTGCGGTTAAGGCGACCGATGGTTGCGCAGCGGTGTCCAGCGAATCTTCGGAGCAACCGAGTTGCATCACCAGACACAGCGAGGCCGCAACGCAAAAAAACAGGTTCCTACCGAAGATTGTCATATCGAGAAATCCAAAAACACCACGACTCCTGGGCTGAAGTACGCTGCGACTCACTGATTCAATTGCCATTTATCCGCGTTCTGATAGAGCGAGACGATATCGTTTCCGACTCCAATCAATTCTCGTCGATAGGCGTACGAATCGACCATTTGCCAAAGTGGTAACACTGGTAGTTCGTGATGGGCAATTGCGTGTAAATCAAGCAAGCCATCACGTACCATTTTCCAATCTCTGGCCTCTTCGATTCGACGAAGCCCTAAGCCCACTAATTGGTCGGAACTCGCCGCAAGCCCCTCGGGTCCCAACAAGCGACGCGCGTCAATAATCGGCTCCCAAATTGCCGCAGAGACATACACGATGTCGGCGGTTCCGGGGTCAGGGAATGTGCGTCCGACGGGAAGCTCGACCAATTCAATTTTTAAATCTAACAATTGCCACTGGCTCATAATCGCCTCGCAAGCGACACGTGACAAATTGTCCGCAGGAAACGCCAAGCGAATGGGCTTCATCTCCGGCACGACTTCTTTCTTACGATCCGCAATCGCCTTCATTTGATTGGCATTCAGGGTCATCAACAACTTGGCCAATCGAGGCTCATAGCGGCGAGCACCAATGCTTTTGTCGTAGGCATATCCCAATGGATCATCCATTTCGATTCCCGCAGGAAACGGCCCCGAAACGACTTGGCATCCTGGCACCTCAAGTCCCTCGAGCAGCTCGCCATTGAGAATATCTTCGCGGTTGATCCCATAAACCAAAGCACGTCGAAACGTCCGTTCGGCTAAAAACGCATGGTCCGAACAGGGCACCAACATGTGCACCGTCGGCAGCGGATAATTCTTGACTCGGATATCACGACTTTTGCTCAAGCGAACGGCATCCGCAGGAAACAATTGATCCAGCACATCGAGCTCACCTTGCAACAGCAAACTCACCCCGTCACTTGCCGATGCTTGGCGTATTTCGACAACTTCACGAAGCTGTTCGGGAGTTTCAGGTTCGGCGGCGAGGATATAACGAACCGTGTCATCGCTCTCGGCGTCTCGCTTGTAAGCGCCTGTGGGTGCCCCTTTTTGTCCCCCAAACCAACTTCCATCAATGGGAATCTGTAGCAGACACGATGGCAACACATGCGGTCGACGCAGCGTGCACTCGACTCGCTTGGGGCCATCCATCCCAATGGCCGTCACGGCAGCAGCCCAAGGCGAAAAATACTCGGGTGTATTGCGAGTAGCACGCTCGGCGATTTTATCTGCGATGGTGAAACCTTGAATTTCACTCAGCGGTGGCTTCAATTTCTCCGTTTCCAACACCAGATCAAATTGGGTCCGATAGGGTGTCGTCTCGGTTTCGCCAAAGACAAAGTCGTACTCGCCTCCCTCAGGCCCCGCTCCCTTCATTTCGAACAGGGTGCGATAGACCAAGCGACCGGCGCGACGCGACGCCCAATTATCAATACGAGTCGGATCCAAAACCGTTGCTGTCTGCAGAACGCCAACGCGTACTAACGGATAGATCGAATTGACTTTGCGAATTAGCTCTAGACCGCCATCGATATCAGGTCGAACAGCAACGCTTTCGCGTGACAATGCGCGAGCACTGCGATAGTCCTTTGCCTCGAGCGCGGCAATCGCTTCGGTTTGTTTCTTCTGAGCGAGTTGCAAGAAAAGCTTATTCCACTTGGAAATCGATGCTAAGCGTCCCTCGCCATAGTCTTTCTCCAAACGGGCGAGCATCTGCTGAGCAAGCTCAAGCTTCCCTTCCTTGACAAGTTTCAACATCAACTTGTCCGTGATTCCACTGAGAGCTCCCAGCACCGTTTTAGGCTGGAACTCAGGTGCATAGCGCCACAGCTCTTCAAGCATCGCCAGCGTCGCTTCGAATTCACCTGATTTGGCCCGTTTGATCGCATCCTTCCACAAAAATTCACTTCGCATTTTGCGAAGCCCCGGACGATTGGGATAGTCGCGAATCAGCACCGACAAAAAGGGATAGGCTCCCTGGAAATCCTCGGCCGCGATCATCTCGGCCGTTTCACGTTCGAGCCGAATTTCCCAGAGATCGATCTTCTCGATGTTCTTCCAATCGGTGACAAATTTTTTCACCTCGATTCCAATGATTTCGAACTGAAGTGTCCCTTTGGGATTGTCAGGGATTTTCCGCCCGGGAAAGTCAAGCAGCCGAACCTTCACCCAACCGCCACCAGATTCTTCGGTCAAGAAGATGATGTCATGAGGTTCCTCTTGCAACAATTCTAAACCGACACGATCGGGCACTCCCGATTCCGCGTAGTTCACAATTTGTGCTGAGACCGGTGTCACCCAGGTGGCAACCACCAGCAACATTGCGAGCCATAGAATTTTTTGTATTTTGATGTTCATCTGGAGCCTCTTAATTTTTCGATGGAACATCAGTGATGTAAACAACGCCTTCGGCACCCGGTACTAACAACTTCGTACCAATGCCAAGCGGTGGCGCGAAAATAGGTTGGCCAAGATCGCTTTGCCCAAGCAATTCACCCGACGTGGGATCAAACGTCACCATCCAACCATCCTTGCCAGCGACCAACATCACCTCGCCAATAAGCACCGGGGCACCGACGACCTCTCCTTCAGGAACCGGCAACTCGAATTTTTGTTTCCCTTCGGCATCAAAGGCACGCAGCACCGAATCATCGGTTCGTAGCACACAATAGTCGCCTGCCGCGACTGGCCCCCAATTGAGTCGACCATCCATCAGCACTTTGAATTTCTCGTCGAGACTGTTTAAATCATGTCCGACGACGAAATCGGCAGCAGGACCAGCAACCGACGCAATCAAATTGCTTCCGACCGCCGCGGTAGGACCTAAAAAAGGTGCTTCCAACGATTTCTTGGCAAGTTCACGCATTTGCTCTCCGACCCGCAATCGATAGAGCTGTTTGCGACTATCCGCAATCACGACCTGGTCCGGGTCGTCTGGCATCGCAACCGGCATTGACCACGTCACCGAGCCCTCGGGTGCACTCGCAGGCTGGAATGGGCTCCCCAACATTTGCCCGGTTTGCCAATTCATCAAAACGGCGCGGCCCGATGCGGTCGGCACAAACAAACCACCACCCGCGACCAACACGCCTCCGCTTGCTTTGCCGGATGATGCCAATTGCAGTTTCCGCAATTTTTCTTGACGGCGAGTAGGATCGTAAACAACGATATCTTGCAACGTGGCTTGATTGAGCATCAAACTCCGAGTCTCGTCGATTTTGATTGGGTTTTCGAAACGCATTGCAATCCCTGATCCGCCGGGGTTTTCGATCGGATTCGCAGTCGAGCCACTCGCCAAAGCATCGCGATCGAGTTCGAACAAGGCACCTTGGGTTGTCACCGCATGGTACCCCCCGCCACCCACAATCGGCACAATCATTGCGATTGGAACGCCGACATCGGTTCGCCAAATTTCGTCACCGGTTTTCGCATCCGCTGCGGTCACTCGGATTGCCGAAGTTCCACGCAAAATCCTCGCGTGTACCAATGTGTTTTCACTCGTAAACGGTTGACCGATGAACCGATCCGCTTCATTTTTGAACCAGTCCTGGACGACACGCCCGGTGTTAATTTGCAACTCATAGCGGCCAATTCGCGTTCCGGTGATCCACATCTGTGATCGGCCTACGGCCATCTGAGTCGAGGTTGGCACATCATATGAGGCCACTTGCGTTGCGACTTCGCTGACTTGCTCGCGTTTCGCCGTCGGCTCGACTTCGAGCACCGAGACTTGCCCAAGGTCGGTCAACACAATCAACTTACGATCCTGGATGATCGGCTTGACTTTCACATTCCCATCGAGGCGGATCGAAGGCTGGGCGACTTTTAGTTCTTGGCCTTGGTCATTCACCTTCAAAATATGTACGCGCGTGTAATTCGTACCGGCGTTCTCAAGCACGAAAACATGCCCCAATAACGCCACCGGTGGAACGGATATCGTGCCTTCGGCGTGACCAATGTAGAACGTTTCGTAACACGAACCGTCGCGACTATTTAGCACATAGAGATTGCTGTGGTTGCCTGGGATATAAGCCACCTTCGCTCGCTTATCGATCCCTGGGCCCACTTCGAGTGGCTGAGGAATCTGATCCACCCAATTGGCCTCACCCGAGTCTGCATCGAGCGATGCGAGTCGGCCTGATTCCGTCGCCACGTACACCGCATCCGAAACAGTAACTGGCTCGCTAAAGAACTCGTCAATCACACTGCGCCATCGCAGAATGCCATCTTTACCATCACATCGCTGTACTTCGAGTTTTGCCGATTCACTCAGCAAGACACCGGAACCATCATCCAGTCGCACTGGCAAATGATCCTGTCCGTAGCCAACGAACTTACGCCATAACAACCCGCCGGTATCTCCAGCAAATGCCAACATCGATCCGCCCGCACGCAGATACAAGATTTCGCCAACCAAATCGACCGCTTTGCGTCCTTCCATCGCCGTTAGCACGATGGAACGATCGTTTCCACTACTCTCTTTCAAATCAGCCAATTTTGGCACATCGCTCGCTGGTTTCACCAACGTTTTTTGAATGTCGCTGGCGCTCACGATTAACGCCATCAGCCGATCGTTATCATGAAGCTCAGGAAACTCACGCAGCAACTGGGTGCGAACGTCATAGGCCTCTTTGGTCTTCTTTTCTTTCAAGAATCCTTCCATCGCAACGACCGATTCGTCCAACCGCACATTGCGATTGATCTCGCGACGCACGCGTTGCCGCATCTCTGCAATTTCCTGCAACTTTCCGCCCAACGTCGTTTTCATGGCGGAACTCAGGTAGTTTGGATTTTCCGTCAACACGAGCTGTTCGTCTAACTTGCCGAGCAACTTCTCTTTCTCGGCGGTGTCTTTTTCTTTGTTCGCCACGCGACCAATTTCGTAGGCAACATCCACCAATAACGCCGCCAAGTTAGTGCGTTCTTCGTTGAGCCCCTGTTCGTTTTCAATCGTCGGCAATTCTTTCTTTAGCAGTTCCAGTGCTTCCGTTGGATCGGTCATCTCCTTTGCCCGATAAAACTTGCACATCACAATTCGCACGCGTGAAATCGACGAGTACTGATGGTTTTCACCAAAAGAATCGAGAAAGCTGATGTAGGAATCTTGTGCCGGAGTGTATTGCTGTTGATCGTAAAGCTTGTTGGCATTTGCGATAAATTCATCAGCACTTTGCCGAGTCAACATGTAGAACAGACCATAGCCCGACAACAGCAACAGGACGATGATGCCTGCGAACCCGTAGACTTTGAACGAGTCCCAAACCGACTTTTGCTCTTTAGGTTTAGGACGTGCTCGCGTAGGACGCGAAGCAGCGGCACCGTTGCCTTGTCCGTTCTCTGTGACGGGAACCGCTTCGACGGCAACGGCTTCCACCGGCACCGCTTCGGCAACAAAGTCCCCTGTCCCATCGTCGTCGATGCCGACCTCGAACACTTCTTCGCCCTCTTCTTCGGGCAAGATCGCGAGATCGTCCATGACCGCAACCTCGGCGACTTCTTCACCGGGTTGTGAATACTCGTCCGAGCGAAGTTCCCCAATTAACTTGGTGGCCTGAAATCGCGTCAATTGTCCGTTGTCGACCAGCAGCTTCGCAACCGCTTCGGGCGTGACTCGAGTCCCCTGCTCCAATTGCTCACGGAGCGCCTCGATGATTTCCTGGTCGAGCAATCCACCGCGTTCTAGCCGATCGATCAGTTCATTTGCAAGCATGTTTAACGACTATTTTAATTCTGTGATAAGACTCAATCAATTAGCAGGTGATGCCGTGAAACCGTCATCACATCTCTGATGCACTACGACGCCCCTAACTCAGCTGTTCACCCCAGCAAATTTCGACAACGATCCTAGTCAAATTCTTCGACCTGAGTGACTTGCAGTTCGGTATACCCGGCAATCGTTCCGGCATCCATGGCATCGACGAGAGCTTGTAGCTTTGCCATCTCGTGAACTTTGATAACTAATTTCATGGCGTCACTGCCGCCGGGCACCGCTTCTTTGAGCGCTGAAATCAGATTTTGCTTGCCGGGTGTTTCTCTCTCCCAATCCGCAGCCATCACCAAAAACGAGCCGCGATCATCGATCTGGACTTCTACCGAATCGAGTTCTTCGGTCTCTTCAGGATCCGGGTTGCTACTAGGCGCATCGGTTTGTTGGCGAGGCATCTCGATCGATTTCTGCAGACTGAACGATGCCGTGACCATGAAGAAGATCAACAACAAAAAGGTCACGTCGACCATCGGCGTCATGTCCAATTCATCATCTTGGCGAGGCTGACGCTTGGGCACTTCGTCGTCGTCATCGTCCTCCGACACGGAATCTACGGCGGACTGCGTCGCAGCCACTGCCGCAGTCGCGACCGCGGTGGACAAACCAGGTCTGGGAGAATTGAAATCGCTCGAAGATGACGAATCCGCGTCAATTGCTTCGGCATCGCCGATGCTGGCAAAGTCGTCATCGCCAAACTCGTCGTCAATTGACTGCACCTCGACAATCGGTTCGAGGTCATCGACTTGTTGGACTTCGTTCTGTGCAGGGACATCCACCTGCGCATCGCAATCGGGACAACGCACGTGCCCTCCGGCAAAACGTTCGTGGACATTGTGCTGAGCGTGGCATTGTGAACATGTAACGGGAATTGCCATAGCGACTCTAGAACTCTTCCACTTGATGGACTGTCAAATTCGTCAAACCGACAATGCTGGCCGCATCCAATCCGCTCACCAGCGATTGCAACTTCGCTTTCTCGTGCACCTGTACATCAAGCTGAAAGCCTGCGGACGCATCGCCGACGGCACGTCGCAGCGTCGACACAAGCTGCTGCTTCCCAACCACATCGAGCGACCAATCCGTCGCGGTGACTGCGAAATCACCCTGCTCGTGAATACGAAGCTCAATCATCGGCAACGCATCAACGGGCGTGACCGGGACGGGACTCGACAATTCACTGGGGCTCCGCTGCATTTCGATCGCACGTTGTAATCCGAAGGAAGCGGTCACCATAAAGAAAATCAAAAGCAAAAACGTCACGTCCACCATCGGGGTCATATCCAAATCGTCACCGCGATTAAACAGCGACGCATGGTATCCCTTACTTGCGGGCAACGCTGCGTTAATGGATCCCGACATGTGCCTACTCCTCTTTGACCGCGATGTAAGTCGATTCGATGTCCTCGAACGCGTCGCCAATAACCTGCTGAATCTGAGTCACCTTGCCCACTTTTACGTTAGCATCGCCAAGCAACATGACTTGATTCTTGTTTTTTCCGATCGACTTTTCGAGTTCCGAGGTAATGTATTCAATGATCTCGGTCGACTGAGTCGCTTCGTCTCGACTGAACTCGCTGCCGTCACGCCTCTTCAAGATCACTTCGTCACCCGCTCCGGGATCGATAAAAATGATCGCTGAATCGTCAGCCGACACAGCCAAACCGTTATCCGCCTCTGGAATCGTACCGATTTTTGTGGGGTCCATCTTGGAAGCGACCACAAAGAAAATCAGCAGCAAGAACGTGATGTCGATCATCGGCGTGATGTCCATCTCTTCATCGTCACGCTTCTTGCGCGGCATTGCGACATCATCTTCTTCCTCGAGAAGATCTTCGTGTACTGTATCTGCACTCATGATCGATTGATCCTAAAAGTGAACACCGCGTGCAAAAGGAACGTTTCGTCGGCAGAGATCACTCGCCACCGAAGCCACTGCAACTCCATGCCCGCGATCGCTGCCGCGAGCCATCAAGCTCGCGACCAACTCCAGACAAGTCATTTGCCCCAAATAGCATGGCTAACGGGGGGGCGATTGCATCACTGTTTCCACTGGCTCTGCCGCTGAGGCAGAGGGCGAGGCAGGCCCACCGCTTGGCCATTTGGCGAGCGCCTCTTTGTATTGAGTCATAAATCGAGCCAATCCGGAACCGACAAGGTCTTCCATCTTGGCAATTTTAATATTCACGTTTGCGACAAGAATCATGAGCGGGATCGCGATCGCCAAACCACACGCGGTGGTTCGCAGTGCCACGTTAATGTCCCCGGCCAACAACGAAGGTTCGACCGATTCGGAGGTGGCCAGCGTCTTAAACGCTCCCATCATTCCGAAAACGGTACCGAACAGCCCGATCATCGGAGCCGATTTGATCACCGTGCTGACCCAGGAAAGGCGATACTCGAGATCGCTCATCACGTCGCGTTGGAAGCGGTCCAAAACAAATTGCCGTGCACGCTTGTAACCGAGCTCGCGATGGTGCATCGCCATTTCGATGATCTGAGGAATCGCACGATTATCGCCGTCGCTATATTCCGCGATTCCCTCGAAATCTCCGACGTTGAGCATTTGTTCAACATCATCCATGAAGACATCTTGTTCGTCTTCGCTTTTGAAACGTTTTTGGTTGACTCGTGCCCAGACGACTGTCGCGCTATAGAGTCCCCACAAAGCTGCCCCCGCCAGGGCGCCGTAGGTCGCTTGCGAGATGATGTCGAAGATAGATATTTCAGCGAAAAGCATCGAGGATCTCGTCCTTCGGTGGATCAAAGAAAAGGGTAAAAGCAGCTGTTCCCATAGAGGTTCACTCAAAAGGGATGGCAATTCCAGCTTTATCCTAACGAATCCGCCGATTTTTGGCGCGATTGCATTAAGCAAAACAGAGCGAAAAATTGACAACCGCCCCTCATAGCCGCGCAAAACGCGTTTTCCCCGTCCGCTTTGCTTCGCGGACACGCTTCGGATGCACTGCAATCCCCCCGCAACCCAACGCCGTGAACGATTTCTAGGCTGGAAATTACAGCATTTGCGTTTCGTAGCTACGCTCGCCAAAGCGTGGATTGATGGCGTCCAATGCAAATCACCACCTTCTGGCGAAGGTAGCTACTAGGAAAAGGTAGCTACTGGAAAATCGTTCACGGCGTTGCCTGCGGCCAAGGAAATGCGAACATCGACCGCACCGCTCACTCGGCTGAACGATACCGCTGCGAGACGACTTGCCAAACCAATTCGCCACCTGATCGAGCGAGCGAAAACACCGTCCGCTGAACACTTTCCAATGATTCACGCCCATTGCTGTTCGCAGACGCCAACTCGATCGCCAACAATTGACGCTCCAGCTCGGCAGGAACGAACATCATTTCCACCCGCCCGTCGCCAAGATCGATTCCTGCTTGGTGGATCAGCTGGCGATCCCACTGGATTAGCGGACTTGCGGCGGTATAGCGAAAATAGATTCGTTTTTCCGCGGCGCTCTCTGCCAAATGTCGACGCTCAGGCCCACTCGGACTGGAGAATGCATACGCATAATCCACTCCCGACTGGCCTCCGCCAATCACACCAAGTTCAATGCCGAATTGGTCAAGCTGAACCGCGTAATCGGCAATATCGCGTGCGGTAAAAACCAGTTGCCAACGCTGGGCAGGAGGAACGAGCAGGCTTGAATCTACGCCGGGCCCTGCGGTGCGACCGTCCTCGCCTTGTCCGGTGTGGGCACCATCGAGATCCGAGGCCGAACTCGATAACGCAGCCACTTGGGCCGCGGACTGAGAGATTTGCTCGAGTGATTTTTCGACGGGCAACTCCTCGATCCCAGCAACCTCGTCTTCAACCGGCACAAGAAACTCGGAATCTGCACTCGACTCGCTTCCCGCGGCGACCCAGCGTGCTGGTGGTACCGATGTCTTTCGTTCTTGCGACTCAGCACTAAGTATCCAGAGCAGAAACAACACGCTAACGGAGGTTGCCACCAACACCAACAAGGCAAACAGCAGGGACGAGATGGAATCAAACCAAGTCGTTCGCATCCCTTTGCTCTCGGCTTTTCCCCACCGAGATGTGACAGACGATTGCCTGGACGCGACGGCCTCTGCAGAGCTTGCAATCATCGAATTCCCCTGGCGAATTAACTATTTACGTGATTTTCGGTAGCGTTGATCGATCACTTGAAACTTGTACGAATTGCCGTCGGCAGTGCTTTCAAAAATCGTTTTGGCGATTTCAGTCACCGATGGATGTCCCTTTGCAGTCGAGTACTCGAGTTCGATCTGGGCCAATTGGTTTTCGAGGTTGGTTGGGATGAATTTCATCATTTGCCGATTCGCGAGCTGGACGCCCGCCTTTTGCAGCAATTGACGATCGAACTGCATCAGCGGACTTGGCGAGGTCCACATGAAATAAAGTCGTTTTTCGCTCTTTGTATCCACGATTCGCCGTGATTTGGGGCTGCCGGCCAAATTGTTGGCGACGTCAACGCCCTGAATCGAACCGCCGATGGCTCCGAGTTCGATCTCGTAAAAATCGAGCTGGGCGGCATAATCCCCAAGTGCTTTGGCGGTGAAATTGAGTTGCCAACGCTCGAAACGCGGCACAATATCCTCGCCCTCGCCCTCGGGCCCAGGCGGACGACTGTCTCCTTTGCCCGTCCCCGTGGTCGACGCAGTCGCGTTCGTATTCATCGTGTCGAGCGTCGCGGCAACGTTGCTGACCGCATCGGTCACCGCTTCGATGGTGTCCTGCAGCGTCGGCTCCATCAATTCTTCGACTTCCTCGGCCCCGGGAGGCTCGAAATCACGCTCGAACCCTTCGGCATTTTCGCCACGTCCGGCGGGATTTTCGATAATCGGCTTGATGGCCTGAGGCGGAAACGACATTCGGCTGGTCAACCAAACGATGAACAACATCAGCACGAATGTGCCGATAAAAAGGATCAACGCGGTGAACAACGAAGTGACAAGATCAAATTTGCTTGTACGGAGTTTCTCACGTTCAAGACGACGTTCCTCACGCATTTCCTCCAAAGAGGATAGTACTGGAGAATGATCAGCGGCGGACGACATCGTTTACCTACACGACAAAAGCAAAGAACAAGAAAATCACGCAAATCGACAGACGACGATTGTCTTACAAATCGTAATCAATAAAGACGTAGCTGGGGTTCGACTTTCGGTACCATTCTCGCCATTGCATCTGAGCCTTCGTTACCTCCGACTTATTTGGCTTGTCCGGCATTCCAAATCCTTCGAAGCGTCGACTGATGAATCGCAACCCATCGCGAGCATAGCGTGGAACCGCCGGATCGGGATCGCTGAGAGCAAAGATCAGCGTCGGCACGACTCGCAATTCATCACTTTGGCCGAGCAAACGAGCCGCAACGCGACGAGCTTGCCACGACCGACTGCCGCGGACCAAGCGTTCGAGCCGGTCGATTTGGGCCTTTCGTTTCTTTGGATCAGGATCCAATTTCAGGTCATCGGGAATCGATTTTCCCTCCAGCCCCCCGCCTTCATCGTCACTGAGCATATCAAGCAAATCGTTAACTTCATTTGCCGGAGCGCTGCCTTTGATTTGCGTTCCTTCGACCTTGATCGCTGTCGTATCATCGGGCAACCCCCAGCCTCCCTGAGTCGCTCCGGAACTAAGCTTTTCAATCGCCTTCTGGGTACTTCGGCTCAAAAACAAAATAGCAAAAGAAGATGCAGTGCTCTTGGTAACGTAACTATTCACCCCGTCCCACCCAGCGCCATTGACTTCTGTACTCTTCAAATAGCTAACTCCGGCGTCATACCAAGCCGCACCGGGCTTTTTCTCTAGCTTCAATGCGATTTCTCGAAAACTCTGATAGCGCTCAATCGTGTAGATGTTGTAGTAAGGCCAATCCACCTTACTTGCCGCATTTTTGGCAACATAAGCATCACATTCTCCGATTGCAGACAGGATCGGTTCCACAGGCATCGTCGGACGCACGACCGATAGATTTTCCGCACCTTGTTTGAAAAGAGATACCGCTTTGGGCATCCCGTGCAACCCTGTGTCGTCTTGTGCAACATCCCCCCAAAGCCTCAAAATATCGGCAGCAATCAAGACCGCACTGCCGCCTGCGTAGGCCATCGATAAGTACACATCTTTTTGCTTGATCCGGCCTCCGCTCCCAGGATCTTGCCCCTTATACGGCCAACCTCCGCTCACATCTTGAACTCGCAGCAACCACTGAATGGTCTTCTCGACACCGGCATAATCAATCACCAATCCCGCACGATCGAGCGTCCAAAGCGCCAGGATGGCGTATTGCGTCTGGGACACGTCCCCCTCGGAATCACCGCGATAACCGTATGCTCCATTGCGAAATTGCGCACCGCGAAAATACTTTTCCAGCGTTTTCAACTCATCCCGGTACGCAATTGAATCCACCTCCGCTAGCAATAGCGTCGTCACAGCGGCGGAATAAACGGTCTTTGAATGTCCACCCGGATCACGCCCCGACAAACTTCGCACGAAGCTTAGGCTCGACTTCAGCCCTTGCTTCACCACCACACTGTTGGGGTCATGCGTTGCCTTCATATAGGCATACGCTGCTAACGAATGTTCACCCGATCCGCCAGAATAAAAAAGATTCAACGGATAATGCGTGTCCGCATTGACATTTTTCTCAATGCTCCGAATCCCTCCGTCGATCATCTTTTTCACGACCGGATCTTCCGAAGTGTAGGCTGAGGCATACGAGCAACCGAATACACCTCCCACGATGAAGAGGGAAGTGTAAACCAACCTCTGGATGTTCGAGTTCGTTTGAAACAACGACATAGAAGCCTCTCAAGAAAAGACCACTTTCATGGCAGAATAAACGACGAAGACGAATTGAATGGCAACCACCAGTAAAACGTTTCGCGAGAACTTTTATCATACCCTTGCAAGAAAGTGCCGAAAGGGATTAATATTCGTTTTCTCGTGAGCGGAATTGCCGTTTTCTGAACGGTCAGATAGCTCAGTTGGTAGAGCACGGCCCTGAAAAGGCCGGTGTCGGCGGTTCGAGCCCGCCTCTGACCACTTCCCCCCCTCACGAGACAGAATAGACGGCTTGCTGCCGATTGCGACATATCGGAAAGGCTTTCTTTAACGCAGATCAGTCCGCATCTGGTTCCGTAGACGTTGTCGAGATACGAATTAATCCTCGAAGCAGGACGAACCGAGAGCAATTATTGGCGTGATTTGTGGCGATATCGCGAACTTTTCCAAGTTCTCGCCTGGCGAGACATCTCCGTTCGCTACAAACAAACGCTGATTGGATTTGCCTGGGCTGTGGTGCGGCCAGTGCTGACGATGCTGATTTTGACAGTGATCTTCGGTCGTGTGGCCAAGCTTCCCAGTGACGGCGACGCCCCTTATGCATTGATGGTGCTTGCCGGATTGCTGCCATGGACGTTTTTTTCGACGTCGCTGAGTGACGCCTCCAATAGTCTGATCAACAACGCCCACTTGATCAGCAAAGTTTATTTTCCGCGTCTGATTGTGCCGGTCGCAACGCTTGTCGTCGCGATGTTTGACTTCCTGATCAGCTTTTCTGTGCTGATTGTCATGATGCTGGCGTATCAATTCACGCCCAGCTGGCAAATTCTGTTATTGCCGGCATTTGCATTACTTGCGTTTTTTGCCAGCCTCGGCCCCAGTTTGTGGATCACGTCACTGAACGTGAAATATCGCGATTTCCGGTATATTGTGCCATTTATTGTCCAATTTGGCCTGTACCTTTCTCCCGTTGGATTCAGCAGCAGCGTCATCCCTCCGCAATGGCGACTGATCTATTCGCTCAATCCCATCGTAGGAGTGATCGATGGGTTTCGCTGGTGCCTGTTAGGCGAGAGCAAACTGTACCTACCTGGTCTTGGCGTTAGCTTGCTGGTCACTGTGTTTTTTCTATGGTTTGGACTCTGGCAATTTCGCCGCATGGAAAAGCGGTTCGCGGACCTTATTTAGCCCATCCACAGTACACTCGCTCCCTATCGTATTTGCTCCACAGACAACATGCTTTCCTATCGCGACTTGCCGTGATCGCCCAATGCCAGAATCAATCATTTGCGTGGAGAGCCTGAGCAAGTCTTACTGGGTGGGGCACCGCACAACGACATCGCCTCAGTACGCCACGTTTCGGGATACGGTTGCACGAAACCTAAAACGACTTCAACGGATGTCGCTTGACCTTGCCCGCGGTCGGCAAATCATCCAAGGCGACGAAGTGGAAGAGTTCTGGGCGTTGCGAGACGTCTCGTTCGATGTTGCCCCCGGCGAAGTGGTCGGAATCATTGGCCGCAACGGCGCGGGCAAAAGCACGCTGCTAAAGATCCTCAGCCGCATCACCGAACCCACACGTGGGCGAGTTACCTTGCGCGGCCGCGTCGCAAGCTTGCTGGAGGTAGGCACGGGATTCCATCCCGAGCTTTCAGGACGCGAGAATATTTTCCTGAACGGTGCGATTTTGGGGATGAGCCGACGGGAGATCGATAAAAAGTTTGACGAGATTGTCGCCTTTGCTGAAGTCGAAAACTTCATCGACACTCCCGTAAAACGCTACAGCAGCGGGATGTATGTCCGGCTTGCCTTCGCAGTGGCAGCACACCTTGATCCTGAAATCCTTGTCGTCGACGAAGTCCTGGCCGTAGGCGATCACGCGTTTCAAAAAAAATGCCTTGGCAAAATGAAGTCCGTTGCTTCCGAAGGACGTACGATCCTGTTTGTCAGCCACAACTTGCAAGCCATTGCCACCCTAACATCCAAAACAGCGGTTTTGTCCGCCGGCAAGATTGAGTATTTCGGCACAACTCGCAATGCGATCGCCGAATATAGCGAAACCGTGTTTGGAGCCGACTGCATCGGCAGACCTTATCAAGTCGACGCACCAAAACAGGCGCCCCACATCCGTCGTGCTACTGTCGAGACAACGGAACCCGGCATCCACATTTGCGGGGAAGAGATCGCGTTCACTTTCGAAATCGAGAATCAAACGCATTGCGAGGGACTTCGCTTTTCATTTCAGGTTTGCGATGAGTCTGGCCGGCCCGTTTGCCATTTCTGGCTGCTGGGCGAACACAGCCGTCCGATTTGGAGTCCAGGAACGCATCATTTGAAATGCAAGATTGCCGAGTTCAATTTGTATATGGGCAAGTACACATTGACGACTTGGCTCAACGATCGACGAAGCGATACGTTGCTGGAGCAACTAACCGACATTTGCCCCTTCGAAGTCAGCATGGGGCAACACCAACGAGAAGAGTATCCCTGGCACCCTGGTGATATGGTTTTCCGCGTCGAAGGGAATTGGGACATCGACTCGAAGCAAGTGGAATCGGCATGAGCCAAGTAAACGAAACGAGCGAATCCACTAAGGCTCAGCTTAAGTCGATCGCCCACGCCACGGCGCGTTGGGCGATCCCCGCCGCGGTAATGGATCACATTCGACGACTTGCTACCCGGGCGCGAAAGCCAACGCCAACCCCTGACGAAATCGAAATCCAGCGACTTGAGAAGATCCCAACCGACGTCCCGGGAATTGCCAATCTTGGTGGCGAGACGTTCCATTTCTCAGACGCCTACACCTTTCTGTGGGAACATCAACAGATCTTCCAAAACAAGTGCTACGACTTTCCTTGCAACGACGAATCTCCCGTCATCATTGATTGCGGAGCCAATATCGGGATGGCGGCAAGGTACTGGCTGTCGAAATTCCCCCAGGCCAATGTAATCGCGTTTGAGCCCGACCCTCAAATTTTTGCGGTTCTGCAAAAAAATATGCAACCGTACCAATCGGCTCGCATCCAGCTTTACAACGCGGCACTGTGGAACAGTGAAACCCAATTGGAGTTCCGTGTCACCGGTAGCGAATCAGGTCACCTCGCCCACTCGCAACGAGAACAGTCAGGCGAAACGGTTAGTGTAAAGACGTTGCGACTGAGCCCGTTCTTAGATCGTAAAGTTGACTTTTTGAAAATTGACATCGAGGGCGCCGAGGTGGATGTCATTGTCGAAGCCCACGAGAAACTAAGAAACGTTAAGTCTCTCTGGCTCGAATACCATTCACTACTGCACGTCCCGCAACGTCTCAGCAAGATCCTTTCCGTGCTTGAACAACAAGGATTCCGTTATCACTTGGTCAACGAAAGCGTTTCCGAACGACCGCTGCAAAAACTAGAGGCATCCTACGGGATGGACCAACGACTCAACATTTGGGCTTATCAAGGCGACCAATTTCCAATGACACACGAGCGGGAGCAGCACGATCGCCCCACCTCCGCCTCGGAAGATTCTTAGCATGAAAGACCATGCAATTGTCACCATCGTGACGCATTCTTTTTTAGCCTACGCCAAAGCGATGCACTCATCGCTGATGCAGTGGAATGAAAACATCGACTTTACAGCCCTTGTCGTTGATGCTGAGGACAGTGACACACTTCCCGCATGGTGCTCGACCCTCGAGCAAATCGAAGAGGCACCCGCCGCGAAACAGATGATCCAGCGGTTCGCCGCTACAGAGAAAACGGACTCGCTGCGCTGGGCACTTAAATCACAGCTAATGCTTCGCGCTCTGCAGCGAGGGGCTCAAAAAGTCCTGTGGTGCGACCCCGATCTGATGTTCTTCGAAGATCCGCAGTGTCTTTTTGATGATATGACCAAGCGAAGCATGCTACTGACTCCGCACTATCGCGCGTTACGGCCTTCGACTGACGAAATCAATTTCCAAAAGAACTTTACCGAAGGGATGTTCCAAGCCGGTCTCGTCGGAGCGGGATGCGAGGCACAGTCGGTGCTGGAATGGTGGTCCGAGGCATGCCTCTGGAAAATGGACAAGGACGCTGCAAATGGATTGTACGTCGATCAAAGGTATTTAGATCTTCTTCCCATTCTCTGGGAAGACACCGTCATTTCACGACATCGCGGCTACAACATCGCCGAGTGGAACTGGCACGAAAACCGTCGAGAAAACATTGATGGACGCGTGCGGATCAATGGCCGAGAACCGGTCGTGTTCATCCATTTCACCGATGTTACGATCGCAGAAATAGCCTATGGTCGCGACGCTCTACTGCGCCCCTACCTGGACCGTTACGTCGAAACTCTGGAAAAGTTTGATCCTGATTTTCGTCTGCGACTACCTAAACATTTTGCCGGCGCGATGTCGCCGGATCCTACAACACCCGCGCCGTCGCAACGCATTCGCGATAGAATCCGATTACGAATACGGCGGTTCCTGCTTCACATGGCGAATAAATAACCGTCCCCAACATGGATCACCCCAACGTATTCTCGGCGCCAAGTGCCTGACTAACAAAAGAAGTCAATATGCTTCGTTCCACCCCAAATGACCCCACATTCATCTTTGATCAATTGCCGCTGCATTGGCAAATGACACGAAGTGAAAAATACGCGTTCGCATCCCTGGTTGAAAAAGCGGCAGCAGAGGTTGCGATCGAAATTGGCACCTACAAAGGGGGCAGCTTGCAGGTCATTTCCCCACACGTAAAAAAAGTTTACTCCATCGACAGTTCGGTTGAATGCAAAAACACACTGTCTAGCAAGTTCGACAATGTAGAGTTCCTGACGGGCGATTCAAAACAACTGTTGCCATCGCTGCTAGACGAGATTTCGCGTCGCGACGAGCCTCTTGGATTTGTCCTGATTGACGGCGACCACACTTTCGAGGGTGTACGCTCCGATATCAACGCGGTTCTACAATACAAACCTATCCGTCCGATGTATGTCGTCTTTCATGACAGTTTCCACCCGGAGTGTCGGGAAGGCATCCTGGCGGCCCAGTGGCATGATTGCCGGCACGTCCACTTTGTCGAAGTTGATTTCATTTCGGGTGTCTTTCATTTTGATGGATTTGACACAGCTCCCCCACGTTCGATGTACGGCGGACTTGCGGTCGCAATTCTCTCGCCCGAAACAAGAACTCATGACCTCGTGATTCATCAGTCACAGAAAGGTCTTTACGAAACAGTGCTCCCCCACTCTTGCCACGCAGCAAGCAAGACTACGCTGCGGGACCATATCCGATCACTCAAGCAGAAGCTTCGATTGCCCACGATGGGGCGACATGTTGCTCGGTAGCGTATCCCCATGCAGTGAAACAACGCGATTTATAAATTAAAAATTCATCTTGCCTCTCGATTCCTCACTGATCTCAACACATTAGCATCCCAATGACTGCAGCTCCGGTGAACATCCTTGCCATTGGCCATGAAGCCAGTCGGACCGGCGCCCCGATTCTGCTATGGGACTACTTGCGTTGGCTTGTCAGCAACAATCATGCCCGCGTTCGCTGCTTGCTTGGCAACGCCGGTCCGTTGCTCGATGAATTCGAAACCCTCTGCGACACACGGGTAAACATCGAAAATGCGGATTCGAGTTTCGTCGGCCGAGTAGCCCGACGCATGCAACTTGGCGATGCGTTGAACCAATCGCGATTAGCAAAATGGGTGAACCGAGCACCGCTACCTGATTTAATTTATGCGAATACGGTCGCCTCGATCCCGCTACTTCAAAGAGTACAAAATGCCTTCCCCACACCACGTCCGACGGTTATCCACGTCCACGAACTTGAGTCGGTTTTAAGAGAATACGATCGAGTTGCCGACATTGCCCCCACCCTGGCTCAAGCAGCAGTCATTGTTGCCGCTTCGACCGCGGTAAAGAACGCATTAGTCACAGAACTGTCTATTACCGAGAACCGCATCGACGTGATACCGGAATGGCTTTGCGGTGACTTCGCCACCCCAACCCAATCTCGCAGCGAACGAGCAGCGATTCGCCAAACCATCCGTAGCCAGCTTGGCATTGATCAGGAAGCTAAGATCTGCCTCGCTGCAGGAACCCATTGTTGGCGGAAGGGACCGGAGTTTATCCCGATGATCGCGGCCGCGACACAACATCGTTGCCCCGACATGCACTTTGTATGGATTGGACGTGAGGCAAGCGATCGAACCGTAGACCAAATGAAGCTTGATGCTGGGCGGCTAGGCGTCAGCAGACGCGTTCATTTTCTCGGTGAAGTTTCTAATGCGAAACAGTACTTTGATGCCGCTGACTTTTTTGCACTCACGTCACGCGAAGACCCGTGCCCACTCGTTATGCTCGAGGCTGCTGCGCATAAATTACCTATCATTTGCTTTGAAAAATCGGGCGGTGCCCCCGACTTCGTACGTGATGACGCGGGTCAATCGGTTCCGTATCTCGATATCCCCGCATTTGCGGATGCTCTGGCCGATTTGCACCACCATCCAAGCAAGGCAGACGCTTTTGGTGAAGCGGGATATCGCCGGGTGGATCAGGATCATCGCCCCGAACGCAATTGCCAAGCGATCCTAAAGACCATGCAATCCGTCCTCAGTAACCCGGAGACTCGATCATGACCGAAGCTCCGCTGGTCAGCGTCATCGTCCCGAACTACAACCACGCCGCGTTTTTACGTGAGCGGATCGATAGCATCCTGAAGCAAACCTTTCAGAATTTCGAACTAATCCTGCTGGATGATTGCAGCACCGATACGAGCGTCGCCATTTTGAACGAGTATGCATCTCACCCTAAGGTGGCTCGTGTTGAAATGAACGAAAGGAACAGCGGCAGTCCCTTTGCACAATGGAAGAAGGGATTTCGATTTGCCCAAGGTTCCTTTGTGTGGATCGCAGAAAGCGATGATGCGGCCGCCCCTGAATTGTTACAAACTCTAATCTCGCCTCTACAACAACACCCCGAATGCGTCCTTGCCCATTGCAACTCGATGCAGATCGACAGCCAAGGTGGTGAGCTAGGACTACGCCCTAATCGCAGCATCCCGAATCAAATAGTGGATGGCAAAACCGAGATTTTCGAACGCATGCGGTATTGGAATTCGGTCCCCAATGCGAGTGGTGCGGTTTTCCGACGAGCAGCCGTGACTGACGCAATGATCCCTGATTCCATGCGGTATTGCGGTGATTGTGTATTCTGGATCCGTCTGCTCGAAAAAGGCTCGGTGTACTTCGAAAGCAATACACTCAATTACACTCGGGTTCACCAAAACACCAATCAGCACCAACACGACTCGAAAAAAGAGTTTGCGCGGCTGCAAGAACACTTCGATGTCATCAATGAAGCGATTAAGGTGAGCGGAACTGCAGATTTAGAAAGAGCTCCCTATCTCTACCTGTTTCACCTTTGGCGAAATGCGAGATTCAACAGTTTGCAATTTTGGAGGTTTCCGCAGACCGATCGCAAAATACTCCACTTGATGTACCGGGATGAATGCATGGCGGTACCGAGAACGATTGCTGATTACTATCGACGAATTTGCAATCGCATTTGCCGAACCAAAGAATCGTCAACGTGATCTGCAGAGTCGCAAATGACGCAAACGCCCAAGATTGCAAACAGGCAGTGCTGCCGGGGATGTCTCGAAACGACACGCCGACAATCCCGCTGATGACAAGGGCCGCGATTGAGCTGTCTCGCTAAAAGAACCGATATATCACTTGAAATGAATCCCCCCACCTCTACTTCGACTTGGCGATGCTTTCTTGTCGCCTTCTTTGTGACGGCATCACTTTTAACGATCCAGGGGTTTGAACCTTACTTTCAGCGTCCCATTGATGAGCAAAGCGATTTCGCGGCAAACAGCCTGAGGATCGCAGATGCGATGCAGTTTCGTGAGATCTACGGCAACTATTCACGCTGGGGATTCTCGCACCCAGGCCCCGCGTTTTTCTACGTTTATGCTTGGGGGCAAGCGCTCTTTCACTACGGACTTGGCATCTGTCCCGAGGAACACAACGCTCAACTCTTTACAGGTATGCTGCTGCAGACGGCCTTCTGGTCACTCGCTCTTTGTGTGATTTACACTCATACGCAGCGTTGGCAATTTGTTCTGCTATGCGCTAGCTTGGGATTCGTCCACTTCCAATTTTCGGAACAAGCATTTATTAGCATTTGGCCTCCCAACCAACTGCTAATGCCGTTCCTGTGCCTGCTGCTATCCACCACTTCGATTCTGGCGGGGGAAAGAAAATGGCTGTGGCTTTTCGCGTTGTCGGCTTGTTTCACTGTGCACGGGCACGTGGCACAACCCTTGTTTGTCATTCCCGCTGCGTTCGCAGTCCTGGTGGGCTTGGTTTACGGTAGCCACAAGGGACCAGAACGCCTTCGACATCGGCTTCGCCTCACGCTGCTGAAAAAGGATGTGGGAATAGCGACTGCAATCACAGTCCCATTCCTAATCCCGCTTTTCATTGACTGGACCTTGCTACGAGACAGCAACCTCGCGTCGATATTAAGCCATCTACGAAACCACCACGAACCGGATCGATCAGTGAAGGAATCGCTCCATTATCTAGCTCAATTCTATCGCTATTGGGGGTTCCATGACTTACCACCGGCCGGCGACTATGCCACGACCTTGCAAACCTATCCGTTCATTTTCAGTTCATGGATTCTTGCTAGCGTCGCTTCTCTGATAGGACTCGCGTATGCATGGAAACACAACACGACCTCGAACGTATCGCTGCGTTGGAGCACATCACTGTTATTGACCTGCGTCGTGTCTCTGATATTGACCATCAAATGGGGAAGCATGATGGATGGAAAAATGTTCGCATTTAACGCATTCATCAACTATGCGATCATCTTTCTACAAGGCTGTTTTATTGCAAGTGTTCTCGCTTGTTTTTGGAGTCGGCGGGTCGAGCGAGCTTGCCTCGCCTTCTCGGCATTCTTTTTGGTCTTTGCTGTCGTTCATCCTCAAAACAACGACCGCTGGATTTCTGATGAAGGATACCTCCCCATGAAAGGGCGGAATCTGCAACTCGCAAATGGCAACCTGACTCTGCCACAGAACGCATGGATTTATATCCAATCCCGAAACGTCTCCGATGATTGGATGTTGATACTTGGCCAAGCAAACGCATGGCGGAAAGCAGGACTGAATGTCACTGTGCCAGACGATCTGAAGATCCCCTTCGGTACAGATCACGCCATCCAAAACGTGATAAACCGCCATGAGCCAACGAAACTAACATGCATCGAAGTGAAGTCGAGCGGGGCGGACGAGAACCTCCGCTTAAATCATCAGGCGATTTTCGAGCAAGTTGCCCCGCTAAGGTTCGACTCAGAAAAAAACTCGATTTCGCTTGAGTCGCTTGCTCAAATGCACTCAGGAACGTTCGTTGAGGCAGAAGATTCGGCCAACGACTATACGCAAATGCATAGCCACGCCAGTGTGATCGTATTGCCATGCCAGTCGCCTCCGCAGCCACTGGGGCTCGAGATCGAATTAGCCCCCCCGCTCGAAGGCACGTTCTGGCTAACGCTTTCGATTGGACAAACAGAATTACTTCATCAAAAGATTGAAAGTCGTACACGCTTGCACGTCTCACTCCCTCCCCTTACGGTACGCCGCTGCATCGCAGATTACGGAGCAATTCTCTTTCAATTAAACCTCAGCACCCAAGCGGAACCGCTAGGACTGTTCTCAAAACATGCAACCATTGGTTTTCGAATTCATGAGTTTTCCCTCGTGCGGGAAACGGCAAAAATAAAATTGCCTAAGATCGATACCGGAGGGAACATAGAAACTCAGCTCACAACTCGAACACGCTGAATCGCTTTGGAAATATGATATATTCACTCAACCGGCAACCCATTGATTCCACACAACGTACCCCTCTTTACTTATGAAAATCTGGGTCGATGGCAGCGTGTTTGAAAACGATCGCCAACATGGAATCTGGCGAGTGTTCTACGAAATCCTCTCTCGCACAAACCGCGACGTGGACTACACGCTTTGGCTGCGGTCCAAACCGCAGCAACCGCTACCCGACGGCGTCCGTGTCTATCAGGACCAGGGACGCTCCGAGATCTCTCGGTACAACATTCCCGCTCGCCTGCAGCGACGTTCGACGCTAAGACGTGATCCCTCAGGCTTAACCAGCGCCGACCTTTACCACCCCACGGGCTTCACACTTCCGATCAATTACGAGACGAAATGTATCGCAACGATCTACGATATGATCGCGGAATCCCATTTCCCGATCGGGATCCGAGAACTGCAAGAAGCAATTCCGATCAAGAAAACGACGCTCGAACGATCAACAATCTTGGCATGCATCTCGCAAACCACCGCCTCGGAATTATCGCGGTTCTACCCTGAGCTAGAGCATAAGACGCGAATTGTTCCGCTTGGGGCGGAACATCTGTTACCGACGGCCCCCAAACCGTTCACTTCGGCTGTTCCCGCTAACAACGTTCTGTTTATTGGGCAGCGCTCGGGATACAAAAACTTCACTTGCCTGCTCGACGCGATGCGATCTGCGGATTGGCCCTCGGATGTGTCACTGCATGTCGTCGGCCCTGCGTTTTCGAGTGCAGAGGAACTCCTGATCCAGAGTTTGCATCTGGCCCCCAAAATCCGCCATCTTGGAACGTTGTCAACCGAACAACTTCAAAACGAATACCGCTCGTCCCGATGCCTCGTATTCCCGAGCTTCCAGGAAGGGTTTGGTTTGCCTTGCCTCGAATCCCAATCGCTTGAATGCCCCTTAATCTGCAGCGATATCCCGGTCTTTCACGAAGTTGCAGGAGAGGCTGCACTCTTTTTCGACCCTCGACTGGGCGAAAATCTCGCCACCCAAGTACACTGCGTCGGAGACCCGGCAATTCGAAAAAGACTAGTCGAAGCAGGTAACGAAAACATTCGTCGATTTAGTTGGGACAAATGTGCAACCCAGATGCTTGAGATTTACCAAGAAGCAATTAGCGACTGACTCAGTCATCAACGTCACTCCGACTCCTATCCCATCTCTTTCCACCGACGTCGATGCACTGTGAAATTACCTCTAACTGACAAACAGGGTTGGCCTTGGGACGCCAGCGATGCTCCGTCACCTGCTGGGGATCTCACCAAATTCCCTTGCATTACCGTTGTCACGCCAAGCTACAACCAGGGCAATTTTCTGGAGGAAACCATTCGTTCAGTGCTGCTTCAAGATTATCCGAATCTGCAGTACATCGTCGTCGATGGGGGCAGCACGGACCAAAGTCACGCCATCCTGGATAGGTACAGCGAACATCTCTCGGTGGTCATCCGTGAACCCGACGAGGGACAATCGGACGCGATCGCAAAAGGACTTGCACTCGCCGAGGGCGATTTTTTCAACTGGATCAACTCGGATGACCTGCTGATGCCCGGCACGCTTTGGGAACTCGCGTCAGGCTGCCGCCCCGAAGTTGATCTGTACACATTCTCTGTCGAAGTGTTCGGCGACGATGTGAAGTCCTACCAAATGCGTAACCACGACTTGTCCGCCACAGCGATGCTGCGTGCCGATCGCTATTCATTTAGTCAACCGGGGCTTTGGTTTCGCACAAAGTATATTCAAGATTGCGGCGGGATTGACCGTAATTTGAACTATGGCTTTGACTGGGACCTGCTGATTCGTTATCTCGCCGAGCACCCCAACGTGCATTACTCAGCGAGTGTCGGCGCCCGTTTCCGGCTGCACGCGGAATCGAAAACGGTCGTTGAGTTTGCCAAGCAAGATGAAGCGGCCAATCGTTTCCTGCAAGAATCCGAACGGATCCGTGACAAATTGGAAGCGTCGCTTGGCACCCCGCTCGCCAACGCGTCGCGACTGGGACGATTGCGATCCCCTTGGAATGATTGGCTTGTCGAGCAACTCGATGACCGAGACTCGTCCCCTCTGGTAGCTGCCAGCAAAATCGGCTGGTGTGCCGTCAAGCAACCACGCGTGGCGTTTACGTGGCGAACGGCGGGGACGATCCTCCGCTTGCTGTCGCGTTACGTTCGTCCCAAATCTTCGATTGGAAAACGCAGTACGTCGCACCACTAAAACGGGCAAGCGTTTTGCCGAATCTTCGCTTACGCAGCGATCGAAATCACAAAGTCACAAATTTTGTTACGATATCGCTCGCGGTGTGATACATCGAGTGTTCGATTACGCTTGGTTTGATACACGTCCGCGCCCTCGCTTACGTTTTTCCACGAGTCATTATCGATGCCAAAAACAAAACTCGCCCTCCTTCCTACGTCCTTCGCTTCGTCGGTCAGGTTACTCCCCCTGCTTGCCTGCGTTGTGATTGCGTTATGTGCATTCAGTTGCCCGTACGTTGCGATGGGGCAAGATTCAACCACCGCACCGGCAGAGGTAGCCGCAGAACCCGGTTTAGAAAATGCCGTGGCGGAACCGGCGGAGGTCACGACCGAAAACAAGCCTGCTGAGGAAGAATCCAGCGGCAGCGAAGAACCGTCGTGGATGCAGCGGATCGACACCGCGTTTGGCAAGTACGTCGTCGACAACGCTGCTGCGGTGATTTTTTATGACTTTGGCACGAAAGATCGACTGGGTGTCAGTATTCCTTTTGTTGTGGTGTGGCTGTTCGCTGGCGGCGTCTTTTTGACGTTGCGAATGCGTTTTATCAACTTTCGAGGCTTCCGACACGCTCTCGATCTGGTGCGCGGCGTCTATGACTCGCCCGACGAACCGGGCGAAGTGACCCACTTTCAAGCTCTCGCTGCGGCGCTTTCAGCCACGGTTGGACTTGGCAATATCGCGGGTGTCGCGATCGCGATTGGAACAGGCGGTCCGGGTGCGACTGTCTGGATCATTCTAGTAGGCATCTTGGGAATGACCGCCAAGTTTACGGAATGCACACTCGGCCAACTCTATCGAGTCACCGACGCAGACGGACATGTGCTGGGCGGCCCGATGCGATATTTGCGTTACGGCCTCAAGGACATTGGCTTTCCAGGGCTCGGTCGCGTGTTGGCAGTGGTATTCGCACTACTTTGTATCTGCGCAAGTTTCGGCGGCGGAAACTCGTTTCAAGTCGGCCAATCCCTCGAAGTGATTCGTGACGATGTTGATATTTTGCAAACCCAACCTTGGATTTATGGCGTCATCATGGCGGTCGCCGTCGGCGTCGTGATCATCGGAGGCATCAAAAGTATCGCTGCGGTGGCGGGCAAGATCGTGCCGATCATGTGCACTGCCTACGTTCTGGCAGCTCTCTACATTCTGGCAATCAACGCATCTGAGGTCCCTGCGGCAATCGGCACGATTGTCAGCGAAGCGTTTTCGCTGCAAGCGGGTTGGGGAGCTTTCCTGGGCGTCCTTGTTATCGGTATTAAACGAGCCGTATTCAGCAATGAAGCAGGGATTGGATCGGCCGCTATCGCTCACTCCGCCGCCAAGACCGACGAACCGGTCAGTGAAGGAATTGTGGCTCTTTTAGAACCGTTTATCGACACCGTCATGGTCTGCACCATCACCGCGTTGGTTGTCGTTGTTACGGGCGTTTACGAAGCTCCAAACATGCAAGAGGTGATCGCGAGCGATCAAGGGGCCCGACTCACTCTCGAAGCGTTTGTTGTTGGCGGCCACGATTGGTTCCGCTACGTGTTGTTCGCAGCGGTCGTACTGTTTGCCTACTCCACCTGCATCAGTTGGTCGTATTATGGCGAACGCTGCTGGGTCCAGTTGTTTGGCGTTCGCACTTCAATCATCTACAAGATCCTCTTTCTGTCATTCACGGTCCTCGGCTCGATTGTCACGCGAGGCAACATTTTGGCTTTCAGTGACCTGATGATCCTGGGGATGAGTTTCCCCAACCTGCTGGGCGTCTTCTTGATGAGCAGTGTGGTGAAACGCCAACTTGATTCGTACTGGAAGAAGTATCAAAACGGCGATTTGCAAAGAATCAAATAGGCGACTCACGGAAGGATCCCTCATGAATCGCGTTTGCATTATCAACGTTGTCGGATTGACGCCCGAACTGCTGCCGCACGCCCCGAACATCGCGGCAATGGGTAAAGCGTCGGCTTGGAAAAGCCCGCTGCCAGCGGTCACGGCGACCTCGCAAGCGACAATGTTGACGGGACTCGCCCCGCGTGACCATGGCATCGTCGGCAATGGCTGGTATTACCGAGACACGCAAGAAGTGCGGTTTTGGCAACAAGCCAACTCGCTGGTTCAAGGCCCCAAGTTCTACGACGACGTCGAAACCGCAAAGATGTTTTGGTGGTTTAACCAGTCATCGGGAGTTCGCTACAGCGCGACACCCAAACCGCACTACGGATGCGACGGATCCAAAGTCTTTGACATCCTGGACCACACCGGTTGCGATCTGACGGCAAAGCTGGGGCCGTTTCCGTTTTTTACGTTTTGGGGCCCCAACGCCGGACTGCCCTGCACCCGCTGGATTGCCGATGCCACGGCGATTGTGATGCGAGAGAAGCAGCCTGAATTGACGATGGTCTATCTGCCGCATCTGGATTACGATTTCCAGCGTTACTCGGATCACGACGTTCAGCGAGTTCACGAAGTCGACGAATGTGCGAAAACGGTCATCGACGCCGCCGCGGCGATCGACGCGCAAGTGGTAGTCGTTTCCGAGTATGGATTGGTTCCCGTGGACCAACCGGTGATGATCAATCGCGAATTACGCTCCGAGGGCTGGCTCAGCGTTCGCAACGGACCGTTTGGTGAAATGATGATCCCCGGCGAGTGTGATGCGTTTGCGGTTTGCGATCACCAATTGGCTCACGTCTACGTTGCACGCCGCGAATTAATCCCCGAA
The DNA here is from genome assembly GCF_052161655.1 of Novipirellula methanifontis. Lineage (GTDB taxonomy): Bacteria > Planctomycetota > Planctomycetia > Pirellulales > Pirellulaceae > Novipirellula. The sequence continues at coordinate 9,657,857 of NZ_CP197418.1, forward strand.
GTCAAAGCCAAATTGGAATCGGTTGCAGGGATCGATCGTGTAGTCGATCCGGCAGAGATCGAACTCGACCATCCACGCAGCGGCGAGTTGATCGCACTGGCGAAACCGAACGCATGGTTTGCGTATTACTATTGGCTCGATGATCACGATGCCCCCGACTTTGCTCGCACCGTCGACATTCATCGCAAACCGGGCTACGACCCCTGCGAATTGTTCATGACAAGCAAGTTTCGCGCGATCCGAAAAGTGGTGCGAAAGAAGCTGGGCTTTCGCTACGCGATGGACGTGATCCCACTCGACGCAACGCTAGTGCGTGGCAGCCACGGGCTGCATCCGTCTGCAGAGAAAGGACCGTTGATTGTGGGTCCTGGCGAATTGCCCACGGACATGCGAATGTTCCCGAGTTACGTCAATCAATTGCGACGGGGATAAATGGCGTCGTGTTCGTTGGTGCCGCCATGCCGGAACTTCGCTTCGCCCTACAAACACGGTCCGGCAAACAGATACAGGCCGGCCTACCGCTAAGCCGTCGGTGCTTCGACGGGGAAATGCTCATCGACGATCCGGTGAAATTCTTCGGGTGTCGATACTTTGGCGACTCCCGAGCGGAAATGACGCGCTCCCGGCTTACCTTGTGCATAGCAACACGCGTACTTTCGCATCAGCACGGTGCCCTTCTCTTCGCCAAACCGATCCACCACCAATTGATAGTGCTTGAGCATCACGTCACGTTGCTGGGTCATCGTAGGTTCCGCAGGAATCGGTTCACCCCGTAGCGCCGCGGCGGCTTGCGAAAACAACCAAGGTCGCCCGAGACAAGCCCGCGCGATCATCACGCCATCGACATTGTATTTTTCAAACGCCGCCACGACCTTTTCAGCGGAATCGAGATCCCCGTTTCCTATCAGCGGAATCGACTTCAGGCGACTTTTTATCTCGCTGATCTTTTCCCAATCCGCATTGCCACGAAACATATCTTGCGCGGTCCGGCCGTGGACCGTCAGCGCCGCCGCTCCGGCTTCCTCAACCACTTTGGCGACATCGTTGCAGTTGACGTTGTCGCGAGTGCAACCAAGCCGAATCTTGGCGGTGACCGGGGTCGGACTGCATGCTTTTACCAATTGGCTGATGATATCAAACATCCGGCGAGGATCACGCAGCAGGTAGCTACCGCTGTGTGCCTTCTGCGTCACTTGGCGAACGGGACAGCCAAAGTTGATATCAACGACGCTGACTTGGTACTCTTCGGCCAATCGTTTGCCGACCTTGGCCATGGTTTCGGGGTCGTTATCCCAGATTTGGACCGCCAGTGGACGAGCTTCATCGGCCACCCCCCACAATCGATCGGGATGTTCGGCCTCGTTTTCATCCATCCACACGAAACCGCGAGCGTTGACCATTTCGGTGGCCAACAGCCCTGCGCCGCCAAAATCGCGAACGATCTGGCGAAACGCAGCATTCGTGAATCCCGCCATCGGAGCTTGCAGAATGGGCGGATCGATGACGAGATCACCGATTTTTAGCGGAGCAACCATGAAAGTCGAGCGAAGAGGAAAGGGAGTCGCGAAACCGAGCAAGGACGCATATCCTCGCTCTCTGAACCTCCACTTTACAAAGATATCGCTGTGAAGCGAATCGCCCCACGCAAACCTGCTGCGGGGGCAGCCGAATTCCAGCTATTCAACTTGCTGACCTCGCTCACCTGCTTAGTACGATTTGGACCAGCTCGCGATGAAGGCGTAATCGGTTTCGAGCTGGATTCCGTTCAGGTCTTGGCTAATTGTGGGCACAAACTCCGCGTTCAGATAATGGCCGTTGTAGAGATACTGAGCCCCCAGCCCGAGGTTGTACCAATAGCCACCGCGGAACTGCTCCACATTCGTGCTGATCAACGTGCCATTGGCGGCTGGATCATGCCCATCGTACTCGGTCTGCCACAGGTGCTCGCCTCGCAACGAGACCGAAAAATTGTCGGTCAACAGCACGCTGGTCCAACTGTTGAAGCGAAATTCGTCGCCAACGCTGTAGCCGCGATAGTTCTTTCCGATCGGCAAATCAGTTTGAAATTGAGCTCCCCAACTGTACCAATCGTGAAAGCGACGGTAGGTCAAACCAGGACGTGCGTTGAACGTACCGCTGCCTAAACGCATCGGGTACGGAAATGCCGTCGGCGATCCGGTGGGAGTCGAGGTCTCGCGAAAGATATCGCCGGTAGGAACCGAGCAACCGAGGTTAAAAATCCAATCTTGGCACTCATCGCTGTAGACTCTCAGCAGTGCACCAAAGGCCATGTCGCCGAAGCCACTGTTGTGAGTGGTAAAATCGGTATAGTTTGCCCGCGTGTGGTCCATCGTGATGCTCGGCAACATCGCCATCGTGTACAGCGACACATCATCGGATGCACCGTACATGATGTGTGCCATGTGCATTTCCATCGTCATCTGGGTGGGAGTCGCGCCACGATTGGTGGTGACGCCGTCGACCGTGATCCCGGGTCCCGGTGGTCCGACAGGCGTTGCGGTTCCCAGTGCCGTTGAATCGGAAACTTCATTTTCGCCAATCCGGTTGTCTTCCATGTACATGTTCATGTACTTGTACTCGACCATCCACTCGCCTTTGTCATGAAGGTGAGCCCCCATGATCCCTGCCGGAGCGTGCTTGTCGGCGAGCGAGCGACGATCAAAATTGTCGGCCTTCGCCACGGAAGCTAGACCACCCAACGAACAACAAACAAGAGCGAATCGCAGAAACATCAGAAGCCCATCCTGGCGAGTGGTACCATTTCCAAGAACCGACTATTTCGGTTACTAATGATTCAATCGGTATTCCAGCTCACACACGTCCGCCAAGACGGCAAGGGGCAATACAAGCGATAACACCGCTACAACCCGCCCCCTGTTGCATCAAAAAGACAAGGACGGGCCCCTCACACCTTACCTACCACTCTTGATCCGCACTGAGCTCGACCCAGCGTTCTTCGGCTTCGGAGAGCTCGACCTCCAGTGCTTTGACCTGATTGTGCAGTTTAACTGCGGCATCGGCATTGGTCTCGGTCAAGAGTTGGTCGTTCAGCTGTCGCTTCTCGTCGTCCAGTCGGGCGATCTTCTTCTCGACGTTTTTCAGCTCTTTCTCGGCTTTGCGTTGATCACGCTGCCCCTGACGATGATCGCCGCCACCTCCCTTGCCAGGCTTGTCGTTGTTGGGCGTTGGAGTTTTACCGCGTGCGACTTCGCTGTCGTCGACCTCTTTTTCAAGCGCGGCCAGGTAGCTGTCGTAATCGCCAAAGTGATTTTTCACACTGCCGTCCCGCACTTCGATCACACAAGTCGCAACACGCCGCATAAAGTGACGATCGTGGCTGGTGAATACGACCGTGCCCTGGTAAAGCTCGAGCGCTCCGGCAAGTGCCTCGACGGTTTCGACATCCAAGTGGTTCCCCGGCTCGTCGAGCACCAGAACGTTCGAGTTACTCAGTAGCAGTCCGGCCATACAGAGCCTCGCACGCTCACCCCCACTGAGCACTTTGACCTTCTTTTGAATTTGGTCATCGCGGAACAAAAGCGCACCGGCCATCGCCAACAATTCTTGTCGCGTAGTGCCGGGAAGCGAGTTGTATTCGAGATGTTCGATGACGGTCATCCGCTCATCTAAGCTCGTGTAAACATGTTGCGCATAGGTTCCAATCTCGACTCCATGCCCCCACTTCATCTGCCCCGCCATAGGTTCGAGCGAGTTGACCAAAGTACGCAGCAGCGTCGTTTTGCCCTGCCCGTTATCTCCGACGATTGCCGCGCGTTGCCCATGCTCGATTTCGAGGGTAATGCCGTCCGCAACCGTGTGATCGGGATACCCGATTGCCAACTCGGTACAGCGGAACACGGTGCCCTGCTTGGGATCGACCCGTGGCGCTCGCATGTGCACGGTAGGTTCGTCACGTTCGATCTCGGTGGTCTGCAAACGTTCGAGCTGCTTCGCCTTGCTTTTGGCTTGGCTAGCGGTCGACGCGTTGGCTCGATTTTTCTCGATAAACCTCTGCAACTGTTTTTGTTTTGCGACCACGGTCGCATTCACTCGCCGATCGTGCTCGCGACGCTCTTCTCGGTAATCGAGATAGGCGTCAATTTTGCCGGTGAACATCGTCAACTTGCCACGCGAAAGCTCGAGGGTTTGCGAGCAGGTGGCTTTTAGGAACGCCCGATCGTGGCTGACGATCAAAGCCGCTTTGTTGAATGCACGCAGAAAGTGCTCGAGCAAAATTTGAGTTCGAAGGTCCAGAAAGTTCGTCGGCTCGTCGAGCATCAGCAGGTTCGGGTCGTGCAGCAGCAGTGCAGCCAACTTCACACGCGTCTGCCACCCACCCGAAAGAGCCTTCACGGGGCCCTCAAGATAGGCTCCCTTGAGTTCAAACTCTCCGGCCACTTCGCCACATCGCCACTCGGGTTGGCCGCTATCTCGCATCAAAAAGTCGAGAGCGGATTCACCGGCCTGGAAGGGATCATGTTGGCGAAGGTAGCCGATTCGGAGCGAAGGATGGGTGATAATCTCGCCTCGTTCGAGCTCTTCTTCACCCAGTAAGACTCGCATCAGGGTCGATTTCCCAGCCCCATTTCTGCCAATAAAGCCGACTTTAACATCATCGACAAACGACACATCGGCTCCCTCGAGGACGATTTGATCGCCGAATCGCTTGTGAGCTTCGCGGAGTTGGAGCAGTACAGCCATGTTAAAAAAATTTGAGGGGCAACAACGACATTACGATTGCGAGCAATTCGATCAATTCCCGAATTGGCTCGCGGACCAAAAACCTGAGACCCAATTTCATGGGCTCAGAAGTGGGAATTTATCAGTCCGACCGCAAATCCCAAAGTAGTAGACCCCGCCAGGAGTGTCACATTGGCGGACAACGACGTCGATGAAGTTGAACCAACACCATTTTTCTGGGGGTCAAACGGTTGTTTTTTCGTTTTAGAAATCGCCGGACTTCACTTGTTTGATGGGCACAAGCGTGAACTCGGGCGAGTTTTATTAAAGAGGTACATGAAATTGGGCAACGAACTCGGGTCAGCTGCCCCCACAACTCACTTACAACCACTAGGAACCAAGCGGACGATATTCTAAATTCTGAAGGTTAGAGACGATCATGGATTTTGGTAGGATTGAGGGGATGAAGATGCCCTGCCCTACCCTCCCCTGCCCTCCAGCAACCAGACGGCGAATTTGCCGATATGAATAGCTACAGCTTGGACTACATCGACGACTTGTATGTCCAGTACGTTCGCGACCCTTCGAGTGTCTCGGATACTTGGCGTCAATATTTTGAACAATTTCTTGTCGTTTCGAACAAGACCTCGTTCAAAAAGAACGGGGACGTCACGTCAGGCAGCGTCGCATCGGGCAACACGACCGCGTCTCAGGAACGACGTGGATCGACCGGCAACGAATCCACCGACCAAGCCATTTGGATGTCGCGGATCCAAGATCGCGTCAACCAATTGGTGCGTGAATATCGCGTTCGTGGCCACCTGGCTGCCCAACTCGATCCGCTGGGGATCCTGAAATCCGACTCTCCGGAATTGAGCCCTCAGCTCTACGGTATTTCCGATCAAGACCTCGAGCGGCCGCTTGATAGCAGCGCTTTGGAGAATGTCACCGGCAGCACTTTGCACGCCATTTTGACCAAGCTGCAAAACACCTACTGTCGCAGCATCGGCGCCCAATTCATGCACATCGACAATCGCAATATCCGCGATTGGTTACAGAAAAGGATGGAGACCACCGAGAATCGGCTCGAACTTTCACATCAAGTCCAGCGGCGTATTTATGCACGACTCGCCGATGCCTCGATTTTCGAAGAATTTGTACGCAGGAAATTTGTCGGTGCAAAAACGTTCTCGCTCGAAGGCGCCGAAAGCCTGATTCCGATGCTGGACCTTGCGCTCGAAAAAGCGGGCCAGCACAAGGTCAAGGAAGTCGTGATGGGGATGGCGCATCGCGGTCGCTTGAACGTGATGGCGAACATCTTGAAAAAGCGTGCGATGAATATCTTCTGGTCGTTCGATGATCCCGACCCGGAACTCAGCCGCGGCGGGGGTGACGTGCGCTACCATCTCGGGTACAGCAGCGATTGGGTCACCGCCACTGGCGAAAAAATCCATATCTCGCTGTGCTTCAACCCCAGCCACCTGGAGTACGTCAATACCGTCGCCTTGGGGCGATGCCGATGTAAGCAGGACTATCGCAAAGACACAAAACGTTCGGAAGTGATGACGATCCTGATCCACGGTGACGCTGCTTTCGCGGGCGAAGGCGTGGTCCAGGAAACGCTGAACCTGAGTGAACTCGAGGGCTATCGTACCGGCGGAACGCTGCACATCGTCATCAATAATCAAGTCGGCTTTACCACCGAACCTCGGCAAGGACGCAGCACGACGTACGCGACTGACATCGCAAAAATGCTGCAAATTCCGATCTTCCACGTCAACGGCGAAGATCCCGAAGCGGTGGCACAAGTGGTCTCGCTGGCGATGGATTTCCGCAAAGAATTCCACCGCGACGTCGTGATTGACTTGTACGCCTACCGTCGCTGGGGCCACAACGAAGGCGACGAGCCTCGATTTACCCAGCCGCGGATGTATTCCGAAATCGATCGCCGCGCAAGTGTTCGAGAGCAGTACCTCAACCGATTGGTCGAGATCGGCGAGATCAGCGTCGAAGAAGGCGAGGACATCCAACAAAAGCGAACCGAAAAACTCGAAAGCGAGTTCGAGGCGAGCAAAAACGAACAATTTGTTCCGGACACTCAAACCCTGGCTGCCAATTGGTCGGAATACTTCGGGGGACAGGAACCTTCAGAGACCACCGACACGACCTTCGACCAAGCCAAGTTGAGCGAACTGCTTGATTCGCTGACGCGATTGCCTGAAGGATTCGCTGCGAACAAAAAGCTGAAACGTCCGATGGCACTTCGCCGCGAGATGGCACAAGGCAAAAAGCCGCTCGATTGGGCCAGCGCCGAAGCGGCCGCATTCGCAACTTTATTGGTCGAGGGATACCCGATCCGTATGACCGGTCAAGATGTCCAGCGAGGCACGTTTAGCCATCGTCACGCGGTCTTGCACGACACCAAGAACGGCGAAACTTACATGCCGCTGGCGAACGTCAGCAGCGACCAAGCAAGCGTGGAACTCTACAACAGCCCGCTTAGCGAGGCCGGAGTGCTTGGATTCGAGTACGGCTACTCGCTCGACCGGCCTGACGGACTGTGCGCTTGGGAAGCCCAATTTGGTGACTTCTGGAACTGCGCCCAAGTCATCGTCGACCAGTTCATTGCCAGTGCCGAAGACAAATGGAATCGACTTAGCGGATTGGTCATGGTGCTGCCACACGGCTTTGAAGGCCAAGGCCCCGAACATTGCAGTGCTCGAATTGAACGCTTCCTTGCAATGAGTGCCGAGCACAACATCCAAGTGGTTCAACCAACGACGCCGGCTCAACTCTTTCACTTGCTGCGACGCCAGGTGCTTCGCAAATGGCGAAAGCCACTGATTCTGTTGTCCCCTAAAAGCTTGCTTCGTCATCCGCTTGTCGTTAGCCCGATTGAAGAGGTCGCGGGAGGCCAATTCCATAAAATCCTTGGCGACGACCAAGTGCCGCTCGCAAACTGCAAACGGTTGCTGATCTGCACCGGCAAGATCTACTATGACCTGCTCGAAGCAAGAGGGGCACGAGAAATTGAAGACGTAGCGATCATGCGAATCGAACAGCTTTACCCGCTGCAAGCCGAGACGCTGACCGCTGCTATCGAGGGACTGCCCGCTGGAACCGACATCCGCTGGGTACAAGACGAGCCGACGAACATGGGCGCTTGGCCCTACATCAAACTGAACTTTGGAGACATGCTTGCCGAGAAATACAAGATCGCGTTGATCTCGCGAGACGAATCGGCGAGCCCAAGCACCGGCAGCATGGCGGCTCACAAGATCGAGCAAGCTGAATTGATCGATGCCGCGTTCGCTGGTCTATAGGCGGACGATCGCTTACGCGCCGTCGAAGCAAATGCCTCAGAGAAGAGCATTTAGAAATGGCGTAGGGCCGGTTCCCACCGGCCGGGTTGCGATTGGCCGGTAGGAATATTTCGTTCGGGGACATGGGTGGCGCTTTGAACAAGACAGCGGGGGGCGGAGAAAGCATAGCTTTCCCCGTCCTCGCTCACCAGCCTCGCGGCTGAAGTGAGCGCAAGCGAACTTCAGCCGCGAGGCTGGTGACGTCGAATTTCGCCAGTCCGCTCGTCGATCTGGGCCACCACAAAACGACAGCAACTGACATCCCAAACGCCGTCCGTTTGAGTCCCACTCAAGCCGATAGGATGGTCCTGGAATGCTTCGCTGATGCGGTACGTCTTCCCCTTCCAACGGAACTGGCCAACCCTGTTGACGCGGCGTGTTTGGTAGCGTTCGCTATACTCGAACGGATCCGTTTTCTCCTGAAAACGTCGCTCACTGATTTGGTATCGCTGCGAAGGTGTTTCCAAATCCAATGCCCCGTGAGGACGCTCCAAGTTGTAGACGTCTCGCCAAAGATCAAAGCACTCTTGAGCTTCCGCCAGCGTGCTCAGTGAGCGATCCTGCAGGGCTTCGAGTTTTAGCGTGCGATGAAATCGCTCCAGCTTGCCGCGGCCCTGAGGATGGTGTGGACGACCGTGAATCACTTCCACATCGTGACGCATCAACCACGCCGTAAAACGTGTGTGACGCATCAAGTGACTACCGCCCCACGGGTTGCCGTTGTCGACGTAAATCGCGTGTGGAAGCCCGTAAATTGCGAACACGTTGCGAAAATGACTTTGCACCGTTTGCCGCGTTTGATTCCCACAAGCGAGGATCCCCAGTGAAAACCGGGAGTGATCGTCCAGCAGGGTTAGCGGGTAACAATAGCTCTTGTTGTTCAGCGCGAACTCGCCCTTGAAGTCAACTTGCCACAGCTCGTTGGGACGCTCTCGCTCGAACCGCGTCCATGGCTTTCGCTTGGCCGATTCAGCGTCACTGATGCGATCATGTCGCTTCAAGACAGCGGCGATCGTGCTGGGCGAAGGAAGCGTTTTTTCACCCATGACTTTGAGCCGCTTGCGAATCTTCAAGCCGCCCCAGGCCGGGTGAGCATCGCGGATCTGCAGCACTTTCTGCTCGATCTCCGCGGGCGTCTGTGTGGGGGATCGGTGAGGTTTTCGCGAGCGATCCACCAAAGGTTCTTCGGCGCAAGCTCGGTGACGCTCTCGCCACTTGTAGCCGGTCTTGCGTGAGATGCCAAATCGCTCGCACAACCGGCTAAAATTGACTCCGTCGGCCTCTGCCAAGCGGACAAACTCTTCTCGTTGGGACACTCGATCGAACTCTTTCCAGCCCATACTTGCTCCTAAAAGGAGTAAGTATGATTACTGCAAAAAAGCGCCACCCATGTCCCCGAAAAAGCGCCACCCATGTCTCCGGTCTATACAAGGAACCGGCCCTACATCCCACTCGGGACGTCAATTTTGAAAGTGACGCATTTGATTGCAGCGAAAGTCGTCAAGACTTTCGTATTCTGGGATCACCGAAACCCTTGACGAGCTCCACTAATTCAGTAACAGAATCGGCGTCCCGCACGACTTACTTGCCGTCTCGCAGACGGTCAAAGTATTGCTGAGCGTGCTCGCGTTCCGATCGTGGCAGCGTTTGATTCTCCGATGGATCGCTCTCTTTCGACAACGCTGCTTCGATCGAGTGCTTAACGTCCTCTTGCGTGATTCCCTTGCGGTTCGGGCCATCGGCAAACCCCGCAATAATGGCCTTGCCCTTCTTCACTTTGCCACGGACCTGAGTTTCATAGGTGTTGGTATCCACCTCGTCTTCGGGTCGATCGCCAGACCCACTGCCTTTACCCAGACCATCGCCCTGCCCTTGCCCGTCGCCCATGCCTCCCATTCCGCCGCCCTGGCATTTTTCGCAGCCCGCACCTCCACAGCCTTCACAACGCATCTGGCTTTTGGATTGCGATAGATCGTCGAGCGCCGACTGCAAATCCTCGAGCTCGGACATCTCTTGCTGCATCTCGCCTAACTGATCGGCCATCTGCTCCATCGCGTCAGCCGCTTGCCCAGCATCACCCTGCTGCATCGCCTGCTGAGCTTGGCTCATGGCTTCGGCCATCTTTTGCATCTGCTGCATCTGGCCATCTTTTTGGCTCATCTCGTTCATCTTTTGCTGCATCTTTGCAGCGTCCTCCCCTCGACCTTCCTTGCGAGCTTGGTCGATCTTTTGCTGCAACTCTTGCTTTTTCTTTTCGTGCTCTTTGACCGCTTTTTCAAGCTGCTCTTTCATCTGAGAGACCTGTTTTTTTAGCTGCGACTTCTCTTCTTCGCTCAGCTTTCCATCACGCATTTTGTTTGCAAGCTGCTTGACCAAGTCTTTGGCTTCGCCGAATTCACCCTTTTCAATCGACTTTGCAATTTTGTCCGCCGGCCCCGACTCGAGCCCCTTCATCTGTGACATGGTGCGTCGCATCTGCTCGGAGGATCCGAGTTGCTCACGGCGTTCTTCGAGCTGCTTTTTCAGATCATTCAGCGCGATCATTGCCTCCTTGCGATCCATGTTTTCGCGTTTGGAGATCTTATCGAGATCCGCTTCCATCTTTTCAAATAACTCTTCGGCCTCTTTTAATCCTTCTGCTGATGCTTTGCGTTTTTGTTGTTGGATTCGTTTTTTCAATTGAGTCGCAGCCGTCTTCACTTGCGTGACTTCGGCGATATCGATTTTGGGAGTGCTGCCTGCGTTTGTATTCTTTGCAGGTTCAAGCAACATCAACACAATCGCTAGGACAGGAACCAGCGAGATCGGTAACCAACCCAATCGCGTGGGTTGGAGTGAGAATTTTTCAGCCACGGCGATCTTCTCCGCCTTTTTCTCGGCATCGTTCACTAACGCCAACCCAAAATCGCTGCTGCGTGAGTCCGCATCCATACTGATCGAACTGCTTAAACGTTCGCGGAGTCCAAAGCGGCGATCGACTTCGGCAGCAACCGACTGCTTCGAGGGTGCTGTGGCGATCGCATGCACTGCCGCAGCAATAACCGCCACCACACCGGCTCCGATCAACCACGCATTCGTCCAAAGCGAAAAATCGACCTCCATTACCCGAATCGCGGGCACCGCGATTGCGACGACCGCCACCAAGATCGCGGCAAACATCGTCCAGCAAAGATTGCGGCCAAATTGGGCGAAAATCAGACGTCGACGGGCACTCAAGACTCGCGATTCGATTTGGTTCATCACTTATTTCCTGCGTTGAAAGAGGCTCTCCCCCTTAGTATAGCGCATCGGGCAGCCTAAAATGAGAGCGAAACAGTGCATTCCGCTTTCAACCTAGGGCTCAAATGCCTAAAAATCCGCCAAAACTGCCCGACCCAGACGAAAATCCCGACGCTGACGTTGTGATCTATGATGGGCAGTGCAATTTTTGCACATCACAAGTGTCCAACCTGCGGCGACTCGATTGGGGCGGATCGCGGCTGACCTTCCTGTCGCTGCACGACAAACGGGTGGCTGAGCGGTACCCGGACCTAAAGTACGACGATTTGATGAAGCAAATGTACGTCGTCGACCGAGACGGTGGACGCCACGGCGGCGCCGATGCAGTCCGTTACCTGACGCGTCGATTGCCCACCATTTGGATCGCTGCCCCGATTCTGCACATCCCCGGCTCCGCAGGGCTGTGGCGTTGGATGTACAACCAAGTGGCAAAACGGCGATATAAGATCGCCGGAAAATCGTGCGAAAACGATGCCTGCGAAATTCACTTCAAACAGTAAAGATAGCCGCGAATCGAACTCGGCTTAGGCAAACCACTCGACGGCATTTTTGAACATTGGCATCCCGTCACCAAATTCAGGCTGCTCGTCGCGACGCGTCCAAAACGGATGCTGAGTCGCTTCGATGTGCCGCTCGGGATGCGGCATCAAACCGAAAACTCGGCCTGTCACGTCACAAACGCCCGCGACATTTGCGTCCGCGCCGTTTGGATTAACGGGAAACGGCAAAACGTCGCTTTCGATCCCACCCGCTTCGCCATCCGCGTAGCGAATCGCCAATCGGCCTTCGCCTTGCATCGTTTCCAATACTTCGCTGCTGGCCGCCACAAACTTGCCTTCGGCATGGGCCATCGGCAGGTACATCCGCTCGATGTCCTTCAAGAAAACACAGGGAGTCTTGTCGACGACGAGGTGAACCCAGCGGTCTTCGAAACGGCCGTGGTCGTTCCAGGTTAACGTCGCCGGAGCATCGACCGGCGAGGAAAGCCCTTCGGTCAAAACGCCCAATCGCATCAAGACCTGCATGCCATTGCAAATCCCTAGAACCAAACGATCCCCTTTGCCATGCACAAAGGAATCGACCAGATCCGACAAATGCTGCCGCAGCTTCGTCGCTAAAATACGACCAGCGGCGATATCGTCGCCGTAGCTGAAACCACCCGGCAAACACAAAATCTGATAGCGGTCCTTCAGTGCTGGATTCTCAATCAAACGGTTCACGTGCACGCGTTCTGCGATGGCCCCCGCCTGCTCAAACGCAAACGCGGTTTCTTCATCACAATTGGTACCGGGAGCACGGAGGACCAAAACGCGAGGTTGAGGCATGATCGATTCAGGGGTAAAACGGCGAGAAAACAGCCAAATGACATACGGATATTGCGAAGTTTAGACACCCAGACCGAACTTGAGAACCACGTCAAATCCCTTCGATTGCCCCACGATAGCTCCGGAATCCATTACTTTTATAGCCCCGCGGCTAAAGTGCGCTGCCGGCGTCGAAAACAGCGTCATTCCTGGAGCCGCTGAACAATCACGATCACAACCCGAAGCGTGAGCGAGGGACTTCCAGTAACGTCATGCAACCAGCTTGAAATCCCCCGCTAACGCTTCGGGTTATGATTTTTGCAAGCTGAACTCACTCTAAAATGATTCATCCCGCTCCACCCCGCGTCTAGCGAACACCTCGGCGTCCCCCCGGGAAGAACCACAGCAAAGGAAACCACCCCATCATGGCTACCCCGCAGAAAGGAACAGGCTTCAGTCTGAAGGATCAGTTGTTCAACGCGGACCGCGTCGCGTATCTCGCCTCCTGTTTCCACGCTGCGGACGCTCAGTTTGACGCAACCGGTTTCGTCGCTGAGACAATGAAGGACTTAAAAAACCTGGAACTCAAAGAACGGATCGGACACATCGCCAGCATGCTGGAGCGTTATCTTGCGTCGGACTACAAAGTGGCCGCCAAGCAAATCACCACCGCGCTGCCACCGCCATTGGACCCGACCAAACGCGATGATGACTTTGGCGACTTCATCTTTGCACCGCTGGGAGAGTACGTCGTTCGCAACGGACTCGAAAAACGACATCTCAAATTGTCCCTGAAAACGATTAAGGCGATTACGCAGCGATTTTCGATGGAGGATGCAATTCGCGCCTTCATCAATACGCACCCCAGCGAAACGCTCAGCACGCTGGAAAAATGGTCCACCGATCGAAACTATCACGTGCGGCGTTTGGTCAGCGAGGGAACGCGACCGCGACTCCCTTGGTCCGGCCGACTGTCGATCGACACCGCCACCGCGATTCCGTTACTGAACACGTTGCATGCCGATCCCACGCGCTATGTCACTCGCTCGGTTTCCAATCATCTCAACGACATTGCTAAGACGCATCCCGACTTGGTCCTCAAAACGCTAAAGCAATGGCAACAACTCGAACAACAAGACGCGGGCGAGTTCGAGTGGATGCGCAAACACGCCTTGCGAACCTTGGTCAAACAAGGAAACCGCGATGCCCTCGCGATGCTTGGGTTCAAATCAAATCCCAACATCACGGTGTCAGGTTTTGAACTGCATACGGCGGAAGTTCGCCCAGGCCAAGCGATTGAATTTTCGTTCGAAGTGACGGGATTGCAAAACGAATCGTTGCTGGTGGACTATGTAGTCGATTTTGTAAAAGCCAACGGCACACTGGCTCCCAAAGTCCACAAGATCAAACAGGTTCGTGTTAAAAAAGGGGAAACAATTACAATCAGAAAACGTCATCCCCTGCGAGATGGTGCGACCACCTACACGCTATACCCAGGCGTTCACTACGTCACGCTACAGATCAACGGAAAACCCTTCGGCACTCAGTCGTTTGAGTTGCAATGACCCCCTACGTACGTGAGTGCTCCAGGGCTGACGCCCATGGCTACAACATGTCGCCACTTCGTGGCTATTCGGTGACCGAGCGTGAGCACGTCAGTCCCAAAGGGGCGACATAAACGATGTGCTCAACCTTGCGTTTTCGCTTGCCGCATCACTGAAATCAAAGCTTCAAAATCGGACGCGGTCCGCACATACCCGCGGTAAATGTCACCGGCCCAATCGCCCGTTTCTTCGATCCTTTCGAAGTTCGGAACGGCTTGAATGATCTCGTCTCGTGTGACGCTAAAGTACTCGGCACAGCGGTCAACATAGATTCCGTACGACACCCCCTTGTCCGCAGAGCTATCGACCGGCGAAAGAGCCGCCAAAACGGCACCCGATTTGAAAGGAGCAATTTTTCCATTGAAGGCAACGTTGCTGCGGGTGGTAGTCATACTATCGAACAATGCTCTCATTTGACTCACCAACAGCGCGTACGCTTCACCGACCTGTTTCGCTTCCGCGATTTCCTGCAACTCTTGCTCGGTTCGTGGCCGAGGTCGCCCCGCAGAACCGCTCGCACCCTTCCGGCTCTCAGCCTCTGCGGTCTGGCCAATCACGCGGGGTACCAATGTTTTGATGCCCTGCCCCACATAGTGCTTGATCTCAACGGCCAACACTTCGGCAGGGTCCATTTGCTCATTCAAAAACTCCACAATCCGTCGCAGTTCCATTGGAATGACATCGGCGACAATCATGAGCCGCACACGGCCTGCTTGCAGATTGGTTTTTACTTGTTGCCAAAATCCGCTGACGTCTCCGTCGGCACCAAGTAATACACCGAGACGCACGCCCGGATCGACACCGTCTCGCTCGCACTGTGCTTCATACTCAACTTGAATTTGTTCCAGCGACCAATGCACTACTGCGTTGGCAGCGTAATCAAGTATCTGGCCGACCACCTCGCGCCGCAGACGCGTGTCGGTACTGCGTTTGATCTCGACCAGAGTCGGAACGCTGTCTTGATCGATGAACAAATGGTCGAGGGACCAGCGATCATAGCCTGATGGCAGGTCAGCGACTCCCATTTCACGGCGGATCAACAGCCAACGTCGCGGATCGTCACTGCGTATTTGGTCGCCCGCGAGCAGATCGGGGTACTTTTCCACCAACGTTTGAAAATCGTCTTCGCTGACAAAACCAGTTTCCACCATTTCAACCAGTTCGCCGCTATCCTGGATATTGAAAATTCTGCCTGTCATAGGTGATGTCACATTGTAGAGGTAGCACCGCGAAATTTTGATCGCAGCTGAGGATGATTGTAAGCCACCAACAGTGTGGAACTGATGGTAACCGCCGGCCTTTTTGACGAGTGAGTCGCATCGCCTTCGAATAGGACGAAGTACCGCATGAAATCCAAAAACAACTCCGGATCGAAGTAGCCCCAACCCACATTACTTCGCCCGCACCATTTTGTCCTGCAGTTCCAGTGCTTGCGGCACTTGACGGTCAGACATCGTCTTTAGAATCGTTGAAAACTGTTGCCGAATCACTTGGTTCGACTGAATTTCTGCTGAGTTGTGTTCCCAGTCATTCTCCAGCACTTTCAGTAGCGCATACTCAAGGTGGTAGAATTCTCTCCAATGCCATTCCTCGAATTGGCTCGACACGTGGGCAAGTTTCGCTACGCCATCCCGCAAGTAGTCGATCGCCGATGGATATGTCAAGAATCGAGCGTAGGCAGCAGTTGCCTCGGGATGAGGGAAGAACTCGTCAGTCCACTTGTCAAATTCAGACTTCATCGTGGCCATGTGAGTTCGATACTTGTCATCCTCAAAGTAGCTATGGCCAAATCTGCTAAAGCCCATGAGATGCCGGAACAATTCATCATCAGAACGATGGTTCCGCACCTCCGTTTGCCGCCAATTCTGTTTCGTCCAAGCAAAAGCGATCATTGCCTTCCAATGGAGGAAGAAGTTTTCTTCGCAGCCCTCAACCCTGAGTCCATGAATGAAGTAAGAAGATATAAACGAATCAACCCAATGAAGTCTTTCCAACCCAAATGACATTATTGGTTCCCAAAGTCGTTGGGCTGAAGCTTGGTCACGAATTCGCGGAATAGTTCCGACAACAAGGTCGAATATCCATGTGTCCCATTGTCCCGGCGTAGCAAAAAACGTGTTGTCGTCGTTGTCATCGAATAGCGTCTCTTCAATGTCACCAAGCGGGCGCAGAATGCCTCGAAGAAGGTTTTCAAGGCAGTCAATGCGGGCGGGCAACTCACCGGCGGCATGTTCGGATTCACTCAGCCAACTAAATGCCGCACGCAATTGCATTGGCTCAAGTCCGCGACCACGTTTGATACGCTTTGCAATTGAGGTTTGAACCTCGTCCGACGTTGGTTCCTTGTACGAGATTTCGTGTTGCTTTTGCACCATCTCAACGATGGTATCGGTTGCGCTCTCAGCGACCTCACAAAGATTGGGAAGTTTGGGCTCAAGTGTTGAATCGGCGAATTGGCCGATCAAGTCATTGAACAGTGCCCCGATGTCATAGTCGATATCGGGGCAATCCCAGAAGCTGTTACCTCCGTGTGTGACCGTCTTGACGTTGCGAATTCCTGATGCTCGAACAATTAGATGCTGGAGGCGCAGAAAATCGTCTCCTAATGACTCGCGCTGCTCAAAAGCGAACTTCATGAGGTCTTCAGTGACGCAGTAGTTGTAAGCTAGCGCAAAATCGGCACATATCGATCGGATTCCATCATGAGTGGGATTCTCGGCGAGCATTTGCGGCAACAGCATTGCGGCGAAGTTGTCCCAATGATAATTGCTTACGGACTCGGGTACGTGGAACTGTGGATGTGGCGGAGGATTCTCAAGAACTTTTGAAAACTGTTCGGCGCACCATTTCTCGCGTTCGGCTTCCGCTTCAATCCAAACGTTGTGCAGAATGGACAATGCTGCGATTCCACCGACGATTGCGTCCTCGGGTCGATCTCCGCGAGTTCGGGCATCGTCGGCGTCATCTGCAATTCCTTGAAGCTTTGTCCAAAAAGTTTCAATCTGATTTGGCTCAAGTACGGCACGTTCATCAATAATCTTTCGGCAGGTCATCGGGAACATGAGAACAGCCATGTGTTTCTCATCGTTCTCACGTACCTCGGCAAGTTTTTCACTACGTTCTCTTGGCTCCTCAATTTCCACGATGATACGGTTCTCTTCGCAACGCATTCGCAACTTGCTTTCGTCAAACCGCAATGCGATTTTTTCAAGGAAGCCTGTGTCCTCTGATTCGCCCATCTCCGCAAGTTCTTTCGCCCATTGCTTTTGTACGTCGCTTAACATGCTTCGCGAATCTTCATCGGTAAGGAACTGTTGGAATAACACGTTGCCGAGTGTTGTTTTTCGATGTTCGAGCGTGTGCCAATTGTGGACCGTGTTCCAAATTGGCTCGCCCCATCGTGTCCACTGCATCATGGTCATGCCGAGTAGAGATTCCAGCCCCTGAATTCGGTAGTGTTCCTCCCAAACCTGCAATTGCCATACTGGCACGAACGCACGAAGTTCATTGTTGAAAAGCGTGGGCTCACGCCGCCCTACCGCCGCAAGCATTCCAAGCAGTGCCGTGCTGTGCGAGGTATCAAGTACTTGCTGGACAACCGAGGTAATAGGCTCATCTTGCTCCAAATGAAGATACAGCCAATGCTCCAAGGCCATGAGAGCGGGCACCACTGCGTTAGGTGATCGAACCGAATCTCGATACCAGTAGAACGCATCGCTGCCACCAAAATACGCGACGTCTTCCCCACGGCTATTTGTGACCGTTACTGGCGGCGGGTTCTCACGGTTGTCGACCCACCGATCCGTCACAAAGTTGGTCAATTCAACGATGGTTGCAACGCCTTGCTCTCGATGCGTGCGAAGAAATGACAGGAAAGGTCCGCGAAAGTACATTGGCGGCGACCAATCGTGTTGCGTTTCGACGTAGAGAAACTCATCAATTCCGTGATCAAAGTAGTTACGATTTTGTGGCAACGGCTCTCGTATCAATAGTGCCAGCAACACTTCCTTGCCAATCTCCGGGCGTGCCGCAAACAAATATTGCAACGGATCGTCGCCAGCTAGTAGCCCCTCATGCACGCTGTGATTCACGCGACGAAGAGGGCCTTGTGGCCACGAATCAGATAGTGGACCTCGTGGTCCATAGATATCCGCGATTCCGAAGCCCTTCTCGGCTTCGTCATCCTGCAGTTCTGATTCTTCAGAATCGGATTCGTCGTCAGCGACAAATGGTGAAACGTCTCGACGCTCTGCGAGCGAGAGGGCAAGTTCGGCCACATCATCGGGGAAAACACATGCGGCGGTCAGGACACGTGAGAATACGCTTTTGCACAACTCGCTATCTGCCCTCCAATCCTGCGACTTAATTTCCTCAATGATGAATTGGGCGGAGTCGAGCAGTATCTGTCCGGTTTCATTCCGCAGAGGCCAATTCTGGCCGGAACACTTAAGCCACAGATCCGCGATATGAGTTACCTTCTCGGTCGCAATCGGGATAGCTTCGGCTCGTTTCTCGCCAAGCACGCGCAGGACCGGCATCCAAAGCGGCCAAAACGGGATTCTCTTCAACACAGCGAGGCTCGGATCACTCGCAAAAACAGGATCAGGTAATGTCGCCGAATGAAGAAACCCCTCTGTGCCAACATGAGTGAGACAACTTTGAAGTTTTTCAAAATCGAGGGCACGGAGAGTTTACATGACCGAAATCGCCAACAAAAAAGTTAAGAAAAATCCTGAGGTGGCTGAGAAAGCGACCCGTCGTCGCTTTTCAGAGGAGTATAAACGTCGGATCGCGATCGAAGCTCAGCAGTGCTCCGAGCCCGGTGAGATTGGAGCTCTGCTACGTCGTGAAGGGCTCTATTCGTCAGTGGTTCAGCGCTGGCGTCGTCAACTTCGGGAAAAATCATTGTCATCATCGAATAAGCCCAGTAGCGATGTGCCGCCAGCAATACCGTCAAAGGCAAAAGAGCTTGCCGCTTTGAAACGCGAAAATGAACGCCTAAAAGAAAGACTTCGCCAGGCGGAGTTGATCATTGACGTCCAAAAAAAAGTCTCGGAGATGATGCAGACACGCTCACACGAGAAGACAGATTGAGTGCGGCTGAAGGGCTCAGCAAACGAGTCGGTGTCGCTGCTGCATGCCGCGCACTGAATGTTTCGCGAGCGACGTTGTACCGTCGCCGCGATCCCGACCAGCAACCTAAGCCGAGACCGATCCCAGCTCGAGCACTTTCACTCGGAGAACGAAAAGCGGTGATCGATCGACTCAACAGCGAACGTTTCGCTGATCAGTCGCCGCGGCAGGTCTACTCGAAATTGCTCGATGAAGGGGAGTACATGTGCAGCGTGCGGACGATGTATCGCATCCTTGAAGCGAATCAAAGCACTTGCGAACGCAGAAACCAACTCCGACACCCGAACTACAGAAAGCCTGAATTGCTTGCGACCGGCCCCAATGAAGTCTGGTCGTGGGACATCACCAAGCTCAAGGGCCCGGAGAAATGGACCTATTATTACCTGTATGTCATTCTGGATATCTACAGCCGCTGCGTGGTCGGCTGGATGCTGGCACATCGTGAAAGCGCCGATCTGGCCACGCAGCTGATCGAAACAACCATTGAAAAGCAAAACGTTCCGCGCGAGCAATTGATCCTCCATAGCGATCGTGGGCCATCGATGACATCGCATTCGGTGGCGCAGTTGCTTGGTTCGCTGGGCGTCACCAAGTCACACAGTCGGCCGCATGTTTCCAACGACAATCCTTTCTCGGAAAGCCAGTTCAAAACGATGAAGTACCGCCCTGAATTTCCCCAGCGATTTGGATGCTATGAAGACGCACTTGGGTTCTGCCGTGAATTCATTGGCTGGTACAACGACGAGCACTATCACAGTGGCATCGGCCTGCTTACCCCATCATCGTTGCACTACGGCCAAGGCGAAAAAGTGATCGAGTCGAGAAAACAAACGCTTCACGGGGCATGGCAGAAGAATCCCGAGCGTTTCGTACACGGCATTCCCACACCTGCAAGCCTTCCCAAAGCAGTTTGGATCAACGCTCCCAAACGAAAGGATGAATTGAAAAGCGAAGCCCCCGAAGCGAATTGCCCGGGGGCTCCAGAAGTAACGTCTTTGACGCACCCTCGATCCGGTTATCCCTTGGACGGTTGCGTCCCCGCAGAGCCGTCTTCCGTTTCACCGGACGTCGACACAGTACCAGCAACAAACTCTTTGAACACCCGAGTCATGCCTGAAAAAATCCCGGGGGTTCGGGGGCTGGCCCCTGAGCACGCGGGATGCAGCACCTAACAACTATCAAAAAGTTGTCTCACTGTCGTTGACACATTCCGACCGGCCAAGAAGGCGATTCAGCAGTTTGCCATCATCTGCCACAAGACTCGGCCACACATTCCGGAGCAACGCCTCTGCGTTTCCGGCAAAAAAGACCGACTCTAAGACCAAGTCACTCTCGACTCTTTGCGTCCCCTCTGGAGCCAGTCGGAACACAAGTTGCTCCCATTGTTGAACGTCTGCCTCGCCTTCGAGTAGACGCAAACCGAAGAGACGAATCGCTCGATGCCATCGAGGATTGAGCGAGTACTCACGCGAGATTTCAGCAATATCCTGTCGCCTGCTCAACAGGAATCGGGCGCGCGCCCAATCGCCTAAGAGGTCATGTTCAAAGCCAAATCTCTCGTCTCGGTTCCCAACCACTTGCTCTGAGATTAGCCCCTCAGCGAGCTGACATTCTGCGCTATCGAAACTGTCAAGCGGCACCGCAACCAAGAAATCGTTAGCTTCAATGCAGGCCATCTTCTGCATGAAACGAGAGCGTGCCACTCCATCAGCACCGCCTTGAATATGTTGGCTCCAATACCACTCCAAGATATCAGTCTCGCCAACCCATGTGTTTGACTCGGTATCTTCTGCTGCATTCGTCAAAACCAAGTCAAGCATCTTGAGATTCGAGAACACGCTCGCCAGTTGCCGTCGCAATAGCATTTGGGAAATGTTGGGAAATGCTGCAACGATTTGTTCGCGATGAGCTGCGAAGCGAAACTCTACTGTCTCTACGGCGACATTAAACGCCCTTCCGTACGCACGCTTAAGAGCCAAGTGCGTTCGCTCCCACGCATCGACTACACAAGTAAAGACGAAAGTCCATGCTGAGTCTGAGTCAACCCGTGCGCGTTTTAGCAGCACAGCCAAGTTCGATAAGCCTTCTTGGTCGAGTCTTTCGATGCCGTCAATGACGATGACACCAGAATTTGCGATCGACTGTTCGACAAGTTCCGGAAACGAATGGCGAAGCCCAATGTCAGAAAACTGTATTGAAAGCGACCTGCCATTGAGGTCTGCCGGCGTGAGCCAGACAACGTGCCCTGCAGATGCAGCTCGTAACGCGACTTGTTTTGCCAACACCGTTTTGCCTGAACCGCTTGCGCCAACTAAAGCGCTAATTGGCCTGCTGCAACTTGGCAGCTGTTCCTCTTGTCGGGTCAACTCAAGACGTCCAGCAAGACAATCACTTATTTGTTCCATCCGGATCGCGAAGTCTGCGGAAATCTTTTCCCAATCAGAAGCGTGATTTGGAAATTCACTGAGACTGAACGTCTCGCGCAATCGGTCTGCCAAGGCCGCGCGAGTGAGGTCGCCTCCAGACGTAGCCAAATCCCTGCTAATCTGCTTCAGTTGCGTCCACAACGAAATTGCTTCAGCCTGTCCCCCGTCTAGAAGCAAGTCGGCGCACCTCGCGATGCAACGGCTTTCATCATCCGACGGTTCGCTGCCAAAATCGAATTGAAAGTGGCGTAGACGCTTTAGCAACTCAGTGGTGTCAGCGGGGGTCTTCGACTCGTCGATGGCTGGCGGGCAGTGCAAGCTCGCAAACAATGCGCGTTCAACGTCGTTTGAATAGTTAGCCGTTCCGAGTCTACGTGGGAAGTCGGCGGGGTCAGCATCAACAGCTTTGGTCAATAACCCGTCCCATCCCGTTCTTACATTGGATTCAACAGGGGCGGTTGCAAGCGACAGAAAGTCCGAGTTCACATCGAACTGTCGCGTTCCAACGTGAAGACGCTGTTCCCAGACAGCCTCATTAAAGTCCGAAGGGAACCCAGAATCAGTGATCTGCGTATTGCTCTTCACTGAGACCGCCAACGCGCCTGTACTCGCGTCGGGTTTACGTAGCATTAGAACCACGTCATCAAGAAACCAACCATCCACTCGTTTTTGAAAACGAACGGATTTGATTTGTCCCAAGTTAGCGTTGAGCGGATAGTCGCCGCTCAACATCTTCAAGAGAAACGACGCTGATACTTGGTCTTCAAATGTGTATCCGCCACCGCCAACTTGTTTTGGTGTAGCTACTTGTTTCGCCACATCAAGCTCCTATGCAAGATCGGTGACTACGTTCTTCGATTCGGAATCCGTGCTTCGCTATGCGAAAGTCGCGGGCGCCGTCGTCTTCCACCTCTTCAGCGCAGGCGGTGCGACCGGGCGTTAGCACGTTAGTCCTGAAAGGACGACACGCTGTAGCCACGGGTGCAAACCCGTGGTTGCATAAATACAAACGTCCGCCAAGCCCCGAAAGGGCGACATAAATTGGTGGCGTGGGAATTCCTGTCGTCCCGTCGGGACTACGGGCGTGGAGGGGATTCCGGTTCCATGGGCTGACGCCCATGGCTACAGCATGTCGCCACTTCGTGGCTAAATGAAGCACACGACCATTCCTGGGCAAACCCTTTCTGTCGAGGTGCTTTGAGAATTGCTGCGTATCCGAAGCTGCCATGAGTCATTTGCGCCGGGGGGAAAAAAGACGAATGAGGTGTGACAGACGTTCTTACATCCGTAGTTTCGCCTTGTAACAGACAAAAATCCTATAGGGTACACACTTCGCTAGCAAGCATCCGAAAAGTAGTTTCTCGCTTCTTGAGCGCGGTCTTTTCCCCGTAACTTTCGCGGAGCGAAAGGCGACCTTAAGCTGTCTCCCGACAGAGCCTAGCTGGACATTTGCTTTTGGACCTATGGATGATCGATCTTGATTAGATCGGTCTGACGAATGCTCCTTGAACCGCGAACCTTGATAGAATCACGGCATCGCGTTTGGGTCGTCACCCCGCCCCACCCTTTCCGCCTCTCTCCTATCGGTACCGAGCAACAATGATTCGCACCACCGTTTCCTTGATTTTCCTGTGCTGTTTCGCATTTCATGCCATCGCCGCCGAACCGTCGTGGCCTCAGTGGCTGGGCGAAGGGCGTGACGGAATTTCGAACGAATCCGGTTGGTCGGTCGATTGGCCCGAGTCAGGACTTCCTATTGCCTGGGAACGTGAAATCGGCATCGGCTTTAGCAGCGTTTCAATCGCCAACGGACGCCTATTTACGATGGGCCACAAAGACGGTGAGGAAACGATTTATTGCCTCAACCAAAACAACGGTGAAACGATCTGGACTCACAACTACGCGTCCGCGCTGGTCGACAACCTATACGAAGGTGGCCCCGGAGCAACGCCCACCCTTGATGGCGACCGGGTTTACACGCTTGGCAAAGAGGGACAACTGCTGTGTCTAAGTGCGGACGATGGCACAGTCTTCTGGCAGCGTGACCTGCAAGCGGATCTCGAAGTGGACCTGCCCGAGTGGGGTTTCAACAGCTCACCCACGATCGTAGAGGACCAACTGATCGTGCAAGGCGGACGAATCGCCTCTTACAACAAAACCGACGGCGAACTGCTCTGGAAGACGTCCAAACACACAGCGGGTTATGGCTGTGCCGAAGTCTTTGAGCAAGACGGCAAAACGATGCTCGCGACGCTTGATTCGGATGGTTTGAGAATTCTCGATGCAAGTAACGGAAAACAACTCAACGCCTTTCCCTGGCCCTCGCCGTTTCGCACCAATTCCACCACCCCGATCGTCAAGGACGACACGATTTATGTCTCGACCGGCTATGGCGTCGGCTGCGGAAAATTTCAACTGACTGAGGGCAAGCTGGAATTGATTTACGACAACCGCAAGATGCGAAATCACTTCAATAACAGCATCTTGTATCAAGGCAACTTGTACGGATTCGACGGCAACTCAAATCTCGGCCGCGTCGTGCAACTGGTTTGCATGGACCATGAAACCGGCGACGTCCTTTGGCAGCAGCGTGGACTTGGCTGCGGTTCGCTGATGATTGCCGATGGCAAGTTGGTGTTACTCAGCGAAGATGGACAACTGGTGATCGCCGAGGCAACAGGCAAAGAATACAAAGAACTCGCGCGAGCTGAAATCCTCGATGGCCGCTGCTGGACCGTCCCTGTCCTGCTTGACGGTCACGTTTACGCCCGCAACGCCCAAGGCCGACTCGTCTCAGTCAAACTGCCCTGAGTCATTCCCCGAATTCCGCCTGTTGGATCGTGAATCGGATACAATTTATGTATCTCTGAAACAACGACGCTCCGTCAACGCAGGGCTATCGCGATGTCCGACACGAACGATGCTTCACTCGCGGCGATGCGGAACCTTTCACCTCGCCGCAATACGACCGCTGCCGAAAATGTCGACCAACTTGTGGCCGAACAACTTGTCCATTTTGGAATCAATCCGGCCACGGATCATGGCCGCTCGCTAGCCAACATTGCTCGGCGGCTCTACGAAGCCAGCGCCGATGCCGACACGCTATGGCGACTGACACAGCAGTCAATCACCGATCTTGATCGCTCGGATCGAATCGCCTACTTCAACTCCAAAAAGTTCCTCGCTTTTCAAACGGCCAAACTACTCGACTCGCTGCAAAATCCGTTTCGCCGCAGCTACCAATCGCTCGACCTCGACTACTCGACTCAGACGGCCAAAGGCCCCTATGCGGTCTTTGACAACGTCACAGCAATCTTTTCGGCGACCCCGGTGATCGCTCGCACCGCGACCTATATCTACGCCTGTGCCGAATGGATCGCGGATGCGTTTCAAGGTAAAGAGTTGTTGCTAGAGATCTATTCGCGGCTGCTCAACCCCACTTCGGTGTCGCTCGCCAATTTCATTGTCGACATCGAAGCCGGGCCGTATGCCACCGAATACTTTGCCTGGAATTTCAACAGCGGAATGGCGGCCATCGATGGCGTGTTGTCTCACGTTTTGGGCCGCGACGACATCCTGATCAGCAGCCGCAATATTTACGGCGGTGCACATCAATTGATTCACGATTGGTACGCCAAGCCATCGAACCTGAGAGTGGGTGTGGAGACATTTTCGGGATACGGCGCCGAGGACTTCCAACAATGCTGGGAGCGAACGCGAGAGAAGTATGCCGATCGCATCGCCGAAGGCCGCAACGCGTACGTTTATCTCGAATCTCCTTGCAATCCTCACGGCTACATGCTCGACGTCCCAGGAATCTGTCGCGCCGCCCACGCCGCAGGACTGAAAGTGATCCTCGACGCCACGGTTGGCACCCCATTTTTGGTGCAACCGTTGCAGCGAGCAGACGCGAACGAACGCCCCGATTTTGTAATCCACAGCTATACCAAAGATCTGTCGGGGGCCGGATCCGCGATTGCCGGAGTCGTCATCGGCCGTAACCACGACATGTTCATCCCAAAAGGCCAATCGTCTGATGGTGTGGCGTGGAACGAGACGATGTTTTGGAATGTCTATTACGTCAAAGGCGCCTTCCTTAATGCCGACACCGCGTTCGAAGTGATCCAAGGCATGCGCACGCTCGGTGTTCGCATGTTAAACAAGTGCATCAACACCGAGATACTGGCTCGCTTCTTTGACGCCCATCCCAACATCGAAGTGCACTGCAACGCACTGAAACACGACGAGAATTCGCCGCTACGCGAAAAACTTTCCTTTATCGGTTTGCCTGCTCCACTGTTCACGATCGATATTACAGGAGTTCCGCCTGAGGTTTTCCAGCGTTTCTTTGACTCGCTGGAACCGATGTTCGCTCACATGATCAGCCTTGGACAATCCAATACGATCGTTAGCTGTCCCGCACTGACAACCCATTCCGAACTGGACGAAGCATCGCTTACCGCCAGCGGCATTAGTCCGACGACGATTCGCTTGGCGGTCGGCAACGAAGACTCCAAGGACTTGATCGCTCACTTTATTCAAGCGGCACGCCTGGCGATCGAGCCTCATGTCCCTGGTTTCTGCGACGGGTTTCTTTCCGCAGCCGATATCGACACACTGGTTCGTGACTGCTACGTCGACGGCCATCGACGTTACATTGAATCCAAAACGTCCATGGCCGAGCATCTGGCGTAAGCCGACAACCCCGGCGGCGGCTATTAGCGGTGCGGCGTTTCCTCAGCGGAAATCGCATCATTTCCTGCCCCCCATTGTTATTCGCCCTCTGGAAGGTGCGTATGCGATACAATCAACACAGTGTATAGAGTAGAGTTGGAGGGCGATCGACGGTTTCCCCAGTACGTTATTCCCTCCACTCGCTCCATCGACTTGCTGCACAACCGGCAAGTTTCCCACCCAGTGCGACCTCACCCCACCCGCTATGGTCGCATAGAAATCCCGCCAAGCCGTTACGAAGAAAGTGGATAGAAATGCAATCAATCCATCAAAAACGTCGACGTAACCGAACGTTTACCCGATTCACTTGTGGGCTGCTTGGATGGGCGTTTCTTTACTTGCCGCAGCCCACCAAGAGTTACGCGGACGATTTCTTTGAATCCCAGATCCGTCCGCTGCTGATCACGCACTGCATCGAGTGCCATGGACCAAAGAAACAAGAATCAGGACTCAGGCTTGATTCACGCAGCGGGTGGCTCCGCGGCGGCGATAGCGGTGCAACGATCATACCGGGCGATCCCGAAAACAGTCTGCTGATCCAGGCGGTAAACGATTCCGATGACACGGTGCAGATGCCGCCCGACGGAGCCAAACTCACTCCGGCGCAGATCGCCGACCTTGTCACTTGGGTCAAGCAAGGAGCGGTGGATCCGCGTGTCGAAAAACCAGAGAGCGGATCAGCATCAGACGCGATGGATCTCGAATCGGCAAAACAGTTCTGGTCCTTTCAGCCTGTGTCAAAGCCACCGTGCCCCGAAGTCCAAAACACACACTGGATGGCTAATCCGGTGGATGCCTTTGTCAAATCGAAACTTGAACAGCAAGGATTGACTCCGGTTGGCAAAGCGGATAAACGCACCTTGATCCGCCGTGCGACGTTCGACTTGACTGGGTTACCTCCGACTCCGTCGGAGATCCAGAATTTCTTGAATGATTCATCGCCGGATGCGTTCGCATCGCTGGTGGATCGTCTGCTGCAATCGCCCGCTTATGGTGAACGTTGGGGACGCCACTGGTTGGATGTCGCACGTTACGCAGACACCGCCGGCGATGGTGCCGATTATCCTGTCCGAGAAGCAGGCAAGTATCGCGATTGGGTGGTCAATGCAATGAACCGTGACCAGCCGTATAACGAATTTGTCCGCGAACAGATCGCGGGTGACATTTTAGCGTCAAGCGGCCCTGCGGATCGATACGCCGAGCGGGTGACTGCGACCGGTTTCCTCGCCATCGGAAAGCGTTACGGGTACGCCCCCAAGCCTGATTATCAATACCTTGATTTCGCCGACGTGATCGATTCGGTGGGCCGCTCGATCTTGGGGTTATCGCTGGGCTGTGCCCGCTGCCATGACCACAAATTCGATCCTGTATCGGCAGAGGATTACTACGCGTTGTACGGCATTTTTGAAAGTACAAAATGGGCATTTCCCGGAGGCGAAGCGCACAAACGCCCGGCTCACTTTCCTCCCTTGGTGCCCGCCGCCGAGGCCGCGCGGCTTGACAAAGCCAAAGCCGACGAACTTGCTCGATTGAATGGAAACATTGCACGCCTGACGCGAGAGCGTTCGGAATTCGATGGCAAATCGCTCGCTGGCGGAGTCGACCTCGGCTGGGAAGCCCAAACGCTCGACAAACCACCGTCCAAGCCATGGTTTACCAGCGGCCCGAACCTGATTCTCGCCGAGGCGCAGAGTCCCTTCACCCATATTCATCCAGCGGGAACACGTGGCGTCCGCGTGGCAGCTCCCAGACCGCACGATGGGATCCGCTACGGTTTTGAACAAGCCTTGCATTCGGTAACGGGAAAGCAGATCCACTTTAGCATCGACTTCCGCACCAGCACCGCATCGACGCCGCAGGGGGCGTACCGCTTCTTTCTCGGCCGCGGAGTGGCCCAATCGCTAGCGATCGAGTGCAGTGTGACCGCCACCGAGTTCGCGATTCGCAGCGGAGGAGAATGGGACATCATTCGCAAGCTCGAACCGGGAATGTGGTACACGCTGCGTGTCACCCTCGACCATGAAAAGAAGACGTACTCCGGCATTGTTGGAACGACCGACGAGCTCAACGAATTCAATGACAAACCCCTCAATCCAAACTGGGATGGGATCGTCGATACGTTCATTTGTGATGGGATCGGGCATGTCAGCGGCCCCGCACCGACGCGTGACATCGACAATATTGGACTGCAAGAAACCGCGTTCGGAATCCCAGGCAGCGGTCCTGTGGTCATCCCCGAACCTACCCCCGGCACGGAACAGCGGTTGGCAGAACTGAATGCTCAATTGGCAGCGGTGACGAAACAACGCGACGCGACGCTCGCAGCGTCTGCCTATCCGGTCGCCTACGGTGTCAGCGAAGGTACACCGACCAACACACGAATGCAACAACGTGGTGAACCCGAGCGGCTCGGTGACGAGATACCTCGACGTTTCGTGGAAGTTCTTGGCGGAGACACGCTGCCGCCCGACTCGACCAGCAGTGGCCGGTTGGAACTAGCCAATTGGTTGACCCGCCCTTCGAACCCGCTCACCGCACGCGTCTTTGTAAACCGGGTTTGGCAATGGCATTTTGGCCAAGGATTGGTGTCAACGCCCAGTGATTTTGGGGCTCGTGGGGAACGCCCGAGCCATCCCGAATTACTCGACTGGTTGACTTCAGAATTCATCGAATCGGGTTGGTCAATCAAGTCGCTTCATCGCCAGATCATGAATTCACGCACCTACATGCTTTCGAGTGATGATCACGCCAAAAACCTTACCGCCGACCCGAACAATCGTTGGCTGTGGCGTTATTCGCGACGACCGCTTGACGCGGAATTGATCCGCGATGCGATGCTCGCCATCAGCGGCCAACTCGACCGCAGCGTTCCACAATCTCATCCCTTTCCCCCGGTCGACCAATGGGCCTTTACCATCCACCGACCGTTTCATGCGGTTTATGAGTCTAATCATCGCAGCATTTATTTGATGGTCCAGCGAAACCGCCGTCATCCTTTCCTGGCGATGTTTGACGCGGCAGACCCGAATACCAGCGTGGCGAGACGGTTGCCGACGATAACGCCGACTCAGTCGTTGTTTCTTATGAATTCACCATTCGTCCATCAACAATCCGACGCATTTGCCAACCAGCTGTTAGCTATACCGGGCGACGATGCTTCGCGTGTACGTTTCGCGTACGAGAGCGTGCTGGGGCGCGCGGCGACCGACGCCGAGGTCGACGAGACGTTGTCGTTTCTGTCTGTCTACCACAGCAAGCTTGCGGCATCAGAAAACTCCGAACGAGTAAATTCGGTCGGCGTCTGGGCCGCGTTTGCACGCGTGTTGTTATCCAGCAATGAATTTCTACACGTGGACTGAGCAAATGTTTTGCATCCCTTTTTTCCCAAGATCAGAAATGCACAATTCTTTGCAGACGAATCGTCGCGAATTCTTGCACCATGCCTCGGGTGGCTTTGGTGCGATTGCATTGGCGGGAATGTGGAACGAAATCCAAGCCGCATCGACCGACCCGCTGGGTGCCAAACCAGGTCATTTCACCGCCACCGCCGATCGCGTGATCTTCATTTTTTCGACAGGCGGTGTATCCCACGTCGACACGTTTGATCACAAACCTCAGCTGACCGCCGATCATGGCAAGTCAATCACCGCATCGCGCTGGCTGAATAAACCAGGCCAATTCGAAAGGTTCCTGATCAAGCCTCGCTGGGGATTCAAACAGTTTGGCCAAAGCGGCACCTGGGTCAGCGACCTGTTCCCGCAGCTAGGGTCAGTGATCGATGACGTCTGCGTGCTAAACGCGATGCATTGCGAAAGCGACGGTCATGACAAGGCGACGCTAGCTGCTCATACGGGATCGGCCCAGTTCGCTCGACCGAGTGCCGGTGCCTGGGTCAGCTACGGCCTGGGGACTGAAAACCAAAACCTGCCTTCGTTCATGGTGCTCGCTCCGGCAGCTCCCTACGCGGGCGCGCAAACCTGGGGCAGCGATTTTCTGCCCGCCTGTCACCAGGGCACTCACGTCATGCCAGGCGAGCAACCACTTCCGAACATCCACGCCAAGGTTCCAGCCGAGCTGCAACAGATGGAGCTCGCGATGTTGGAAAAATTGAATCGTGCTCATTTGCAACAACACGATGCCGACCAGGCTCTCGATGCCCGCATCCGCTCGTTTGAAACGGCCTTCGGAATGCAACGCGAAGCCCCCGAAGCATTCGATTTGTCGGGCGAGTCCGAAGCGACGATGAAAATGTATGGTTTGCAACGTGGTGCCACGAGCGGGTTTGGTTGGCAATGCCTTGTTGCCCGTCGATTGGCCGAACGCGGCGTGCGTTTTCTCGAGTTGATTGATGTCGGGTCGAGCTCGAACTGGGATTCGCACGGGAACATGAACGACCACCAACGGTTGGCCAAAGCGATCGACCAACCGATTGCCGGCTTGCTAACCGATCTGAAACAGCGAGGTATGCTCGATCGCACGCTGGTGGTGTGGACCACGGAGTTTGGCCGCACACCGTTTCACCAGAAAGCGGACCATCCCGGCCGCGAGCATCACAACCACTGCTTCTCGTCCTGGATGGCCGGAGGCGGAGTGAAGGGAGGGATTGTGCATGGTGCGTCAGATGAACACGGCATCATGACGGCCGAAGGAGCGGTCCACACGCATGATTTGCACGCTACGATCCTGCATCTACTGGGCATCGATCACGAACGATTGACCTATCGTTATGCCGGCCGCGACTTCCGCTTGACCGACGTACACGGACGCGTGCCTAAGGAGATTCTAGCGTGAATGGCGAAATCTGATTCACGGCTCACTTGCCCAGCGCCTCCTTTACCAAACGAACAAACGCGTCGCGAGAAATCATTTCGGCCCCCATCGACAAAAGATGCTCACTTGGGAATTGACAATCGATCACGTCGAATCGCTCACTTTGTGCGACGGAGATCAGTGCCAACTTGGACGCATTGGGTTGACGATGGAACATTGATTCGCCGCAGAAAACATTGCCGATCGTGACGCCGTAAATGCCTCCGACCAGCGTTTCGCCGCTCCAGATCTCACACGACTGGGCATCCCCGCTGAGATGCAATTGCAGATACGCTTCGATCATTTCAGGCAAGATCCAGGTGCCGGGATTGCCGTTGCGAGGCATCGCACATTGGCGAACGACTTGCTCGAACGCTTGGTTCCAAGTCACGCGAAACGTTTGGCGACGGATCAGCCGTGCCATACTTTTAGAGACGTAGATCGCGTCGGAAAAGATGACCGCACGCGGATCCGGCGACCACCACAGGATCGGCCCCTCTTCGTCATACCAGGGAAAGATGGCGTGGCGATACGCCGAGCGCAAACGCTCGCTACTAAGATCACCGCCGACCGCGAGCAACCCATCGACCCCGTCGGCGCAAATCGCAGCATCCAAGGGGGGAAACCAAGTCGGGTCATCGTTTCGCAGGGCAGCAATCTCCATCCGCCCATGCTATCGCAACCACGAACCATCCATCAACCTGCGAGAATTCAAGAAACGCTATCGAAATCAGTCTCGCCTCATCCCTCCTAACCTTTGCGACGGAGAAATGCTCGGTTGAAAAGAATTAACGCAGAGGACGCGGAGACGCAGAGATTCGCAGAGGACGCGCGGATATGGCACATTTTAGAAGAATACTCAAATCCGACACCAACGAAAAATAGCGGTACGCCAAACCTCGGCATCGGCAGGCTTCTGTATTCAGTGCGTTAAAATGATCATACAAGCCAAGTGCAAATGCGAAATCGCAATTGCATATTTCTGCACCAAAGACATACGTTCGGAGGATCAGATGAATACGGAAGAACGACTTGAGTTAATGGAACACCAGCTCGCTGAGATCCTTCACTTACTCAAACCTAAACCTGATAAGGTAAATCGGATTCAACAATCAGAAGCCGATTTCGCTATTGACCCCAATGATATTCCGTTCATCAACGCGCTGCTTCAGCGAATCAACGAGAGAAATAGCGAGGGCGACTCACTTTCAATTGCTGAAGGTGATGAAGAGTATGACATTAGCCAGCAAAGCGAACTTTGGCGTGATAAGCACGAGAACGAAATATCTCATGCAATCATCGGTTGTGCGATCGAAGTCCACAAAGAACTTGGCCCCGGCTTGCTCGAATCGGCATACGAAGAAGCACTTTGCTATGAACTCAGCGAAGCAGGGCTTTTATTTGGAAGACAGCAGAGAGTTCCGATTCGATACAAAAAAGTGATTCTCGCAACTCCATTAAAACTGGATTTGATTGTCGAAGGAAAAATCATCGTCGATAACAAAGCCAAACAGACTGTCACTCCGATCGATAAGCAGGCACTCTTAACTTACTTGCGACTCCGCAAGGTCCACCTGGGACTGATCATCAATTTTCACGAACTGAAATTGGTCGATGGTGTCCAGCGAATCGTGAACAACTTGACTGAATAGCGATCTTTTAACATACAGTCGGAACAAAGTGCGTGGCAAGAATGACACGGTCACCGTGGAGAGACGAAATCCTGCCCTTGCCTACAGCCATTTCTTTCTCTGCGGCCCTCTGCGTCTCAGCGGCCTCTGCGTTAAGAAACATTCGATGCCCAGACGTTATTTTCCTTATCAATCGCAACGTAACGCGACCCCACCCACTGCGGAGTCGCTGCTTTCGATATGTCAGTTCAACTCGATTACGTTTTGGGTTTAATGAACAACACTTCGCCACGCTCGATCCATCCCTTTCGCAGATCGACTCGGAACCATCCCTCACTATTCTTTTTATGAAAACGTGTGGGCGAGCGTTTCCCGAATTCCTTCAAGTCGTACTGAGCCCATGACTTGCCCATGTCCGTTGAAACGATGAACCCGGTGTCATACGGCGAAGCCAGCGCGTAATGCGCCGACAAAATCACGTCGTCTTCGATGATCATGTTCGCCGACTCATATTTCGGATTGAACATCATCGTGTGCTTTTCCACATTGGCAATGTCGGCGGGATCGCAGTGGAAAAGGCCACGATCATGAGGCATCGTGCCGTTGTTTCCATTCGCGTCGGCAGCCCAATAGAGCCGACCGTCGACGAAGTTAATGCCACCCGACTTGAAACGCGAGTTGGAATTCACCGAGACGAGAACCTTCCAATTCCAAGAATCATTTGCCGCGTCATAGGTGCCACGCAACCAATGACACTCGTGCACGTCGTCGCGGTCGTGGTCGCCGGTGCAGGCGTAAAATGCATTTTCGACCGGGTTATAGGCGACCGAGTGAATGTGCCGAGCCACCACCGGATTGTCTGGGTTGCCCAACCGATCCTCTGCTTTGGATCCCGGTTGTTGAAAGGTTGGATTTTTCCCAAACGCGTAGGCAATTTTGACCGTTTCACCTTGGTCGGTCGAGTAATAAATATTGACGGGAACCGCGCCGCCGAGGACGTTGCAATAATTGCCCCACACCAACATTTCCGTCCCGCCTACGTCCCACGTATGCTCGCCATCGAGCGGATGGAAATACCATCCTGGAGCGTTCGGATCCAATGGCGTGTGCGGAATGTAATCACTGCCATCAAGATCTTTGACGATGATCTGTTTGTGTGTCTTCAGATTATCGGTACTGAGATAAAGCTTCGTTCGCGTGGCAAAGAGAATATTTCCATTACCGAGAATGCAACTGAACGTGATGTTATCCGCATTGCGAAACACCGTCTCATGTGGCCATGTTTTACCATTATCTTCGGACAGATAAATTTTGCCGAGCCCGAAGCCAAACGCCTTGTTCCCACGCTGGGAATCGATGTACGGGCCTTCCGGGGCAAGCCGATACCAAAAGTGATCGGTGGAGCGGATGTCGGACGATGCCGCGTGCAATTCGCTGCTAGGCAGAACCAAACCGCCAGCGGTCACCGCAGTGGCGGTGGCGAGAAATTGCCGCCGCGTCGAAGAAGAAAGCGAATTCGCGATTGTTTTAGACTTCATTGCTTGGATACTCATCTTTAAAGGTCGTTAACCTGCTGGGACAGGCCATTCGGTATAACGCACTGATCTACTGTTCTGATAACCATTTCGCTTTCTGTCGCCCCTCCGGGGCTTTGTATCATTCTTTCTTCGTTTTCCTGGGGCTTTCGCCCCAGGCTACATGCTGCCGTCACTGGCGTGGCTGAAAAACGCAACTTCAAAACTTACGCGTCGGGTTGTGATTATCAATCACATTCAACTACGTGTTGAATTCTTTAATTTGCCGGCAACCAACGTATACACGCCGGCATTGAGATCGAAATCGGATCTCCGTTGGCGGTCAATCCACCGGTCTTTGAATCGATTCGAAACACCCTCACGTTGTTCCCGGTCATGTTCGCACAGAGTAACCAGCGCCCGTCGGGGGTGACCAACAAATTCTGAGGACCGCCACCGAAACTGGGTTCAATACCGACCAGACTCAACCTGCCATCCGAACCAATGCGATAGATCGCGATGCTGTCGTGCCCACGATTGGTACCGTACAAAAACTGGCCATCCGGCGTGATCTTCAAATCGGCGCAATAGCTCGTACCCGAGAAATCCTCAGGCAATGTGGAGATCGTTTGCTGCGGCGTTAGCGTGCCCGATTCCGTGGCATAGTTGAAGAAGGTCACCGTGTTCGTCAACTCGTTAATGACGTACACTCGTTGACCGCTCGGATCGAAGGTCAGGTGGCGAGGTCCCGAACCAGCTGGCAAGCTAGCGAACGGTTGCACGTCGTTTGCGACCAGTTTTCCGTTGGCCGCATCAAGTCGATAGATCAGCACTTTGTCGAGTCCCAAGTCGGCCGCCAGCGCAAAGCGGTTGTCGGGACTGATCACGATGCTGTGTGCGAATGGTCCCTTCTGACGTTTGGGGTCCACGCTGGATCCTTCGTGTTGGATAAACGAGGCGGCTTCCTCGAGCGATCCATCCTCGCGTACCGGCAATGCAGCGACACTACCGGATGCATAGTTAGCGACCACCACCAATTTTCCGCTGGCGTCCACGTCGAGATAGCAGGACGCGGTACCGCGCGCCGATTGTCGGTTCAAACGCGTTAACTTTCCCGTCTCTCCTTCGACAGCGTAGGCCGCAATCGATTCATCCTCGTCGCCACCGAATTGATCCGTATCAATGGCGTACAAGAAATTCCCATCGGGCGAGAGTGCCATGAAGAACGGTTGGCCAATGCCAGTGGTTTGATTCAGCGGTTTTAATGCTCCCGTTTGTGTATCAAAGCGAAAGGCATGGATAGCCCCTTCATCGCCTGATTTAAACGCCGAGACAAAAACCACTGGTTCGCTAGCAGCGACCGACACAGAGATAAAAAGCAGACCGAAGATGGAAAGAATGAAACGACGCATCTCTTTTCCTAGATTGCTTGGATGATAAAAAACCCGAAAACAACAACTCACGGTTTTACGAACAATACTTTGGTAGTGGACGAGGCTACGAGTCCAAGAATCACGAGAAATCGCGTTTCGCTATGGGACTCGTAGCCTTGGGGACTCGTAGCCTTGTCCACTACGTAGCTTATTGCTATGGGACTCGTAGCCTCGTCCACTACGTAGCTTGTTGCTGAGGGACTCGTAGCCTCGTCCACTACGGGACTTGTTGTTGCCTTGACCGTTTACGGCAACTGCGGGCGGAGCTCGTTTCCGGCATCGTCCACGGGATAGACTGCGTTGTGTTTCTCGAGTTCAGCGATCAGTCCGAGCATCATCCGCCGGAGCACTTGCGGATGAGAATCAGCGAGATTGGTCGATTCGAAGGGATCATCTTTCAAATTGAATAGTTCGTGGTGTCCGCCTTCAAACTGGATGAATCCCCCAGTGGTCTTTTCCTCGGGCAAGGTGTGATAAATCACCTTCCAATCGCCATCACGCCAAGTAGTGAAGTAATTGCTGCGATGCGGTCCGTGAGGATAATGCATCAAAAATGTTTTCGGACGTTCCGAGTCCGACTTTCCTGTTAGCAGCGTTTGCAACGGCTCTCCATCGACCACGTAGTCTGAAGGAACGTCACACCCGGTAAGCTCTGTGATGGTCGGAAACAGATCTTGCACCGCAGCGATTTGATTTTGAATCGCCCCGGCGGGAATCGGAAGCTTGCTTTGCAAAGCGTTTTCCGCATCGGGTTTCGCCCAGGCGGCGATAAAGGGAACTCGCATACCGCCTTCGTAGTGAGCTCCCTTTTTGCCTCGCAGTGGCGCGGCACAAGCGACTTGGTGCTGATGTCCAAGCGGAGCGTCGGAACCGTTGTCACCGAGAAAAAGGACCAGCGTGTTTTCGGCAACACCGAGTTCTTCTAAGTGATCAAGCATATCGCCGAGCGACTTGTCCATGCCTTCGATCAGCGTCGCAAAAGCTTGTGCGTTCTTCGGCTTGTCCGAGTCCTTGTAATGATCGGCAAAACGTGGGTCCGAATCGAACGGAGCATGCACAGCGTAGTGAGCAAAGTACAGATAGAACGGCTCGCCACTTTGCACCGTTGCGGTGACCTGCTTTTTGGCTTCGATCGTCAACGCCTCGCTTAAGAACGTGTCGCTGCCGTGATATTTTTCTAAGTGCGGCACGGCGTGATTGGCACGCTTGGTTCCGTGACCATAGTTCTTTTCGCCGTAATAGCTTCCGGGTGCGCCAAAGGCGGCACCCGCCACGTTCACGTCGAACCCAAGATTCAGCGGTTCGGCACCTTCATGATCTTCTGGCCCAAAGTGTGCTTTGCCGACATGAATCGTGCGATAACCACAATCACTCAAGACGCCGGGGAGCGTGACGTCTTCTCCTTTCAGACCTTCCCAATTCCAATCCGGTGCTCCGTGCGGCCCGGCGTTATCCTTTTCGGGATTGATCCAGTTCGTTGCACGATGGCGAGCGGCATTTTGTCCGGTCATGATCGAATTTCGTGTCGGCGAGCAAACACTCATTGCACAGAACTGGTTAAAACGAATGCCTTGATCCGCCAACCGCTGCATCGCGGGGGTGCGGTAATAGTCGTTTAGTGGATAACGTTTGGGATTCCCATCGGCGTCCGTTAAAAATGGCACCGATGTATCCATCACTCCCATATCGTCAACAAGAAACACCATCACATTGGGACGGTTGGCTTGGGGCGACTGAGCCGCCGCAGACGCGAACGTCATCAGGACAGCGAGACACGACAACAGAACTGGGTGCAGTGTATTCATAGGGTGAAGGGAACCGTGAGGCGAGGAAACCGTGAGGCGAAAGCGGTTACGATCGGTGGGATGAAAGGCCGGTAGGAATCCAAATTCCAAATTCCGACGCCCCTTACTTTAGCTGACGCGAACTGGTGTGTGGGCGAAGAAGCCCCAAATCACAAATTCAAAACTGCGAAGAAGAAAAATCGATGAACGATCCGAGCACATCTAAACCCGGCATGCCCCCCGCCACCCCCACAGACGGATCTTTCGGGGGCGGCGAATTGACGCTGCGAGTGATCGTGCTAGGACTGCTGCTGTCGGTCGTGATGGGAGCCGCGAACGTGTATGTCGGATTGAAGGCCGGCATGACCGTTTCCGCATCGATCCCCGCTGCGGTGATGGCGATGTTGTTGTTCCGGCTGCTGTTTCGTCAATCCACGGTGCTCGAGGCCAACCAAGTCCAAACGTGTGCCTCGGCAGGCGAATCACTCGCTGCTGGTATCATCTTCACGATGCCTGCGATGATCTTGATCGGGTATTGGCAGTCGTTTGATTTCTGGACCGTTTCGATGGTCGCGCTGACCGGCGGGCTGCTGGGAATTCTGTTCATGATTCCGATGCGACGCGTCTTTGTCGCCAATAATCCCGAACTGCCGTTCCCCGAAGGCGTCGCGTGCGCAGCGGTCTTAGAAGCGGGCGAAGGCGATAACAATGACCAACATGATGCTGCAACGGGATTGATCATCGGCGGAATTGTCGGTGCCGCGTTCAAAGTCGCCGCGGGCTTTCTGGGGATCGTTCAAGATTCATTGCAAATAGCCAAAACAGCCGGCGATCGCATCTTTTATTTCGGAGGCGACTTGTCACCAATGCTGGTCGCGGTCGGCTTTATTGTTCGCTTGCACGTCGCAATCTTGATCTTCATCGGCGGCACATTGGGGTGGTTGATTGGCATCCCACTGCTTGGCGGTGCAAGTGAATATGTAGATCCCATCGATGGTGCATGGACGATTTGGAGCAGCGAGATTCGTTACGTCGGCGTCGGCGCGATGGTGGTCGGCGGAATCAGTTCGCTGTTTGCAGTACGAGCCGGATTGATTGCTGCAGTACGAGAGCTTTCGCAAGGACTTCGCGGACAGACTCCTCTACGCAGCGAGAGCGAACGCGACATTCCATCGGGGTTGATCCTGACGCTCGGGATCGCTTGCACCATCATGCTGGCGATTTTAAACTATCGCTTCACCGGAGACGTTGGCGTCACAACGCTTTCTACCCTCGTGATGTTAATGATGGGCTTCTTTTTCACTGCCGTCGCCAGCTACATCGTGGGGCTGGTCGGCAATTCTAACAGCCCGGTCTCGGGAATGACGATCACCGCGGTACTGGCGGCGGGCGGATTGCTGTGGTTGTTCAATTACTCGGGCACCCAAGGCATGGTCGCGACGCTGGGGATCGCCGCTGTGGTTTGTTGCGTCGCATGTACCAGCGGCGATGTTTGCAACGACCTGAAAACGGGCTCAATCGTGGGCGCCGCTCCGTTTCGGCAACAAATTATGCAAATCGGTGGCGTCAGTGTTGCTGCGTTTGTGATGGCACCGGTGTTGACGCTGCTGCACAACAATACGCCCGGCGGAATTGGCGGCGAAAAGTTATCAGCCCCGCAAGCGAGCTTGTTTGCCAGTCTGGCGCGTGGGTTCGCGGGCGAAGGGGAGCTGCCGTGGAACTTGATCGGCGTCGGTGCCGGAGTGGGCATCGTGATTTTAATCATCGATGAAATCATGAAACGACGAACGAAACATCGTGCCCACTTAATGCCTATCGCTGTCGGCATGTACTTGCCGTTTGGACTGGCCACGCCAATTCTGATCGGTGGCATCATCGCCAAGCTGTGCACACGTGACACACCTCCCGCCGAACATGACCGTGTATTGCACCGCGGCATCTTGTTCTCGTCCGGAGTAATCGCCGGCGAAGCACTCACTGCCGTGGGGCTTGCGGGTTTGGCCGCAATTGGAATTACCGCGATGAACCTCGAGCTATCGGCGAGCGTGCTGACCACGCTAACTCTGGCGGTCGCGGTCGCGATTGTCATCCTCTTTGTGATGATGACTCGGCCCCATAAGTCTTAATAATTGGCCCACTTATTGCACACCATCGGCAATCATTATCGTCTCGTGTTGGCTAATCTCTCCGCCCCCGCGGGTAGAAGCACGCCAGCCTTACGGATTCGCTTTAACTTGCACCTATCCACAGCCGAAATAAAATAAAGATGGAACATCGGCGGACGTGTCCCAGTTAGGGCTCCGCTCTCATTTCAAACCCCTTAAGAACCGTTTGTGTGAGCCGTGACGCGTGAGCGGCCGGGTCCTGCGTATTGCGTGCGTTACGGCCCACGGCTCACCACTGCGATTTGCATTTCGATTCAATCGACAGCTCCCCAACTGCAGGCGACGTGAGGCATGCCCTCTAATGGGCAAAGAGAAACGCGAAGGAACCAAAATAACGAGCAGCGTGTCCCCACCAATCAACTTAGTCTCAATCATGTCAACCAACACAACGAGATCCTCTGAATTCTCATATACCGAAAGCCGTCATCTGATCGGTGACCTTTTTCGGCCACAGGCTTGGATCTATTGGACCGACTTTCTGCTCACCTATGCAGCGGGGGCCCTCTGCCTCACTCAAGTTTACGGTGGCCCGATTTACGGGCGCCACCAAGGTTTTCAAGGCACATTTCAGCAAACGTTTTTCTTCTTTGCCTCGGTCCTGCTGTTCTACCGCGCGTCGTTGTTCATCCATGAAGTGGTCCATCAACGCACCAACGAACGGCTGAAATGGTTCCGGATTGTGTGGAATCTGCTCTGCGGCATTCCGTTCTTGATTCCGTCATTCGTCTACTACACGCACATCGATCATCATCGCCGCAAACACTATGGCACCGATCACGATGGCGAATACTTGCCACTTGAACATCAACGAGGGTGGCAGATTCTGTTCTACCTTTCGTGGTGCTTCGTCATCCCGATCGTGGCCGTCATTCGCTTTCTCGTGCTCACTCCGCTGGCCTGGGTCATTCCCGGTTTTCGGGCATTTGTCCATCAACATGCTTCGTCAATGGTGATGGATCCGACCTATATCCGCCCGCTGCCGACGAAGAAGACGCTGAAAATCATCTACATCCAAGAGCTTGGCTGTTTTCTGTGGAGCCTTGTGATCATCGTGATTGCTCCATTGGCGGTGGGCCAGTGGCCGACGCCGTTCCTGATCAATGCCTATCTGTTGTCGGTGTGCATCATCTTCCTGAATTCGGTACGCACGATTGGATCGCACCGCTGGTCCAACAATGGCGAAGAGATGGAGTTTTTGGATCAGCTGCTCGATTCGGTGAACTATCCGCACAACGCGTGGATCACCGAACTTTGGGGCCCTGTGGGAACACGCTTCCACGCGCTGCACCATCTGTTTCCCTCGCTGCCCTATCATGCATTGCCGCAGGCACATCACCGGTTGATGAAGTCGCTGCCCGCGAATTCACCTTACCGCTTGACCGAAGAACGCTCGCTGACGGCAGGCATTATCAATTTGGTCAAACGGAATCGACAGACGACGATGCAAGCTGCAAGTCATCAGGCGTCCACGTAGAGAGCGCCGCCGATCGTTTGCGGGTCGACGTTTGGATCGCGGGGGACGTTGATTGCAATACTACAGATTTTGCAATGTGGGATAGGCTTCCAGCCTGTCGAGGATGCTGATGACAGGCTAGAAGCCTATCCCACATTTTGGAGCGATCAACGACTATGCGATCAGGTCGTGGATCACTTCGGCGCCGAACTGGCTGAGCTGTTTATAGCGGCCACCGTGAAAGTAGGTCAGTTTGTTGTCATCGAGTCCCAACAAGTGCAACAACGTCACGTGGAAGTCGCGGATCGGATGAACACATTCCACCGCGGACGAACCGAGTTCATCCGTCGCCCCCACCACGCCTGGTTTGACGCCGCCGCCCGCCATCAACATCGTCATCGCTTGATTGTTGTGACCGCGACCAAGCGAATAGACGCCGCCGCGTTTGTTGTTATCCGGTGTACGTCCAAATTCGCCGGTCCAAATCACCAACGTATCTTCTAACATTCCACGTTGCTTCAGATCGCGGATCAATGCGGCCATTCCCTTGTCGACACTCTTAATTCGTGCGGTGTGACCACGCTCGAGATAATCGTGGCTGTCCCATCCGCCGCTAAAGATTTGCACAAAGCGAACACCGCTTTCGACCAAGCGACGCGCCATCAAACATTGACGACCGAATGTCTCGGTTTCCGAATCATTCAATCCGTACATCTCCAGCGTCTTCGCATCTTCTTTTGCCAGATCGATCACGCCAGGCACGTCAGTCTGCATCCGGAACGCCAACTCGTAGCTTTCCATCCGTGCGTTCAGCTTCTCGTCTTCGGCTCCCAACGACGTCAAATGCTGAGCATTCAGCCGGGCCAATTCGTCGAGCGCTCGCCGTTGATGCTCGCGTGTCTTGAATTGCTGCGGAGCCAGGTCCAAGATCGGTGACCCCTGAGGTCGCAACCGAGTGCCTTGGTAGTAAGGCGGCAGGAATCCGTTGCTCCAGTTGCCCGGTCCGCCTTGCGGCAACGCCATTTCGGTCATCACCACGTAGCCCGGCAAATTCTGGTTCTCACTGCCCAGTCCGTAAGTGGACCAAGCCCCCAGAGCCGGGTCGCCTCCCAAACGGCTGCCCGTGTTCATGTGGAACAGAGCCTCGGGATGGTTCAGCGATTCGGCTTGGCAACCGCGATAGTTACACAACTCATTGGCCACGTACGGGTCGGAAAGATATTTCCACTGATCGCACATGTCGATCCCGTTATCGCCAACCTTGTTGAACCCAAAAGGGCTGCCGACAAAGAACTTGAATCCTGTTTCTTGCCCCGCCGCCA
Source organism: Novipirellula methanifontis (assembly GCF_052161655.1). Classification (GTDB taxonomy): domain Bacteria; phylum Planctomycetota; class Planctomycetia; order Pirellulales; family Pirellulaceae; genus Novipirellula. The sequence goes on from NZ_CP197418.1 coordinate 9,700,511, forward strand.
ACTTGGATTCCGATTTGTGCAATCGAGTCAATTCGGGCTTGGGATCAAAGGTGTCCATATGCCCTGGGCCGCCTTCCATGAACAACATGATGACGTTCTTGGCTTTGGCCGGATGCATCGGTGGCTTCGGTGCGAGCGGGCCCGCGGGCGCCGCTTTCACCGCTTCGCTTGCCATCAAATCGGTCATGGCGACGGTACCCAAGGTTGCCCCAAGACCGTACAGAAAAGATCGTCGGTTTTCGTTTAACATGGCATTAACTCTTCGAAAGGAAATGAATCGGGGCGATGAGCCAGGTGATGGCGTTCGCGAATGGGAATGATGGAATGACAGGCTAGAAGCCTATCCCACTTAGTCGACGTACATGAATTCATTGGTGTTCAGTAACAACAGACACATGTCGGCCAACGCACGGGTTTGATCCGATACATCCGCAGCTTTTTTGTCGCGTTCATAGCGTTCAAAGATCGGCAAGATCTCTTCATACTGGAACGGTTGGCCTGAGAACTCTTCAACCAACGACTGAGTGATGACCGTCGGATATTCCACCGGCTCGGGATCAACCGATTGATGGTACGCATGCATGTCTTTGACATAACGCGACAACTGTTGCTGTTCATCGGCGGTCGCATGACGCCCCAATGTCAAGCGAAACGCACGGTCGATCTGTTCGGACAGCGTCTTGCATTCCTGTTCCAATCGCAGTGCCAACGCCACCGAACGATCGGTCATCGTGTCACTGTTGAGCAGCGTGAAGACTTGTGGTGTCACCGAAGCCGTCTCCCGCAACTCGCATGAATCGTTCGGATTCGGCTGGTTGAACAGTTCGGTAAACGGATCAGCCAATCCACGCACATGGTAGGCATAGATCGTCCGGCGGTTCCGCAACTCGGGGGTCCGCGATGGTTGGTACGACGGAGCCAACGAGAATTGGATCATTCGCGGTTGCAGCGCCACTTCCATGTTGATCTCGGGACTGATCGGCAATCCACCCTCACACTGCTGTAACTCGCCGGTGATCAACAGGATCGAATCTCGCAGTTCCTCGGCACTTAAACGGCGTCGTGGGAAATAGGAGAGCAATTTGTTGTCAGGATCCGTTTCGGCGATCCGTTCTGCGTCCACAGGAATCGTAGAACGTTTGTACGCGTCAGACATCATGATGTTGCGATGCATCCGCTTGATCGTCCAGCCGTTCTCGATAAAGTCGCTGGCAAGGTAATCGAGCAACTCAGGATGCGAAGGCTTCGCTCCCTTGCCGCCGAAGTTGTTTGCATTTGCGGCCAACCCGACACCAAAATGGTACTGCCAAATACGATTGACGATCGATCGCTGCGCCAATGCGTTCTCAGGGTGTGCGATCCAGCGAGCCAGTCCCAATCGTCGACCATCGACGGAATCGGTCAGCAAATAAGGATCTTCGGCCTTTGGATCGACTGGTACCGACACCGCACTCAACACGCCTGGTGCGACTTGATCGCCCAGTGCCGTCAGTGCTCCGCCGACCAAAATGTGATTAACGAGCGATTCCTTTTTCTTGTCCGGAGTGATTCGCAATTTGCGAGCCCCGTTCCAAGCCAACTTGCCAAACTCGGCGTTGTAAACGCTTTGCGCCATCGGTTCGTAACGTTCGAGTCGGCGAGTCCAAATCCACTCATCTTGCTCACGAACTTTCAGCTGACCTTGCTCGACGTGATCCAGGCCGACGTGCCGCTCAGGCTTCTCTTCGTCTGGCAGATCCTTTCGCTGATTTTCATTCTTGTACGGCAAATTGTGCTCGTCGAACCACTTGCGAGCCGCGGCTTCGCGTTTGTTCACCAATTTTGTCTTTTCGGAAACTGCAAAATCGAGCATCTTCTGAACATGCTCACGACCTTCATCGAACTGCTCGCGATTTTCGATATCCAAAAGTGGCACATTCCGCTCGGCCATGTGCGTCGCTGCAAACGCCGAATACATGCGGTAATAATCACGCGTCGGAAGCGGATCAAATTTGTGATCGTGGCATTTGCAACATCGCATCGTGGTGGACAAGAACGTTTGACCGGCGACATTGACGAGATCGTCTAGAAAAATTTGACGAGCCTCGTCCGCTTCGATCATCGCGTTGTCCCAAGGTCCCAGCCGTAAAAAACCAGTGGCGACGATCCACTCGGCCTCCTCAGGCGTGTAGTCACCTTTGAGCTGGGCCTTTTTCACCGCTCCTTCGTTACCTTTGCTGCGAGCTCGCACCGACTCGTCGGCAAGTTCATCGCCAGCGATCTGCTCGACCACGAATTCGTCGTACGGTTTATCGTTGTTAAACGCTCGAATCACATAGTCACGATAACGCCACATATTGGATCGTTCAAAATCGTTCGCCATCCCTCCGGTATCGGCATAGCGAGTCACGTCCAACCAATGGCGGGCCCAGTGCTCGCCGTACGCAGGACTCGCAAGCAATCGATCCACCAACTCGGACCAAGCCGCTTGCGAATCGGTATTCCAAACCGCAACAAACGCATCGACTTCTTCGGGCGTTGGCAGCAATCCGGTCAAATCCAAGGTCGCACGACGAACCAAGTCTTCTGGACTCGCATCGCTAGCCGGCTTCAAGTCCGCTTCGACCAGTTTCTTGTCGACGAAATAGTCAATCGCCTCGGATGCATCCACGGACGCGGGCAACAGGTCGTTTTTGTCTTTCAGTGGTTCGAACGACCAGAGGTCTTCGGGTTTGTAGCGACGATGAGTCCACTCGCTCGATGTACCGCCACTGGTGGTCACGATAGTGCCTTCGTCGGTCACACGTTGCTGGCGTTCTTCATCGCGATAACGCGTCTGAGCCGCCTCATCAGGCCAAGGTGCTCCGTTTTCGACCCAGCGGCGAACGACCGCAACTTGTGCTTCCGTCAAACGGTCATTTTCTTTAGGCGGCATCTCCAGCGTGGTCCACGTGATCGCATCAATCAGTGTCCCTTCGTCCGGTTTGCCCGGAACAACCGATGGTTCTTCGGATTCGCCGCCGCGCAACATATCCGCGAGTGTCAGCACACTAAACTCGCCTTTGATGTCATCCGCATCCGCGCCATGACAGCCAAGACATTTGTCTTTCAGCAGCGGTAACACCTTCAAGGTGAATTCACGCTCGGCCGCTTCGTCGGCCAGCACGGTGCTAGTAAACACGGTGCTAGTAAACACGGTGCTAGTTACTAGCGCCGCGACCAGCAAAGGAACGATTCGAATGCTACGGATCATGTCACACATCAATAGGGATCTCCCACCTTATAAATTTCACTAATTTCTTGCTGCGACAATGCTCCAGAGAACATTGCAAATTCGTCCATCACACCATTCAGATTCCGCACCACAAACGTGGCATCGGTGCGATACATCGGCTGGCTCCAATTACAAATGGATGCCGCGCCGATCTCGATTGTTTCTGCCAGCGATTCGGAGGGAATCGCCTCACTGCTAATTTCCGTTCCGTTTAAATAGTGAGCGACTCGCTGGGCATCCACGTCATAGACGGTCGCCAACATGACCCAGCGGCCACTGAGCGAGGTGTCCCAAATCGGCTCGGAATAGTAGATTTTGTGCGTAAATTCTTGCTTTGCTTGCGGATCCGCGGGCGGTGCCTTGACTGAAAAGAACATCCTGCCGTCCTGCATGATTTGCCAGTGCGGCTCGCGAACTTCATGACCGTCGGTCAAAAACAGCGAGTTGTACCAGCGGTCCAGGCTGTTAATTTTGACCCAGCAAAACAGAGTCAAACCTCGGTAAGTGCCCGGAACATCCAAACGAACACGACTGCCGGTACGACTGAAATCCAATGCACCCCCACTGCGTCCCCAGCGGTCGGTTGCCCGTTCGGCGGCAACCACCGCGCCATCGGATGCAACGTCGCCGCGTCCGGAAGCAAGGTTCAGCAATTGCCGCGACCACTCCGCATCCGGATCGACTTGATAATGGGCAATCAACCGAGGATCGGTTTGCATTTGATCGCTGGCGGCTTGCCACCGCTGCAAACGACCCGATTGCGACTCGGCAAGTTCTTTTTGAAACGCGACCGGGCCAACTAAATTTAGATCCACGGATTGGGTTTGCGAAACCTGTCCATCGGACATCAGATCAACCGACTCGCCCTCCAATAGACGAAGTGAGTCCGCGTCCGATCCGCCCCCTTGAGGGCGCAACTCGACTTCGCCATCGACCACCTGAACACTTGAGCGATCATGCGTCACATCGACAGCAAACTCGGTGCCCAAGTCAACGACTTCGCCCGCCGCGGTCTTGATACGAAAACCGTGTGCTGCATTAGGCACCTGAGCCCGTGCACGCCCCCGGGTCATACTGATTTGCATCGGTGAATCGATCGAGAAAATAGCCTCGCCTTGAATCACAACTTGCACACCGCTGAACAATTCCAAGTGCACCAAGCCGGACTTTAAATGCAAATCGCCCTCGGGCAGTAAGCCACCGCTTCCGACAGTGGCTCCTTCCCAAACGGCTTCGCTTTGGCCGCTCAAAATAGCAAACCCGCTCGCCGATGGCTCTTCAATAGCAGGGCTTCGTGGTGCCGCTTCATTTGCCGCGACAGCATCGTCCTGGCCTCCGACTCCTTGAATCAGCGGCACCGCAATCAGCAAGCTTGCCGCGACAGCAAGCAGAGTCCCCACCAACAACAACATCCGGCCTGACTTGAATTGCTGGGCAGCAGCATGCTCCGCCGCAACTCGCTCGGCCACAGGCATCGGATGCGCTGATGGGTCCAACAGCGACTCGGCGGCTTCACGTTCCAGCAGCAAATCTAATTGCAGTCGCCGGTAATATTCCTGTCGTACCTCCGGATCGACAATCAGCTCGGCTTCGATCCTGAGGAAATCGGATTCGCTGATGTCACCATCCAGAAGTGAATCGAGCAAGGTGGAGCGTTGGTCAGGTGTCATTCCATTTCTCCTGAAGTCACGAGCCGCTGTTCAATACAATCCGCCAACTTGCTACGGAGCCGATGCAGCGTCACTTTGATGCCGCCCACCGATCGACCAACGCGTTTTGAAAACTCAGCCAACGGTTCCGACGACGCGTAACGACACATCAACAGTTCACGACTCTCGGGTTTAAGCGACTTCATACATTCCCGCAGCGCCGCATGTCGCTGCAACAGATCATCATCCAGAGCGACCAATTCGTCCGCCACGGTGACTTCTAGCTCGTCCGAGAATCGCAAGCGGGCGTCTCGGGCTTGCTGTTTGCGATGATTCAGGACTTCGAAGCGGGCGATCGCGAAGGCCCAGGCCTTGAAATTGGTTCCGGGCTCGAAATCGGCCCGCTTTTCCCAAATCTTGGTATTGGTTTGCTGAATCACATCACTCGCCGCATGATCCCCCGGCATCAATGCACGGACGTACAGCATCAGTGGCAGCTGACATTCGGTCAGCTGTCCCACAAACGTGGCTTCGTCGGCAGAGTGAGAATTGGGTGTGTGCATACCAATAAATGCCGTGTCCGAGAAAAGGTTAACAAGAAAAAAGTCGCGGCTTCGCTTTTTCTTGGCTCATGGAGATTCCTTCATTGTAGAGCGAAAATCTCCGCAAACGCGGGTTTTTCGGGAGCATCAGGGGAAATGTGGATGTCGTGTTTGCCCCTCAGCTGATCAATACGATCCTTCGCTCAAGACAAAATCAGACTGTGGCACATCGCTTTCGGTCCCGCTCGGCGTTAGCAACGCTTGATAGACGCGGTAGTCGATCGTGTCGGTGATGAAGCGAGTACTTCCATCGGCCATGCTCACGTTGACGCCATCGACATGGGCTGAAGACGGGCGGGCCAGGTCACCCGCGTTTTCTCGCGTCATTCTCAAATCGACCAAACTCGCTCTTTCCGACACGCCGTTGATTCGATGCGCCGGATTTACCTTCGGTGCATCCGCTGCACCCTCGTTGTATTCGAAGTGCCAAACAATTCCATGAACGTATCGACTGGTTTCCGGGTAGTGAATTTCGGCTTCTTGATCCTCCAGCTTCAGATCGTTCGCTTCAATGAAGCCAGCTCGATGCCATGGCATCGCCTGCAAATTCTCGGCAAACAGAATCGTATTGCTGTGTCCATCTTTTATATCATCCAAACGTACGGGAGGCCCCACTGACACTGGGCTACCCTGTGCGTCGAGCCCAGGAAACTTGTTGTTGAACACTCCATTGGCAGTCCGCATCGAGCGGGCAAATTCAGTGGCCTCCGATCCACGATAAAACATGCCGGTGTTGCAGGCGTAGCTGTTTCTTCCGTGAGTGATATCATCCAATGGTCGCGACGGGCACTGAAAGATCTGCAGGTTAGGTGTAGCGATCGCCGAAAATCCAAGTCCTGATTGACCATCCGAAAGTGGCAATGCATTAAAGCCACCAAACACAACCGGGTACCGGTCATCCGCCCAAATTTCATACGTCGGTTGGGCGTCAAGCCATGGGAGCAACGCAACCGCCCATGTTCCCAGCTTGCGATGCTTCACCGATGTCGCAGTCCATCCTTCTTGGTCAGTCCAACTCGCGGGTGAGTTGTCGGGATCATAAAAGCCGAAGGAGATCGCGTAGCCTGGAAACGCATTCCTTGACACCTCATGCTGAATCGCCGCCAACGCAAAGTTTTTGAGATTCGTCGAACACTGATTACGGCGATGTGGCGGACGAGGTCCATTGATCGTAGGGATCAATAGAAACAACAGGATTAATGCACAAACGACACCAACGACCAGTTCCACTTTGGTGATTCCAATTCTGCCATTCTTCATCGGTTGACTACGCTTCGTGGTCAGAGCTTTGAGTAGGTTGGTCAATTCACAACACTCGTTCCTGCCGGACAAGCCGGCAAGGGCATTTTCATCTTTGATGTAGCTACCGTCGCCAGACGGTGGACCACGTTCTGGCGAACGCAGCTATTTTTTTAACCTACGTCATTTCTCAAATTGCTCTAGTGCACGGTGATGCCAGGCGGTTAGGGGTGGACGAAACTCTTGGCGAGTTTCGCTACGGGACGGGGCACGCTGGCGGGCAGCCTGCTATTTCGGAAAGTCTTCTATTTCTCGAGTTCAAAACCGGAGGCTTCCAGTTGCTTTTGAACGGTTCCGGAGAAGGCGTCTCCGAATGTTGCCTCCTCAGATGGCTCCGCTAACTTGGATTGCTCGGCCGCAACATAAGCTTGACGCTCTTTGTTCACGGCAGCCATTTTGGCCTTGATTTCCGCACGACGTTTCGACATTGCCTCGACTCGTTTGAGCCGCTCGGCGGGCGAAAGTGACTGCAATTCCGCCGGTAAATCTTCGACGTCAATCTTGGCAATCGCATCCTTGTCTTCTTCGTAAGTATCGACTAAATCACGTCCGACGTTGCGATACAGTGAACTGGATTTGGTAGCGGCACGAATGCTGAGCCCGCCAAAACCACTGGCATTGAAATCTTGCGCCGCCTGGTTTTTTTCGTAACTGTCTCGTTTGTTCTTGGATCCATACCAAAGATACGTTTTGTTTAATTCATTATTGAGTCTAATAATGATCGTGTCTTGCGGTGCCTTGATGTGCACCACTTTCTCATCCTGATTGATGTTCAAATACTCGCCTTCGGCCAGATCGGCACCGTCTTTCCACTTGCCGTTGATCCCTTGTTGATAGTCGCCACAGTGGATGGTGTTGACGACAACGCCAGCACCAATCGCCTTTTTACAAGCCGATCGATAATCGACCGATCCTTGCGTGAACGGTTCGTTACCGGCGATGAAGATCGCTTTGTAGGCGTTCGGTTCGCTGCTCCAATCAAGTCGCTTGACCGCTTCCTTAATCACCGCGCCACAGTACTCGTCGCCCCCGTTGGTGCGGAGCGCGAACAGTGCTTCGGAAACCTTGTCCAGATCATCGGTCAGCTTAACAACTTGGCGAATGTAATCTTCGCTAGCGGGCAATCCCGAATTGCCGTACTCAAACACCGCGACGCGAAGCAGTGGCGTTTTGCCTCTCTTTTTGGCTTTGGCGAATTCTTGGACAATGTTCCAAAGCTGACTTTTGGCTTGACCGATCAATCCGTCCATCGAATTGGAAGTGTCGAGCAAAATCGCCACATCGACCGAAGGCCGTGTTCCCGAAAACGGTGCCTTCTTTTTGGAGTCCGACTTTTTATCCTTGTCTTTTTCAATCGTGATCGTGACACCTTGGGCATGGACGACGGGGATCATTTGCTGGCTAAAGCCAATTAGAATCGCCAGCGGTAACACGAACTTTAGAGTCGCTTGCATCGGATTTCTCCAAGAAAAGAAAGGGTTCTTGTACGGATAAGCGGAACAGCGATGGAACGTTTTTCCGTCGCGAGCTTCGGGGAATAGGTAGATCGACGTTGTCGGACTCGGATCTTTCTATTCTACCCGGCGGGGGATGGTCGCGTGGGAAAGATGTGCTCTGAAGGGGCCGTGAGGCACCGGGGCAAAGGTGCGCCCAGCAGTTTTCGCAAACACTTGCTTCACCCGCCCAGCAACGCTGGGACGGTCGAAAACCGAGCCTTCAGCGAGATTTTCGGGGAGGGCCGCGGTGCGGAATCGTCGGCAGTAGCGAGTAAAATGTTCGAACTAGACGCGTGGCTTGCGCTGGTCTGTCAAAAAATTTAAAACTGCGTGGAAGTTAAGGTTACGCAAGTTTTGCTTCGCTTCTCAGTCGCGATAGCGACGGCAGTTGATAGCCCCGGACGCGAGTCCGGGGGCGACGTCGCCCCCAAACTCACCCCAAGTCGCGAAGCGACGGCAGACGCCCGTTCCCATTAGTGCATTCGCGCGTACATCTGTGTTTCCTGTCGTCGCGTTGCGACTTGCATCGCATTGTTTTCCCAAACCCCGGACTGACGTCCGGGGCTATTACTTGTCGTCACTTCGTGACTAGCCAATCGCTAAACACTTTCGCTACGGTGAAATTGACGTCGGCGATCGGAACGGCTGGAAGAGTAACCGAGACTTATTTGGCGTCGAGTTTGATTTGCAGCCGTCGATGGCGATCATCCCAGCCGACGATCGTCCCCTGGCCTACCCAGCGATCGCGTCCAATCTGCTCGAACTCGTCGGCCAATTGATGCGGGACGTACAACACCATCGGCAACGGGGGCTCGCCGTAGTGGGCCCATACTGCGTAACCGTCTTTGAACAAATGCGGATCTTCGTCGCCCGCGTAAAGCAACCGCCGCTCGACGAACGCTTCGATGCGAAACGATAGCCCCGTCACGGCATCGACCAGCGTTGCAAGTTGCTCGGAATCGTCGCGGATCGACCAAAGATGGTTGGCGGTCTCGGCGAACGTGATCCCACCCGCCGCAGTGGCATCCGAATCAAGGTCAGAGGACGCACCACCGATTGTTCTGCTAGGTCGCTCCAACGGCTTGCCCGATGGCAACACTTGCAGTGCAATTTCCTTGGACCAATCGGGCCAACGAGGGATGTCGATGCGAAGCGTTGTCGCCCAGATCAAATCGTTGCTCGGCAGATCGAGTGTGTAAGGCGCATCCTCGGGTAACGTGACCGAAATCGGAAAGCGACGTTCTTGGCCCGCTGCCAATGTGGTCGCCGATTGCAGCTCGGTCGTCTGCTCAAAGAAAACATGTTTATGCGTTGTCTTGTTACTACCGCTTCCGCTAATGCAAACCTCGCGAGCCTCGAAGTTCAATGTGATGGCATTGACACTGACGTTTTTGCGAGGGCGAAGTACAAGCTCGCCCGTGACTTGGTCCCCAGGAGCGACCACAGTGGGCGAGACTTCGTAGACCACTTCGCCTAACAGATACTTTGGCAACCAGACCTTAACGGCATAGCCGACGGCGAACAGAACGGGAAAGATGCCAACACAGATGAGCGAAAAGGGGTTCTGAACCATGAAGAACATGAAACCCGAACACCAGATCATCATAAACACGCCGATAAAAATCCCGGCAAAGACGGACCGACTCGGGGCTTTTTTCGTCACCGCCGCCTCCGGTCCACACGTCGGACGCATCAAAATCGGCTCGGACGCTTTCGGGTCGAAGCCCCAAGGAATTTTCACACGAGCGTCAATGTAATGATCGACGTTTAGATAGTGCCCGTGGTAACTCGGCGGCCAATCGCCCACGGGCAATTCAAACGGATACTCGACGACTTGGCCAGCGACCCATTCGCCCTGGAACAGCGTCTCGCTGGCGAACGTCCCCGCGGTAACGTTGCCACGTCCATGCGTTTTCCAAACCGACTCGACCACCAATCCGCTGCACTTCACGTCCTGGTCGACGTTCACGCGAACCTTGCCACGGACGGTGCCACCTCCTTCGTACAGAAAGTTGGCATCCTCGGCTAACTCAATCGACAAATCGCATTTCGCCATCGCTGTACACCTGGTGTTGAACTTGCTCGTAGAGGTAACCTTCGATGCCGCGGATATCGCTGCCAAACCGCGACACTAACATGTCGGCATCGTGCCGCGACAACGTTGGGATCGGCCCCGGCCCTAATCGAGACGCCTCGATTCGGCGATTTGCCGAATCGGCTACCAATTGTGCGTTATTTGTATCACCTATCCGATAGGTTGTGACATCGTACCCCGCTTTTTTCAGCGGACGTGTCAAATCGCGATGCGTCGCCAACACCAACGGCAATCCCGTGGCGAAGATCCGATGCATCACCTTTCGCGTTAACCGCTGAGCCTCGTCGATCATCAGCGGAACACCTTCGGCGATCGCACCACACGGCAAATCTTCGTCGAGATAAACGTAAGATGCGTCGGGAAAATGACGCAGCAGTGCCAACATCCGCGTCGTCTTGCCGCGACCACACTCGCCAATCAATTGCAGTGCTGTTCTCGGGTGATTCACATGCGAGGCAAGTGTCGCGACATCGACAACGGCCAACTCGGCCCGCTCTTCTCGCGTCAACTCACCAAACGGATTCCGCCACAAATTACACCACGCCCATGGCAAACCGGTGTGCTGGGCACGACGCCGATCGAGGGGAGCAACAGGAGCGTCAATCGAAGTGTTTGAGTTCATCTCGCTTGCTGAAAAACCCTTGAGCGTACAGAATTTAGGACCGTCGGAATAATAACTGTCGTAGCTAAGCTCGCCAGAGCGTGGATCCACCGCGAACGCGACGGTAGCTAGTGTCTGTCATCAAACAGAATGATCCCGTGTTTTACGGGGTTATTTAGAAAAAAGCTCCTTGAAGACTGAACCGTTTGACCGGTTCGAGTGTTGAAACAGTTAGGAAAAACCAATTTCATCACAAATCTTCAAGGAGTGGTCGAGATGCGAAAGAGTTATGAACCTCAGATGCGGTTCGCAGCAACCCCCATCGCGCAGTTGCAATTGAATCTGAATTGTCGTGACGAAATTATACCCGTTCTCGCTGCCCTGCGTCATGTCTATCTCGACGGTCCGCTGCGAAGAAGCCTTACCAACTTAATCGCGCAAGATGTCAGTGAGCTCTCGCGCCGCGATACCGGCAGACCCGGTTTCGATGATTGGCAAATTCTCGTGCTGGCAGTGCTCAGAATGAATTGCAATTTCGACTACGACAAAGTCCAAGACCAAGCCGAGAACCATCACAATCTCCGTACGATCCTCGGTGTTGACGATTGGGAGCAAGACCCGAATTTCGACTTTCGCCGTATTCGCAATTCGTGTTGTCTGATCAAGCCTGAGACAATTGAGAAGATCAACCACATCATTGTTCGACACGGACAACAGTTCCATGGCGATGCAGTAGGATCGGCTCGCGCCGACTCGTTCGTGATCGAAACGAATATTCATTACCCAACCGAAAGCAGCTTGATGTACGACGGGATGCGGAAGATCATCCCGCTGGCCCGCACCCTTGCTGACGAAATCAGTCTTCCTCGGTGGCGTCAGTCCGCTCACTTGTTAAAGACGATCAAAAAGCTTCATCGACAAATTAATCAGCTCTCTGCCAGTCGTATCGTCAAAAAGAAGGAGGCGATCGAATCGCTCTACTATAGCCTGATAGCGCGTGTAGACTTGATCCTCCAAAGAGTCAAAACACTGGAAAAGGCAGCGAAAAACGCATTGCCTCTCTCGCTGCACATTCGGCTTGAGGAACTCACGGGTTGGGCCAGTTTGACCCAACAGGTTCGTGATACCGCGCATCGCCGAGTGGTGCTGGGCGAGAGCGTTCCCAACAGCGAGAAGCTGTTCAGCCTTTTCGAAACTCATACGCAACTCTACCAACGTGGCAAAGCAGGCGAGCCGATTCAGTATGGACGACTGGCAATGATCTTTGAGGACGGTGCGGGCTTCATCAGCCATTACTATCTGATGGATCGTGATGAAACCGACGGCAGTGTCGTGGTTGAGCAAACGAAGATCGCCCAGCAGCGTCACCAAGGTAAGCTTGAAGAACTTTCGCTTGATCGTGGCTTTCACAGCGCGGCGAACGTTAAAGCCTTGTTGCCGATCGTTGGCAACGTCAGTTGTCCATCGCGGAACTCTCAAAACTTTGCAACCGAAGTTGCCAACGAGTCAGACGACTCGCGCCGACGTCGACACCGTCACGCAGGAATCGAATCCGCGGTCGGTGCGTTGCAGCGGGGCAACGGATTGAAACGTTGTCGTGACCGCAGTGAAGTTGGTTTCAAACGCTATCTTGGCCTAGCCGTGCTGGGGCGGAACCTGCAGGTGCTTGGCCGGCTATTGATCGCGGCAGAAAACCCCGACGCTGCAGCGGCAAAGACAGTACGTGCAGCGGCCTAATTAGGTCAAAGACACAACGCAGAGTTGATCAACGACACCCTCCTGGCTGAAGGTACGCGCAGTCATCTGAAAACACTGCAAATTCGCCCCTCATCGTGGTGTTGAAGGCGGGTCGCCAACAATCTTCACACTAACGTTTCGCCCTCTCAAGCTGTAAAATTACGCCGCCTCGAGGTTTTATGACAGACACTAGCTACGCTCGCATCGACTACCAATTGACATCGACTCGGACATGCCACGTCGCCCTCATCCTCTCACAAGTCGCACGGGGGTGATACAAGGCCGGCCCGCTGGATGGGCCCTCTGGATGATTAAAACCAAGAAAAAGAAACCTCAACAGTAATGAACGAACCTTCCCCCGCTCTAAAAACGCCGATTCGCTACGAATCGGCGATCGATCTCTGGCTCCTGATGCTGCTGATGCTCTCGCCCGTGGTGGCGGTCGTGATTGGCGGTTACTTGATGGTAAATGGTCGACCGGGGGATGCGTCGCTGCTGTTTCTGGCCGGCGCAGCAACCTTGTTTGTGCAAGGCATCTTCGTTGTTCCCTGTCGCTATACGATCCTCGACGATGCCGTGTCGATTCGATGCGGCATCCTCTGTTATCAGATTCCGATCGCAGACATTCAACAAATCGAAAAATCATCGAGCCTAAAAAGTGCTCCGGCGCTGTCGCTTCGCCGTGTTCGAATTCAAACAGAAAAGCGTGAATACCTGGTATCGCCGAAAGATCGCGAAGGGTTCATTGTCACGATCAAGCGAATGGCGAAGCTCGATTGATTCGCCATTACGACGAAAACAAGTCTTCGATTCGCCGCGTTGTTTGATTCACGTCATGGAAATCACGGACGTAACGCAGTGCCGCATCAGCACGCAGAATCGCCGCATCACGATCGCTGACAAATTCGCGAATCGCACTGGCTAATGACAACGGCTCACCGGGATCCGCTAACAACATCGTCGGCTCTTGATCCATCAACTCGATCGTTCCTCCGGCACGCGTGGCGATCACCGGAGTCCCCAACGCCATCGCCTCTAAAACCACGTTGGGCATCCCTTCGAACAGCGACGGCAACACCATCGCATCCGCTGCCGCGATGTGGGGTGCCGGGTTGGCGTCGACTCCGACGAACTCGATCGTGTGACGCTTGAGTTGCTCCGCCGCCAATTGCTGCAATTGCGATCTCAGGGGCCCATCACCGACCATGATTAACTTCAGCGGCGGAACTTCGGCGGGCCAATCTGCCTCGGCAAACGCCACGGCTCGAATCAGATCCGCGTGCCCCTTTTCCGACGTCATCCGACCCACACAAACCATTGTGACGTGATCGGGATCACGCGGTGGGGCCGCTACCGATTTCAGCAGCAAATCGTCGCGATCGACGGGATTGGGGATCACCGTGACCGAATCGGGAAACAGCTTGTAATATTTTTCGGCAGACCGAGCGGCAATTTTGCTGACGGCAACCACTGTGCGAGCCTGACGATAGGCGGTCGCCAATCGCCATCGTTTCCAGCGAACAAAACGTTTTTCGACCAATGGCAGCGCTCGCTCTGGCGGGCTGACGATCGTCGAGATCCGCGGAATCCCCAACCGTTGGCAAGCCGGTGCCGCGATCAAACTCATCGCAAACGTACGATCGTAAACTACCGCGATTTTTTCTTCCACGATCCGATCCCGCAGATCCGCGATCTGTTGACGCAAAATGCGGCCGGGAAAATAGAGCTGGTTTGGCCGCTGATGATCGGCAAACGAATGCACAGGAACATCGTCAGGAACTTCCGACATCAAGTCGCCCGCTCGCTCGATCACGTACAAATGCGGTTCGAACCGAGCTCGATCCAAATGCCGCAGCAACAGCAACGTTTGTCGTTCGCTGCCACCGCCGCGCATCGAACTGATCATCAACAGCACACGTTTACGCATCAGGGCACCTCGACTTCGACCCACACCATGCGGTGGTCACTCGCCGAGATCAATTCGCGTTGCGGATCTTGGCGTTTGGGCCAGAACACACCGGCATCCACCACATTTAGTGACTCGCTCGGCAGCACATAGTCGACGCGAAAATGACCACTGCTGCCAAAGTCGGCAGTATCCAGCGTGGGATCGCCGACGTGTTTGGCATTGGCCTTGTTTTTTGCAATCGCTTCCGCCGCACCTGGCGAGCGAGGCTTGGGGTCTTGAACACGAGAGTGGCCGAGCAATCGCCGAATTGCGTCTTGTTTGCCGTCACCGTCGGCTGGATCGGCGTTCAGGTCGCCAAGAATCACAAAGGCTGCATCTCGCGCCAGCCCTCCGCTGTTCCCTACATCGTCTCGCAAATATGCTGCGTCCGGGTTGTCGATGTAGTCCAGCCAAAATCGGATCTCATCGTGATTGCGGCAACCATTGTGATCCTCGACACCATCAAACACCGGCGGCGTCGGATGGCTTGCCAAAAAATGAATCGTGGCGTCGCCAATTTGAATCGGCACATCCAGATGATTCTTGCTCGACAACCGCAACTTTGACCACACTCGGTCCTCGTAGTACGGCTTCTGTGTTTCGGGATCACGAGGCCGTTTAGCAGCCGGCAATTCGGACCACAAATAATTCTGAAACGTGCGAATGTTTTTCTGGTCGATGGGAAAGTGACTGAAAATCGCCATCGAATACTGACCTGGGTAAACGCCGTAACCCCACGCATCGGTGGCTTCACCCGCGGTTTCGTTGCGGTTCAGATCCAAACCCGAATCGATCCCCGTGTTACTCGACGCTGTGTAGATATAGGGATACTCGATCGGGCTGCGGCCAGACTTAGCGATCGAAAAATATTCTTCGGCGAGCAACCGAGCGGTTGCCGCATTAGGTTCGTAATCAATTTCGTTGACCAGCAACACATCGGGGCGCACCGTTTGCACAACTGCAGCAAGCTTGATTGCTTTCGGATCACGTCCGTCAATTAGCCGCTCGTAGACCTCGCCGGCCTTTTTGCCATACAGAGAAACGTTAAAAGTCGCGACGCGGATTTTCACAGACTCAGTGGACTTCGTGGTGGTGGGCTCGGCGGCGGAACAGCGGGGGGCACAAACCGCAAGCAAAACGAGCAGGCTGCTAAAAACGAACCCGTGAACCGAAGTTGAAAACATGAGGGGATTGCACCGCGGGAACAGACTGTCGAAGTTGGTAGCAGCAGTGTAACCGTTTTTCTCTTACACCTGATCCATTGTGACCATGAAACGTTCGCTATCTTCGCAATTTGAATCGTCATTTATCGATTCGGCAAACGCCGCCCCCCACCAATCGCTCGGGGCGACGCTAGTTGGAAAAGACCAAACACGTTTTGTCGTCTGGGCACCCGAGCGAGACCAGGTCGAAGTCGAGCTGATCGGCCAAGATCGCAAAGTCAAATTGCAGAAAAATGACGACGGATACCATGTGGGACTCGTGGAGGATTGCGGACCATCGGAGCGTTATTTTTACCGCTGTGACGGCGGCCCGCAGCGGCCCGACCCTGTATCCCGTTATCAACCGCTTGGGGTGCATGGCCCCAGCGAAGTGGTCGATCCCGCGTTCGATTGGACCGATTCGCAGTGGCAATCGGTCGAGCGAGACGATTTGATCATTTACGAAATGCACGTGGGTGCGTTCACGCCATCGGGTACATTCCTCAGTGCGATCGAGCGACTTGATGAACTGGTCGAACTTGGCGTGACGGCGATCGAATTGATGCCACTGGCCGATGCGGCAGGCCGTTGGAATTGGGGTTACGATGGCGTGAATTGGTTCGCACCGAACCACAACTATGGAACGCCGGCGGAACTGAAACAGCTCGTCAACGCGGCTCACCAAAAGGGTTTGGCCGTGATCGTCGATGTGGTCTACAACCACCTTGGCCCCGAAGGCAATTATCTGGGTGAGTTTGCCCCGTACTTTTCCGCAAAACATGGTACACCGTGGGGCGACGCTCCGAATTTTGATGACCCGAAATGGGGCAGCGAAGTCCGCCGGTACGTGATCGCCAACGCCATCTACTGGCTCGACGAGTTTCACATCGACGGACTCCGCGTCGACGCAATTCACTGCACTCGCGATGACAATGATCCCCATATCGTCGCGGAGATGAGCGATGCGGTACGACGCTGGTCCGAAGCAGCGAATCGAAACGTGTTGCTGATCGCCGAATCCAACGTGTATGACCCCGAGATGAACCGACCGCTTGCCGAAGGCGGAATCGGATTTGACGCCCAGTGGTGTGACGACTTCTTGCACAGCGTTTTTGCGGTCGTGCGTCCTGGCGAGCAACTTTCCAATCGCGTCTATCGCTCGGGAACCGACTTGGCTCAATCGCTATCCAAAGGATTCGTATTCGAAGGAACGATGCGAAAGGAACGAAGCCGAAAGACGCCGGAAACTCGCGTTGACACCCATGGACTGGTTTACTCGATCCAGAACCACGATTTTGTCGGCAACCATCCGCTAGCCAAGCGACTACACCAATTGACATCACCAGCAGCACAGAAGTCGGCGGCGACACTGCTGTGTCTAACGCCCGCGATTCCGATGCTGTTCATGGGGGAAGAGTTTGCCTCGACGCGGCCGTTTCTATTCTTCGTCGATTTTACGGACGCGCATTTACAAGAGGCTGTGGTCAACGGACGTCGACTTGAGTACCCGCAGCACGATTGGTCCGAAGGCTTGCTGCCGACCGAAGAGGCTGCATTCCGATCCTCGAAACTGGAATCCCGAGAGGATGGGAACCAAAACATGTGGCAATGGTATCAATCGCTGATTGAGCTGAGGAAACATTGGCGAACAACGGGACTATTGTGTGATGCGAACATCGAAACATACTACGACAGCGAATCGAGTCTGTATCAAATCCGCTACGTACAAGGAACGCAAACCGCGACGGTCTACTCGCGACTGACAACGAACGAAACAAACGCCGCCCCGATCACGATCGAGCCCACAGGCGAGTTGCTGCTCGACTCGCTACCGGAAACCTCGGTGGAACACGTTGGTGTCAATCAATTGCTGCCCAACCAAGCCAAAATTTTCTATTCAAGTGGTTTGTAGGCGAGGATTCATCAGGCAAGGCTGATTCCTTTGCCTTATTTTGTGCAGCATCGCCTGTATCAAGGGGAAAACTTTGGTAGGAAGATGGAGGTAGGAAAATAGGAAGACTGACGGGGGACCGTGGCGAAGAAGGTGACTTCGCGGTGGGCGATGTTGATCCAATGGATCGCACTACATCGGCTTAGCGATCGTATTTTTTAACCCGTCCTCACTCCGTGCAAAGTCATGTTAGCGGGGTCACGATCGTGAACGGTCCCGACCGTGCCAGTCGCATGCATCGTGTCGATGCCGATTGGCGGGTAAGAGAGGTTAGAAAATGGAAGGTTAGAAAATAGCGAGGATTGGTGCCGGGCAGCAAATTTGACACTAGGTGCAATCGGGATGTTTTCTGCCTGTTCAGAACAAGACAGAAATATTGATGCGACAGAAAAATTCTCGTACCGTAATGGCGTCTTTTTATGTTTCTGCCGCACCAATATTCCTGTTTATTCTGAAATCTTTGCGAAGGACTGGCCCGAATGACGCTCTCTTATCGTGTCCAGACCACGCCGCCGCTGCCGGTGTGGAATTGGTTACGGTCGTTGACCTGCAGATCGTAGTTGCCGTACAGCGTTAGCGCGGCGTTACGATTGCCTTGCAAACCGATGCCCAACAATGCCCAGTCGCGGCCCAAGTCCAAGCCATTGGTTGCAAAACTCGATCCGCCCTGGATGCCCGTCACACTCGTTGCCGAGTCCAGGTACTCGTGCATCCATGAGACGCGGGAATTAGGAGTCCAACGCCAACCGTAATGACCGTGGATGTGACGGTTGCCATAAAAATTCGCGCCAGCCATGCTGCGGAGCGAATGGGCATCGACATCGTCGATCGATGTTCCGCCGGATTCGACATGGTCGTCTTGGTGAACCCAGATGTACTGCAAGGCCACATTCGGTTGAACCGTCAGGCCGCCGAGGTTGCGTATCCAACCACGTTCCAGGTAGGTGCCGGTTTGCACACCGTCAAAGTTGCCGGTGATGCCACCGGTACGGGACGTGTCGTAGTCGTCGTACGCCGCGTTGCCGGCCAGCGTGTAGTAGTTGCCATCGTGATCGTTGCGGTGCAGAAACGTGCCAACCATACCGCTGTTGACATCCACCTCGGAACCGTTGTCCGTGCTGACGTTTTGATAGCCGTACGTGCCAAAAAATCCAACCATCGTATGAGCGTCGACGCTGCGGAACAGACCCAACTGGGTACCGCCAGCACCGTAGTCGAACCCAGCCACACCGAGGTGACCGTCGGCACTGCCGCCGATGCCGTAGCCTTGCATCCAACCACCCCAACCGCCTCGCGTCAGCGGCGAACTTCGATAACTGCGACTTCCGAGCTGGCTGCCAAACCCGCTTTGGTAGCCGGTCTGCTGGACGGACGGCTCTTCGTAGCTGACCAGACTGATCGGTGCGTCATCATCGCCTGCGGTGCGAGGTGGCGGGGTGAGCGAGATGAGGTCGAACGAGTTGGCACCAGCGGAGAAACTGCCGGCCATGTTTCGTACTTGATTGCTCAGCGATTGAAACTGATAGTTCTGGTTCTGGAATTGAGCCTGCGTCGTGCTGCCGAGCAATTGGCCTGCTTCGAAAGAGGGTAATTCAATAGGAGGCAATTCAAAGATGAAATTGATGGTGAAGTCACCACCAAAACTCAAGTACCAATCGAAGTCATAGGATCCAGGAGCAACCGTGGATGCGCTTCCAAAATCCAGCAGATTGCCATCCTCATTGCTCCAATCACGGTGCCAGCTTTCGCCTCCTCCACTTAGTTCTGTATGGAGGCCTAAACCGTTCGTACTCACATTCACGGCGGAGATCGACTCGCCATCCCCTACGGTAACGGTTGTAAAACCAGAGGTCCCGTTTGAGTTCGTAATCGTGGAATTGGAGGAGTTGATTAGGATTGTCGGTGGTGTTGCTTGTGCGGTCGTCACACATGCAATGAGCGTCAACGTAGTCAAAAATCGAAACATGCAATGTTCTCTGTGGTCTGCAAAGTGACGGATGGACTCTCTGTGCCTATCGTTCGGACTGAGCCGAACAATACCTATCGTGCGGACTGAGCCGAACAATGGAGCAACACGGTTTTGCCGTTCCCAATCGCTACAATCCTCACGACGTGATTACGAATGGATCACCCCCCATCGGACGATGGGTGAATCCATGGAGAAAGCGGTGCTGACAC
The DNA here is from genome assembly GCF_052161655.1 of Novipirellula methanifontis. GTDB lineage: Bacteria > Planctomycetota > Planctomycetia > Pirellulales > Pirellulaceae > Novipirellula. The sequence continues at coordinate 9,720,522 of NZ_CP197418.1, forward strand.
AAGGAAGAACACAATTAAACCGCCCATCAAAGATGCACTAGACCTTTGGCCTTATTCTTTGATTTATTCCGCTGAACCAATTCTTGAGGCTCCCCTTTCGTGAGATCTCCTCATGCGTGGAGCATGATGCTGGCGTAGTGTACAATCTGATTGTCTGCACTCCCTAAAGGTCAACGCGATCTCTTTTCCGACGGGGGCGACGCGGTCGAGAAGCCGGACGAACAGAACACTGGGTTCCAGGGGAGCATCAAATTGCAACGTAAGTGGTTCGTCGTAATTGCCGGTATCACTTTGATATCGACTTTCTTTTGGATGCTGCTTGGCAAGGGCGACAACGAGCAAGCTCAGCGGCTTCTAAAGCGGCAGAAGCAACTCACTGTCGCTGAACCACCCCAAGACACTCAAACAGGCGAATTGGACCTGGCGGCGTTGGCAGAGCGTGGGCTCGGTGAACCACTGCCTAACGAGTTCCTTAGTGCTTGGGTCGCAGAGGATGGTTATTGGTTTGTTGGCTACCCACGAGCCGATGTGGGTGTCGAAATACCTTTCGCACCGGGAAAAATCGCTAAAGCCAGCACCGACACCAAGCCGGTGAACGAAAACCCTGGATTCGTTGGACCGCAATCCTGCCGTGAATGCCACGCAGAAAAATTTGATTCATTCGTCCAGACCGCACATTTCCAAACCAGTCGACTGGCAAGTCCTGAAACCGTTCATGGGCCGTTCACTGAAGGACGGAACAAGATGCTGACCGTCGACCCGAATGTGGCTTTCAGTATGGTCAAGCGAGACAACCAGTTGTTCCAGAGAGTGAATTTTCACGGATGGCGGTTTGAAGTACCGATGCAAATTGCATTTGGTTCAGCCAAGATGGGCGAGTCCTATCTTTACTGGCACGGCGACCAACTCTATCAGCACAACGTTACGTACCTTACCGACCCCGATCACTGGGTAAACAGCCCAGGCTATATTGACGGTGATGCGGCGTATGCCCGACCCATTCCCTCTCGATGTATTGAATGCCATACGACCTATGCCGACGTCCGCAAAGGCAGCAATCATTACACACCCGGTTCGATTATCTTTGGGGTTTCGTGCGAGCGATGCCACGGCCCTGGACGCGAGCACGTCTCGTTTCACCGAGCGAACCCAGATTCACGCGAGGCCAAGGCAATCACGAACCCTCAACAATTGACGCGTCAACAGCAGCTAGACATCTGTGGGCAATGCCATTCGGGAACGGCCCCACAAAAGACGACGCCTTTTGCTTTTCGGCCCGGCGATCGTGTCACCGATCATTTCGAGATGAGCAAGGCGTACCTCGACGAGAACCGCGTACACACCAGCAATCAGCTCAATCGATTGTCGCGGAGCAAGTGTTTCCAAGAATCGGAGATGACCTGTGCGGATTGCCATAATCCACACCAGCAGGAGCGAGGTAACATGCGGCTTTTCTCGCAGCGATGCATTGAATGCCACGACGCACAGCATTGCGGCATGGCGGAACAAATTGGTGACCGGATTACTGAGAACTGTGTTGATTGCCATATGCCACTTCGCAACACAGAAAAGCTGAAGTTCGAAACCGCAGCAGGAAAATTATTCCCACCACTCCGCGATCACCATGTTCGCATCGACGAAATGGCGACCGAAGACTTCATGAAATCGATCGAGCCCCCGCCTTCAGCGTCGGAATAACCTTCTGCCCATACCGCAGTTATCCAGGGACAGTTGGCGTTCGCCAAGAAGTGGATGGAGCGTCTGAGATAATGAGACTTTAAAAAAACATCTTGACAGTTGGGGCGAAACGACGAAAACTGAAGAGCTGACTTAACACTTCTTTGCTCGATCTTTCTCGGTTTGCATCGTCAAACCTCCTGAATGTCATCGCCAAAACTTCGCCGCCAAATTGCTTGGGAAGCGGCACGCTTGATGTACTCTCGCGAATGTAGCGAATACTTTCACGCGAAACAAAAAGCGGCCCGTCGAATCTACAAAGGCTGGATCAAGCCAGCCGACTTGCCCACCAACGCCGAAATTCGGGAACAAGTTCAATTGCTTGCCCGAATCAGCGAAGGCGACCAGGGGTATTCCAAACGCCTACTGGAGATGCGACTGCGAGCCGCATGGTGGCTGCGAAAACTGACTCCGTTTCATCCCAAATTGATCGGCAGCGTGCTGACCGGCAGTATCCGCGAAGGCTCGGATATCGATATCCACGTCTTTGCCGCTTCGCCTCAATCGATTGCCATCGTGCTGGATGAGCAGGGCGTTTTCTATCACATGCAGCGCAAACGGGTCGAAAAAAATGGCGAGCAACGCGTGTTTACCCACCTGCATGTACGAGACCAATTCCCCGTGGAATTGACGGTGTACCATCCGTCCCTGCTAGGGTTCAATTTCCGCAGTTCGATCACGGGCAAACCGATCGAACGGGCCGGGATTGGGGAACTGGAACGTGTGATTGCGATGGAACATGACGTCGATGCGAATGGACAAGCCGAGCAATTGTTGACGATGGATGTGTGCCCCGATCGCTCCAACGTGTTTCTGTCGCTGCTGGTACCACTGGAAAACGTTCGGCAAAGCCCGCGCTACCATCCTGAAGGGGATGCTTTGTTTCACAGCATGCAAGTTTTTGCACTGGCGAAAGACGTAATGCCGTACGACGAAGAGTTTTTGCTGGCCGCACTACTGCATGATGTTGGCAAGGCGATCGATCCGGACGATCATGTCGCCAGCGGTCTGGAAGCACTCGAGGGATTCATTAGCGAGCGAACGGTCTGGCTGATCGAGCATCACATGGAAATGCATAAGATCCAGGACCGTACGATCGGGGCGCGACGTCGTAAACGACTGGCCGCTCACCCGTGGTTCGAGGACTTATGCCTGTTGGGCGATTGCGACCGAGCGGGTCGTGTCCCAGGAGCAGACGTGGAAGAGCCCGAAGAGGCACTGCAGTACATCGAGCAGCTTGACGAGATGTTTGAGTAGGGCCGGTTCCACCGGCCGATCACAAACTGGCCGGTGGGAACCGGCTCTGCGACGACTGCAGGATCTTTGGCTAGATCCACTACTTTCCGCCGATGGCTCGGCGGAAGGAGTCGAAGGCGTCTTGGTATGCCGCGGGCGGTGGCGTTCGGTTGCCGGCATCACGCAGTCCTCGCAACGCATCGGCTTGCTCGCGACGTTGGCTAGTGGCTCGCGTCGGGGGACGCATCCCCAAACTTTCTAATGCTTCGGTCAATTCGTTCTTCGCATTCGGATCGTTTGGATCGGCCCCGTCCAGCTCGCGAACGGATTTCCAACGGTCGACAAACCGCTGCATGTCGTCCTCGCTCCAATTCAATTTTTCCAATAGCTCTTGATCGGGTTGATCACGAGTTTCGTCAAGGTAATCAAGTACCATGTCGGTCGACTTCTTGGCGTAATCAAGATCGATGGGGTCAGGGGTCGGCGGCAAATCGGCAGCCGCTTCGCCAGTGTCCGCTCCCGAACCCGAGCCGTTACTGCCCTGGCTCGACGAAGCCGAGGGATTCTCCGACGCGTCTTGAGGCTGCCCCGATTCGGGTGACGATTCAGACTTCGAGCCGGAATTGTTAGGTTGTCCAGACTGCGACTCGCTGCCTTGAGACTTCATGTCTTCATTGGCTTTGGACGAAGCATCCTGAGGTGCCCCCGATTTGGATTGGTTTCCATCACTCCCCTGCTTTCCATCACTCCCCTTCTCCCCTTCTCCCGTCTCCCCTGCTTTCTTGTCCCCTCCGTCTCCCTGCTGCTGCCCGGAACCGTCCTGCTTGCTGCCGTCTTGCTTGCTGCCGTCCTGTTCGCCACTACCTTGTTCGCCGTCGGCCTTTTCACCGCTGCCTTTTTCACCGCTTGCTTGTTCGTTCATCGGGTCGCTGCCGGCCCCTTTTTCACTCCCTTCTTCACCGGTCTTATCGCCAGCATTCTCGGCGGACTGGCCAGCCGCATCGTCGCCCTTTTCGGCTCTAGCGTCTTTTGGGGACGCATCGCTGGACTCGCCCGCCCCGCTTTTATTCTCAGCCGCCGCATCGCCAGCGGCTTCACTGCCCGACGGATCCTTTGCTGATTCACCTGCACCGCTATCGTTCCCCGCTGGCTTGTCGGCATCGGGCTGTTTGCCCCCGCCATCACTGGATGCCGATTTGGAATCCTCGCCACGGTTTGAATCGTTACCTTGGCCGGACTCGTTTTGTTTGCCCGAGCCGTTCGCTTTGTTCGAATCGTTCTCTTGGTTTGCACCGTCGGTTTTGGAACCCGATTGATTCTCGCCGTTTTGACCCGGTTGAGATTCCGGCTTGGCTGCGGAATCATTTTGCGTTCCCTGGCCCGCCTGTTCTTGCTTCTTTTTGTCGAGGTAGTCGCGAATCCGCTCGAAAGCTTCCCCATCATGCTCCGGCGTTTCAGGCTTGCCGCCATCGGACGATTTCTCTGAGCCCGATGCACCATCAGATCCCGCTTCTTGGGAGCCGCTGGAATGCTGGCCCGAGCCACCCGAATTTGAGGCATCTTGGGGCGAATCCTGTTTCGAAGGATCCATCATGCCTTCTTCTGCCCTGCCCTGCCCTGCCCCGTTTTTGGAATCTCCGGATGGCTTGCCTGCGTTCTGTGGATCGCTTGGATTGGATCCTTGCGGTTGTTTTCCATCCCCCTGACTGCTCCCTTCTGCGTTTTGGGAACCATCTTCGTTGCCGGGCGGCGTCTGGCTTGGATCGGCGTCGCCGGATTTCGACGGATCGCTACTGGGGTCACTCGAACCCGAGTTACCCATCGAATCATCCGATGGCTTTGAGTTCGAATCTGACGCGTCGCCCTGACTCGAACCACCCTGCCCTGCACCGCTGTTTTCCGACGCATTTTCATCGGCGTCATTGTTTTGGTCGTTTGGCTGTTTCCCCCCACCGCCGGATGAACCGGATTCTTTTTCTTGATCGCCGTCTTGGGGTTCCCCCGACTCGCCACCTTCGCCACCACCCGACGAACCTCCCGATTGCTTACCCGATTCACCTTTACCGCCTGCGGACGACGAACCACCGGAACCACCCTGCCCTCCTTCATCTGACGATTCGCCGGCATTGGGATCCGCAGCGGGCTTGTTATCGGGCGAAGACAAACCGTCGCCCGCCGTCGGTTCTTTTGGCACTGGTTCGCTCATCGTGATGCGAAGTTCCAGAGGATCGGTTTTGGCAACGTTGGGTTCGACCAACGGATCCGATTCATCTTCGCGATTGTCGGTCGCGATCGCTGTGACTTGGACCGCATCACCCACGCGAAGGAAATGTTCGTGAGGCCGAAAACGGTATTCGGCAATCTGGTTCCCTTTCTTACCAAGCTCGTCGCTCCACAGCGTCGCACGTTCGAGTACTTCGATTCCGCGACGGATCTCGATTTCGATTTGCTGCAAGCCAAAATCGGCATCGGCCGCATGAATCTCGATAATCTGCTGAGCATCAATCGGAATATTTTTGGGCGATTGCTGCGGCATCACGATCGTGACTTCGGGCGACAAGTCCGCGTTCACGCGAATCGGATAAACAATCGGCGCCGGATTGGTTTGCCCAATGTTGTCCCAAACCTTGATGCGATAACTTTCCAGTTGCACCGCGGAGGATCGTTGACGGGCGTAGCGAACGGGAAACGTGAAAGTGACCAGGGTGCCCGAATCATCAATGCTCATCGCCGATTCTCCGGCCGTCGCATGCACCAAATCGCCAAGCGGTTTCGGATTAAACTGGATCGTCGCTTTTTCGATCGGACGATTCGTTCGCGCGGTCACCGTAACACGCGTTCCATCGAGCGCGGTGATCGCCGCACTGCTGCTGGTGTGAGGCTGTTTTTGCGTGTAAGCCGGCGGCACGTATCGAATCGACTGAACGGCAACAACCGGAACGTCTTGAACGCTCAGGTAGAAGGGACCCGCGACATCATCGCCTGCCACAATTTGATAAGGCACTTGGCCGGACGAGGCGTGATCGAGCGAGACCTCTCCGGCAAATCGACCGGAATCGGCATCGCGAATCAACTCTATCTCCGCTTCGCGATCTTCAAGCTGCCAGCGGCACACTACCGGCTCGTCTTGACGCAGTCCTTCGACGACGGCCGACACCTCGACTGTTCGCCCCGCTAGCACTTCGGCATCGCCAGGAACAACGTCACGAATTTTGACTCGTTTGGCAGGGTCGATTGACGCGATTGGCATCACCAACCGGCTGGCCGATTGGAAACTGTTTTTCGGTGACAGCGCGGCATAGAGGAAAAAGATTGCCATCAAACTTGCTGCGGCGATCCACCAGCGAAGCGTTCCAGTAGCTTCGACCGGCAGTGCGTCGTGGGTACGAAGCCGGCTTGCCGCGTGGGCTCCGATCGATCGAATGACTTTGCCATTCAGGCTGGGCGAGTTGCTTTGGTCGCGGAGCGTCACATAGCTGGTCAGCTCTTGACGCATTTCGGGAACATCGCGTTCGAGTGACCGAGCCGCATACTCAGGCCGAATCGTCCCCTTGATGACGGGCAACACCCGCGTGATCCCTTGGTGAACGACCCACCCGATAAGTGCCGAGAAACCCACCACGCGAGCAAGCGTCCCAGGAGTATAAATCCACTGGTCCATCACGACCCAGAGCAAAACGGCGACGAAAACGCCGATAAAAATCCGTAAAATGCTACGAATGAATTCGGACCACCACAGCGCATTCTGAGCCTCGCGGATCCTCGATTCGATCAAGCTCGCAACGCTTTGGAATGCGTTTTGATCGCGATTGGCCGCAGGAGGTGGTGCTGGCGAAGCGGTAGTCGGTTGCGACATAGAGACGTCAAAACTTGCGTAGACGGAGAAAAGTGGCTCTTTAAGTATAGCTCAACGGATACCCAGATCGCTCATGGTACGCCCCACCAAATCGAGCTTGTCGACCGCGAAATCCATTTTAGCGACGCTCTGGCTCCAAACCAATCGAGGGGAACCTGGCATAATCGTGCTAACCGCTGCGTTTGACCGGGGGGCAAATAGGATAGAAATCGGTAATCCGACACCTAGGCGTGACAGCCGCAACTTCCTGCTACACTATTACGCAAACGGGACTACTCACTTCACTCCTCTTTTTCGACATTCACTAATGAGATACGCATTCCGGCTTGCGGAATTACTTGGGCATACCCCGGACCGGCGTAAGCGTCCAGGCACGATCAAGTCCATTGTGGAACACACGGGTCTCGATCGGCACCAAGTGGCTTCGCTGTTAAAAAATGAGGCAAAGTACATTCCGTTGGATGCACTTTCGCGATTGTGCGATTACTTGATTGATCATGGTTACGCGACGGCCGACCAGCTGCCAGGCGCGTTATTCCAAATCAATGCCGAAAACTTTTGGGAACTGCTCGCTCGCCGAGGCGACATTGAAATCGTCATTGGCGTTCGCCAAAACGATGGCGATGACTCGCCCGAGAACGCCACCGTGGTCGCCAGCGACTCGGTCTTATTCGGCGAACTACTCAACGGCGTCTCCACTCTCGGGGGGGCCGCGAAACACAAGTCGACCGTCGAAAACGAGGACGGCAAAGTTCCTGACGTACCGATGCCAGACCGTTTGCAACAAACGTTGGTTTGGAGCCCGGGTCAGGTCACGCTCGAAGATGCTCGCGAACGAGCAACCGAAGTCTTTGAAGGTTTCGTCGAAGCGACCGGCGACCGTGGCTTGGTGTGTATCGGCAGCGTGAAGAGTAATCCCGTTGTTGAGCTGATGTTTTCAGACGCATTCGGATGCACTCCGTTTGTGACCGAAGACGATGTCGATGACGTCTCGGCTCGCTCGTGTCCGTTCTTCCTTCGCTACCGCGATAGCGATCCTAAGCCGGGTGCCGCATCCGCAGGGGTGCGATTGAGCAAGAACGAAGACGCTCCGGAACCAGGCTTCTACTACGAAAAAGATGACGGCACTTGGGCCTACGCAGGTGGCAAGGGCAAAGATTCGGCATTGGTGTTCTACATCTTCCGTGAAGCCCTCGGGCGACTCGATATGGTGCTGAGCGGTTTCTCGGGTCGAGCCACGCGATTGCTGGCGAAAACGCTGGCAATTCGCGGCGAAGAATTCTGGCCACCCGTTTACGAGCATGGCGGGATGCAAGTCGGAGCCTACTTGGTTCAGTACGAGAACACGGATACGAAACCGAGTCGCGACGATCTGCTGTACAACCCCGGCGGTGCGGCTCAGATCATGCCGCTGTCGCGGAAAGCACTCGAGCGACGTCTGTCCAAACGATAGACAACGAAACCAACCAAAGCGACGCGATGAAATATCGCGTCGTTTTTTTTTGTGGGATAGGCTTCTGGCGTAGGCTCGCGGCTTAGTCTAGTAGCGAAACTCGCGCGTGAGTTTCGGATGCTGGGCGTATCCAACGAAAGTCTTGAGGAGTTCTGCGACGCCCGATTGCTGAACGAAACTCTTGACGGCTTGTTGATTTAATCCAAATGTAAATCACAACGGTGAGCCGTGGGCCGTAAGGCACCGGGTAGTGCGCGGGACCCGGCCGCTGACGCGTCACGGCTCACTAAATCAACAAGCCGTTGACGAGTTTCGCTACCTAAGGACGATTGTCTTACAGCCCCCAGGCCTCGTTGAAAAAGCCTTCCGCTCTAATCTTGCCGGGGAAGATACTGTCGTCTTCGGCTTGCACGTCGATGACCGCCCAATCGGGAAGCATCGCGATTTGACGCGAGTTGCTGACGTTGGAAAACTCTCGAAATGTCATCCCGCTGTTGACGACCACATACTTTGCCCGATTCTTGGGATTGGGATAACAAAAAGCCACGGCATGCGTGGCCGGATCAAACGTCTTGTCACCGACGGTGATCTTTTCCTTCGTCCACTGGATTGGCAGCTCGCGGCGGATCCGTGCGAGGTAACGGTTACTGAAAAAATCACCAAAGCAAATCAGATGGTTGTTTTTGATTTGATCATCGGTCAGATCAACATCGTTGACCACTCGCACATCGCCACGCATCAATTCACGCCAACGCTGTTGAGCGTATAGCTGCTCGCGATTGACCCAGCGTTGTACTTCGCCATGCGTCGCGGGCCGCGTCGGCAAAACGAATAAGAATCGATCGCAAAAAGCGTCATCGATCGGGCCCTGCAATCCAGGCCGCTTTCGCAACACGTTTGACTCGGACACGTCAATGCTCCACTCGCCATCAGTGCGAACCAAACGGCATTGCCAGCCCGGCAATTCACTTTGATCGGGAACCGTAAAACGTCCGCCATCGATGATCAGATCCACATCTCGAGAAGCAGGCGGCCAGGCGGATTTGCGAAAATCGAATTCCAGATGCGTCACGCCTTCGGTCTTAACAACCAAGCGATCCTTGGCAGCAATCTTGGCTTTGACTTTGCCCGCCGTCCAGTGCTCTTCGAGTCCCGTCACGCTTAGCCAATCCGCTTTGGCATAGCGGGTGGTGTACGTGATAAATTCGATCTCGCCGCGTGGCCCAGACACCGGCTCAGACGCGATGGCCGCTAGCTGACGATCAATTTCCGCGATCGAAACATCGTTGACTTTGTGAGCCATTTTGGCCCCGATCACATACGGAAATTCAAAACCGGCCTCCTTCGCCGCAGCGACTACACGATCAGCCGCCTGCCTCTGCTTGTCGACTTCACCGCTGTAGGCCACCGGATGCGTGTTCTGTAGGTTTGTGACCCACGGCAGCACGTCGTACCAACGAAGCAGTTTTTGCCGCACCGGATCGATCTCAAACGGCGGGTTTGTCTGCCAACCTTGATAGACAATCGAATCCACAAATCCGGCTCCTGGATTGGCTGCAAACCACTGAAACGGATCATGGACGGCCAAGTGCCAACACCCGGCACCGCCCATCGAAAACCCTCGAATCGCAATGTGATCGCGGTCAATCGGCAAGATTCGCTCGCTATGACGGATCGCCTCGTAAACGTCGGTTTCGCCAGCGAACTTGAATGCGTTGCAGTGACGCCCAAACGGATGCAGCACAATCGTGTCCGCGGGCGCATAGGTGCCCACCTTGCTCATCCGCTCGATCAGAAACGGGATCTCCGTCTTGGTATCGCCACGCCCGTGCAGCCACACATCCAAGCGGTGCGGCGTTGTCGCCCCCAGTTGGAACCCCGGCGGGATCACCAAACCGTACGGCTGGACCGAGTCGTCGACATCGGAAACAAAACCGCCGACCACCATTTGAGGCTTGTCGCTACTGCGAACGGAGACACCCAACAGTGCCAACCCGCGGGTTCCGGATTTCGCTGCCGCGAGCCGCCGCTCTGCTTCGTCGAGTAGCTTGGCAGCGTCCTTCGTCTCGGATGCTTTGTAAAAACGATCTTGCGTAATCGCCAACCGAACCGCTCGGGTCAGTACGCGAATGTCGGGCTGCCAACTCGCTGAGTCCTTCGAGGCCTCGGCCAACGTTTCGAGTTGTTTTTCTAATTGATCAACGCGAGTCGCCAACGCCTCGCTGACCTCAGCGTCGATCTCGATCCCGGGCGGAGGCAACTGCTTGTAGTTGTCAGCCAAGACGACTGACGAAGTCCCGACCGCGATGATAAACGCAACGCAGCGGAAACACCGCTGAATTCGCAGACAATTCATATCACTGCCCCCTACAAATCGTTTGCGATTTTGACGACGTCTTCTAAGTTCATCGCGCCGTCATACAAGGAGCGTCCAATAATCGCAGCCGGCATGTCCATTTCCACCAACTGACGTACATCGTCCAGCGTCGTCACTCCGCCGCTAGCGACAAGCGGGATATCGGTGGCCGATGCCATTTGGGCAAGCCCTTCAAAATTAGGGCCACTCATCATTCCGTCACGCGCAATGTCGGTGTAGATGATTGCGGCAATGTTTGCGGTTCGGTTACGAAGGTCTTGAGCCAATTCAATTGCGGGTGTCGTGCTGGTTTCTAACCAACCATCGGTGGCGACCATGCCATCGCGAGCATCGATGCCGGCAGCCAATTGCCCCGGATAGCGATCGCACATTGACGCGAACCACTCGGGCTGTTTCAGTGCTTGCGATCCCACGACCAACCGAGCCAGCCCGAGTCCTAACAACAGCTCAATAGCGGCTTCGTCACGCACGCCGCCACCAAGTTGACAGGGCAACCCGGTCGCCTCGACGATCCGTTTTGCCGCATCACGATTCCGCTCAGGATCGTCGCCACGAGCGGCATCAAGGTCGACCAAGTGCAAACGTTTTGCCCCAGCGTCTTGCCATCGCTTGGCAAACTCGACGGGGTCGTCACCAAAGACGGTTTGGCGATCGTAGTCACCCTGTTTCAGTCGGACCGGTTTGCCATGACGCAGATCAATTGCGGGCCAGATTTCCAAAACGATATCCTCTCGAAGAATCGATATTTTTAAACATATATGTGTATTGGTTATTTGTATTAGATAAAACGTAAGGCTAGGAGGTAAGCCCGGCCAATTCGGCGGCTCGACGGACCCGTGTGATCCCGATCATGTAGGCCGCGATCCGAAGCGAAACGTTGTTTTGCTGAGCGGTCTGCCACACGTTCTCGAACGCTTCGTTCATGGTGTGATCCAGTTCCTGCCGAACACGATCCAAGGTCCATCGATAGTGCTGGCGATTTTGGACCCATTCAAAATAGCTGACCGTTACCCCGCCGGCATTCGCCAAGATATCGGGCAAGATCGTGACCCCTTTTTCTTGCAAGACTGAATCGGCTTCGGGATCGACCGGACCGTTGGCCGCTTCGATGATGATCGAGGCATGAATGTCGTCGACGTTATTAGCCGTGATCACGCCGCCCAGCGCAGCCGGAATCAAGACCTTCACATCCTTCAAGCTCAACAGCGCATCGACGGGTAAACATTCGCAGTGTTCGTAGCCTTCGAGCAATCCCTTGGGATGATTCAGCTTGTGACGCAGGACTTCGGAGATGTTCAATCCATTGGGATCGTAATAGGTGCCAGTCAAATCGCTGACCGCGATGATTGGAAATTCCGATTCGTACAAAAATTTGGCGGCATGAGTTCCCACGTTCCCGAAACCTTGAATCGCAGTCTTGGCCGAGCCTGGCTTGATGCCCAACCGTTTACACAATTTGACGGTTAGCGAACCGACGCCACGGCCGGTGGCCTCTTCGCGCCCACGGGCACCGTATTCTTCGACCGGCTTTCCGGTGATCACCGCAGGGTTGAAGCCATGATACTTTTCCCATTGGTTACGAAACCACGCCATGACTTGATGATCGGTCCCCATGTCGGGGGCGGGAATGTCCGTATCGGGACCAACGATATCATGAATCTGGTCAACAAAGGCACGGGTCAGACGCTCGATTTCTCGCTTGGACATTTTCGAAGGATTGACACCAATGCCTCCTTTTGCACCTCCATACGGCAAATTAACCACCGCGGTCTTCCACGTCATCAAACTGGCCAGAGCTCGCACTTCGTCCAAATCGACTTGCGGGTGATACCGCAAACCACCCTTCATGGGCCCACGACTGTTGTCGTGCTGGACGCGAAAACCGACGTAATTGGCCAGCGATCCATCGTCACGTTCAATGGTGACTTGGACCTGAACCTCGCGGCTAGGCATTAACAATGCTTCACGCAGTGACGGTTCTATATTGAGATGCTCGGCGGCTGCATCAAAAAAGATCTGAGTCGATTCAAACGCTCGCATCGGCGTGTCTCCATTTTTGTGAGGGGGGGTCGCCCAGCACGGTTGAAAAATTGATCATCGAAATCACTGCCGACCACGCTCGTTACGCATGGTGCAAAACCAGTACCGAAGTCCGCGCTGCGAGCGTCCAATCTGAGCGCCCAATGCGATCCACCATTGGCACCCCGCAGGTGCTTTTTTAGCGGGACGCACTAACCGCCCGCTGTTTTCCCTGCGTATTGAACTCGCTGCCGCCGGACGGTATTCGGAATATTGTTAGGATACCAAGTTCGCCACCTCGAGTGATGGGGAGCGCCCGGCAACCATCCTTCCCCAAAAATGAAGTTCTGCTGAGGGAATGAGCAAAAAACAAATGTCCAGATTCGAGTAGGGCCGGTTCCCACCGGCCGTCCTTGACGGCTCGATGGAGTCGGCCGGTAGGAACCGGCCCTACGCTCTGTCAACGCTTCAATAGACAACCGCTAATTCCCATTCGATGCTATGCGGCACGTCGGTAGGGCATTGCGATCGGCGTCTCGGCCGGTCGGTCCGCAGGCTTATCGACGCGAGTTACCGTTTCGCGAGATTGCAGTCGCCGCTGACGCTCTTGTTTCCAGCGTAACTCGTCGTGATAGATTTTCACCACACGATGGACGATATCGACTTCGGCTGGCAAATGGCGTCTTAGCTGCCCCGTACGTTGGTACTCTTCGACCAGACTCTCAAGTTCGTCTTGAATCCATTTTGACTCGATCCGGTTGCCCCAAAGACGAAGCGGCGTCTTGATCGTCGCCGCAACGAAAGGCCGCAGTAATGAAAACGCGGGGAGCGAGTCACCACGGATTTGTTCGGCTTCGCTCGCGATGCGTTCCAGCACACATGCCCAACCGGTGACAGTCAAACCCACCAATTCGGCCAGTGCAGCTCGCGAAAGATCATCGAACGCGGCAGCTCGATTGCCGACACTCTTTTCCAAATCGTAATGGTTGATCAGGACATCATATTTTTGATTCGCAAAGCGAGCGCCATGCAGGATCGCTTCGCCAAGCCAACCGGGATTCTCGGCGAGCTGAAAAACAACCTGTAACTCGCTGTGCTTCCAATCCTCAAAAATACTTCGGTAGGATGCTTGAACACTCCATTCGATCGGCTGATGCAGCACGCGTTCTCGCTCACCATGTGCCGTGTGCAGCGGTTGCAGTGGGTCAGTGAAATAGTGACTCAGTACACCCGCCGCATGTGCCGCGTCGGCCCAACGCTCGGTTCGCAAGTACTTCATCAAGCGGTCATACCACTGGTGAGCCACGCGTGGAGCGCCACCCCAGTATCCTTCGCTGACGTGAACGACGTGATTTTGATAATCACGATAACGGTAATCAGGATCGGTCGCTCCGCGGAGATAATGATCATGATAGCGCAGCAGCAACTGCGTCAAACGCTTACCGCTGTCGGTACGGATCAAGGGCAGCGCATCGATGGCGAAAAAGTGGTGGGTGTTGCGACAATGAACGGCTCGCAACAACGAAAGCAGTGGATTCATGATTCGGCAAACCTTCGTGGAACCAAACGCAGGCCAAAGATGCTGCAAGAAGGTAACGCAGTTTGCCGATTTTACGCGGGCGATTGCAAGATGAATCTGCGACGAAAGTCTCGCAGAGCGAGACGAATCACCCAGACGACTGCATTAGCGTGGTTTGGAACGAATGATGTCGCGTGTATTCCAAACCAATCGCATCACTTGTTCAGGACGCGGGTCAGGTGCGACGCAGGTGAAATAGTCCGCATCGATACCGAGCAGTCGTCGACGACGATCCGAAATTCCTGGGTCCACATCGAGAAAGCTATCAGCCATCTCAAAATCGCGATCCCACAGAACCGCGTCGGTTAACCGTTCGATCAACGTTTCCCAACGCGGCAGATCATCCGAAGTCACTGCGGGAAAGGCAGCTGGATCTAACGCCAACTCAGCTTCACTGTGAAAATCTTCGCCAGGCTCTGCAGCACGAAACAACGACTGGTACGCCGCCAACACTAAACTTCGCCACGGTGCGATATCGGTGACACGCTCGTGGTCAGCGTTTTCACTGTACAAATCAATTTCGATTGCCACCTGATCGCGAACTTCGACATAGATCGCCGCAATCGCCGCGTCGTTCGCAGCAGACAACGGCATCACCGTTTCAGTGTCGGTCAACAGATAGCGGGCAATATCGTGTAACAAACCGATTCGTTGAGATGCATTCAGCGAATCGTAGACGGCAATACCGGTTTGGCATTCCGGTGCCATCGATGATTCATCCTCATCATCAAGATGCAACAAAATTGCATCGATCATCGTATCGATAGCGAGACTGACCAACGTTGCTTCGCTGGCTCGTAAAGTTCGATCTCCTCGGCTGGTGTGCCACATGCTCCGTCTAGCTCCCTCGTCCCTGCTCATCACGATGACCGTCAACGAGGCCTAACGATCGACGTTAAACGCTGCACTGAAAATCGAGAGTGTGATGATGCTGATGTGTACCACTGAAAAGTGGGCGTCATCATAATCGCTCTAGCAGACGCAAGGGTTGCTGATTTGGAAATTTTGTCCCAAAGCGATTTAAGTCGTTTGCTGGCTTAAACCTAGAACGTTTGCTGAACGAGCGGTGTTCACACAGCCCATGATGTGTGAACGACCCGCCGTCATCTACTTTAGTTGCGTTGCGGCGCGAGCCACCCGCGTGCGGCAAGTAAAACGTTCAAATTAGACCGGGCGGCTTGCGCCGCACCGCTACTGAGAAAACGTGGAATTTACGAGGCGTGAGGCATCGCGTGTCCGTCGCCGGCACGTCGCAGCGGACGAACACGTGGACGCTGGAACACTGCTTCTTCGGCCCCGTCCGCTCGGTTGATGTGAACATCCAATTGAGGAAACGGGATGCTGATCTCGTTGTCATCAAGATGACGCTTGACTTCCACGGTCAACGCTTCTTTTAAGCGAAAAAACTCCTTCGATGGCACCCACATACGGACGAGCCAGTCGACTGAACTCGCCCCCAGATTACTCATAATGACGGCATGGCCCCGCGATTCGCCTGGGATGAACTCACCTTCGAATTTCATAACCGCCGCTGTCAGTGCGGCACGCGTCGCATCAATATCGGCGGCATAAGCGACCCCCACCGGCACCTCGACACGGCGATGGGCATGGTGGCTGATATTTTCAATGGTTCCGCCCGAGATTGAACTGTTGGGAACAATGATTCGGCGGTTGTCAGGAGTATCAAGCGTCGTAGTGAACAAATCAATTTCATTGACCTTGCCCATCACCCCGGCGGCGTTAACGACATCGCCCACTTTGAACGGACGAAAGACCAACATCAATACACCGGAAGCAAAATTACTGAGCGTGCCTTGAAACGCCAAACCGATCGCAAAACCGGCGGCGGCAAGCATCGCGGCTAATCCACCCAGCGGAGCGCCCATCTTGGACAACACCGCCCCGACCACGCCAAACATGATGCAGTAAAAGACGATCCTGCCTACAAAAATCCCCAACGTTTCGTCGACGCGGCGGCGTACCGGCTTGCTGATGATCCGCGACAGATAACTGGCGACCAAATAGCCAAGAAAAATGACGGCCAAACCGATCGCGGCCAGAAATAACTGTGGCACTAGGTGCAATGTGGTGTACTCCATCACCCCCGACACGTCGCCGTTGGTCATGTCGCCAATGAATTCGTGGGTCGCCTCGGTAAAGGATACGCGTGGGCCATTGTTGACTGCATCCGCCACGATTGGTTCTGCTGAGTTGGTCTCTTCGACTAAACCGTTATCCACAACGAAATCCCTTCCTAATAAATCTGAATGAAGAGGACCTGCTCGAACGAGGGGCACTCTCCGCCGCTGCTCACGGCCCATCAGTGTAGGTATAGAAAAAGACACTATCACAAGTAAAGACGAACCCAATAGGCGTGAAACAGAACACGCGTGTTTGCTATCAAAGTGAAATGCAGCCGCGCTTTTTACTAACCTGTGCCAGCCTGCTTACCTTAGAGAGCATCCGTTTACTTTACGGGCAAAAAGATATCGGTGATCCGATCACGCGGGGGCGTGTCGCTCGGGGCGTTGCGATAGATTTCGTATGCGTTTTGGCGAAGCACTTTTAACTTTTTGTAACGAGCGTATTGGTAAGCACCGCTCCATGCGTTCCCCAAATTTTCGTAGCTGCCGATATGCCGAACGCGCAGTGCATTTCCAGCAGGCAGATGACAGTGCGTTAATCCGGCGGCCATTCCATCATCCTCGGAAACCGCGTAGCCACCCGTGAAGGAAAACTCGTTTTGCTTAAAATCGCAGGGGTGATACACGCTGACCATGGGCGCATCAATCGACACTTCGGCCTGTTTCAATTTCTCTTCTGTTAACGAAAAAACACGCTCCATCGCAGGCCCCATGTTATTCGGCGGAGCTGCATCGCGGACACCGAAAACATCAATCGAAGAAACCGACTCGACACCATGAACTTCGATTTTCGAAAGCACTTCGCCGGTCTCGAGCTGTTCACGCAACATTTTCAGCCCGCGGTCATAGTCCATGCCGATCATGGTTTGCATGTTGGCCCGCATCCAAAACAAGAACCACGGCAAACTGCCCTGCATTCGCCAAGTTACCCTGGTCCCCGCATCAGTCGGTTCGAAATTAAAGTCGACCTTCGATTTCGACTTGAACGGCTTAGTGAAGCGAATCTCTTCGTTGATTTGACGGGGGTGATCGAGTTTTAAATGCTCAATTTCCCCGGCGCCAACAACATCCCCTTTCCAGCGATAAATCGACCCCACGGAATTTGGATTGTCGGAAATCGTTACCACCGCGTTGGGATCGATTCCCAACCACGGCGACCACTTTGTCCAGCTGCCAAAATCAGCAACACAGTCGAACACCGTTTCGGGCGGCACCGCTATCTCAATGGACCGAGACACTTCAAAAGCAGCCATCAGCGAAACTCACTCTAAGCAGGTGTGCGAAAGGAAACGAGCACGACACCCAAGTCTAACATGATTGAAAACGGAAGTCCGCACTCGCCGCAGTCAGCCAATCCCAGAATGGGTCTCACCCAAACGCCGCAACGATCAATCCGATCGCATACGTTTGTCTAGTTCACAGATTTGGCTGGGACGATGCCCTGTTGCCGGGGCCGCAGTCTGACTCGCTTTGAGTCGCGGTCCCCATGTGGCGGCCATCAAGCCACTAAGGCGAATCTAAGCGGAACTGTCAATCCGAGTCTAAAAACGGTGCATTCCCGGTATCCCCCCGCTTGAATACCGTTATTTTAAAAGGGTCTGAAAGAACACTCCGACGCTCGTCAAACGGCTTCGAAAGCCCCCTGAGTTTTGCCCTTTAATTAAATGAGAGTTCACGCGATGTCAGCCAAGCCCCCAACGTCGAACGAACCTGCGGCGAAAGCCATGTCCCAAAAACAAACCACCGCCCCAAAGCAAACAGCGCCCGTTTTGCAACAAGCCTCGGCACCTCAAGCGACTCCGTCCAAGCCCACCGCTCCACTGACTCAGCGGATGCCGGCAGCACCTGTGACCCACGTTCCGCAATCGACAGAGCGCTACCACTGGCTCGGCGCCCATCTGGAAACACGCGACAACGTCGAGGGTGCCCGCTTTGCAGTGTGGGCTCCGAACGCGACCGAGGTCAGCGTGTTGACCGACGGCAACGGTTGGCAACACGGTGCGGATTGGCTGACCGGCAGCGACTCGGGTGTTTGGACCGGCTTTGTCCCCGGGGTCACGCATGGCACGTCGTACAAATATGGCATTCGCACCAAACATGGCGAAGTCCTTCACAAGGCGGACCCGTTTGCGTTTTACGCCGAGCATCCTCCGGCAACCGCCTCAATCGTGTACGACATCGATCAATACAAATGGGCCGATGACGCTTGGATGGAAAAGCGAAGTAAGAGTGAGTGGCTTCGCGAACCAATGTCGATCTACGAAGTTCACCTGCCGTCATGGAAACGACCTTGGGACGGACGGCGCTACCATGGATATCGTGAGTTGGCCGAAATGCTGGTCGAGCACGTCAAATCGCTTGGCTTCACGCATATTGAATTGATGCCGATCACCGAGTTTCCCTACGATGGTTCGTGGGGCTACCAAGTCACCAGTTACTTTGCTCCGACGAGTCGTTTTGGAGAACCAGACGACTTCCGCTTCTTCGTCGATTACTGCCACCAAAACGGCATTGGCGTGATCATGGATTGGGTTCCAGCCCACTTCCCTTATGACGCACACGGCTTGGCTCGTTTTGATGGCACGGGGTTGTATGAACATGACGATCCCAAGCAAGGTTTCCATCCCGATTGGAAAACCCACATCTTCAACTACGGCCGTCATGAAGTCCGCGACTTCTTGCACGCCAGCGCTCGATTTTGGTTGAAGGAGTATCACATCGATGGGCTGCGAGTCGACGCGGTCGCATCGATGCTGTATTTGGACTATTCACGAAACGATGGCGAGTGGGTACCGAACTGTTTTGGTGGCAACGAAAACTTTGAAGCCATCAATTTCATGAAAGAGATGAACACACATCTGCATGCCGACTTTCCTGGCACGGTGATGTTTGCCGAAGAATCGACATCGTTCGGCGGTGTTTCTCGGCCCGTTTACACCGGTGGTTTGGGCTTCGGAATCAAATGGGACATGGGATGGATGCACGACACGCTGGAGTACATGCAACGTGACCCCATCCATCGCAAGTACCACCAAAACGAACTGACCTTCCGTTCGGTTTACGCGTACAGCGAAAATTTTGTGCTGCCACTTTCACATGACGAAGTGGTTCACGGCAAAGGATCGCTGATCTCGCGAATGCCTGGCGATGATTGGCAAAAATTTGCCAACATGCGATTGCTATTCGGCTACCAGTACGCAGTGCCGGGCAAGAAGTTGATGTTCATGGGCTGCGAGTTTGGCCAGTGGTCTGAGTGGAAATATGAAGAGCAGCTCGATTGGGCGTTACAAGAACACCGATTCCACGGTGGTTTGCAGCGTTTCGTAGGCGATCTGAACCGCCTGCACAAAGATTATCCGGCATTGCATGAACTGGATTGCGACCCTGCCGGGTTCTCATGGATCGCGGCGGACGATGCAGCCAAGAGTATTTACACGTTCTGCCGCACATCAAGTGACGGCCAACAAGTCGTCGTCGTGGTCAACTTTACGCCGTCCACGCACGCGAATTACCGCGTCGGAGTCCCTGATAAAGGGGCGTATGTCGAGATTTTGAACAGCGATGCAGAAGTCTATGGAGGCAGTAACTTCGGGAATTTGGGGGCAAAAGAAACGATTGACGAAGAAAGTCACGGTCGTCCACATAGTCTCGAGCTGAACATTCCGCCGCTAGCGATTATGATGTTGACACTCGACAAACCTACCTAACCCGCTTCGTTGGGTTAGCCCCTCCCCTACCCCAACCTGCTTGCTAGGCGTTTTATGAGACTTTGCTGCATTGCTGCGTCCTTGAGTTTGCTCGTTTGTTTTTCGACCGCGATGGCAGCTCCGCCATCGTTTGATGACCCGAATCCTCAGCACTACAAAATCTCGACTCGAGCGAGCGAGATTGATTCGCGAGTGAAGGCTCATCCGGAAATCAACTTCCTGATTGAAACGGACAAAGGCAAACCCGCCGATCTGCAACATGCCTCAGTCGACACTCGCGTCGCCCCTCGGGGCGAATTGGTGATTTGGTTGATGGGGCACAACAGCGGCCTGTTCGATCGGGTGAACAGCTACGGGCTGCACGCGATGCAAGTCCATTATGCGAACAAATGGTTTGGAACTTGTTGTCAAGAAAAACCGGTCAGCGAACATTGCCGTGGCGATATTCGATTGGAAGCCGCGACCGGCGAAGACTTTAGCGACGAGGTCGATATTCCCAAGCCCGATGGCATGATGCAGCGTGCCTACCAATACGTAAAATGGCTGGCCAAAAAACATCCGCAAGGCAAGTGGGAACAATTCCTTAGCGAAGACGGCAAGGACCTGCGTTGGGACAAGGTGATCATCTCCGGATCATCTCACGGTTCCACCACCGCCGCCCGCTTTGCCAAACATGTCAAAGTGGCTCGCGTCGTGGCGCTGTGCGGCCCACGAGACCAATATCAATCGTGGCAAGCGTTACCATCGGCAACACCTGAGAATCGCTACTTTGGCTTCTCGCATGTGCTTGATGGTGGCTGGACAGCCGACCACTACTGTCGCAGCTGGGAGTTGATCGGGATGCACAAGTTTGGCCCGATCGTGAACGTCGACAAAGTGAAATCCCCTTATCAAAACACGCGTCGGCTGATCACCGACTTTGATGTCAAGGGAGATGCCAATGCGGCTCACAGCAGTGTCCAGCCTGGCAGCCGGGCTTACAAAGACAAAGCAACCGGCAAATTCATGCACGAAGATGTGTGGCGTTACCTGTACACGCACCCGGTGGATGTCGTTGGCGAACCCACGGCGATGGACAGCAGTTGCAATAAAGAGCAAAAGCAGTAGCCCGAGGACACCGCTGCGACTACAGCAGCAGGATGTCGAACATCAGCGAGACGGTCACAGCGTCGTCGGTTCCGAGCGTTGCCGCCGAGCCGACGTTGTGCTGGATCGTGGGCATGTCAGCAAAGTAGGTGACACCGATGGTCATCCCGACGTCATAGCCACAGAACTGATCACGTGTCGTGAACTCGGTCTCGACCGTGTAAGTCGTCTTGCTGAGCTCTTCACTAAAGCTGGCGGGGAACGCAGACGGGGTTGCCCAATAGTTGGCGTCCATGTCGTAGATACCCACGTTCAGCTTCAAATTACTTGCTCGTCCTAACAGGTATCCGTCCCACCCCGTGACCACTTTACCGCCTTGGAAATCGGTATCGAGCTCTTCTTTGAACAAACGCAGCGAACCGTCATCGAGTTTGAAGTCTTGGTCGAACGCCATCAAGCTATACGCCAACCCGGCGGAGAGTCCGCCAAAGCGAGTTCTCCAAGTATCGCGAATGACAAGGTCACCCCCGTAGTGTTGAACATCGCTATCGAAACGTGGCGAGGCTCCGGATCGCAAAATATTGGATCCATCCATCGGATTGGGAAAGTTGATATCGCCCGTGTTTTCGTCGCTTGATGATCCAGCGAACGCATAGAAAATGTTGGCTTCGAAACTGGTTCGAGTCCCGAGTGCCCGGCGAACGGCGTCGAGTCTCACGATGCCGCCGAACTGATCTTGGTCGTCAAAGAATGCAGATCCACCGCTGCTGTTGGTTCCCATTTGATATTCAGGAAGCGACGCGATCCAAGCACCTTTGCTAAGTGTCAGGTCGAATGGAGAATCGCTAATCGTGCTCTGACCGTACGACTGACTCGCGGTACAAACGGCCAAGCCCAACAGGAGGTATGAAAAAAGTATTCGCATCGTTTGGTAAACCAGCCTATTTTATTCTCAACAATCAAACGGTAACGGCGACCTGGCCTACGTTTGCTATCGAACATTGCTGAAAAGAGATGCAGTTTCTTCACATAAGAACGTGCCGACATTACGATTTCCGAATCGGCTGATGTGTTTTGTGTTGACACTAGGCACTGAGCGTGTCGAATCGTTTGTAACGATTATGAATCACTTGACGAATGCAATCGCCACACCCCCCGACGGAGGACAGGCGGTAAATAGCGTTCAGCGGCAAAATCATTTTTATCCGTCCAAACCGATCCCACACGCAAAGTCGCACGTTTTGCAAGCTGTCCCCCTTTTCACCCTCGTTCATTTTTCCTTTATCTTTGAACCCAGGCGTTCCGTGACATCGACTTCCGCAGCCCACGAACATGAACGGCCACGCTTTACGTTTGGTAAGAATTGGCGATCGTTTCTAGAGCGACTCGATGATGACCGGGTGGCCGAAGCCGAGCGATCGCTACAGCAAATGCTTGGTAATCAATCGCTTGTCGGCAAACGACTTTTGGATATTGGCAGCGGCAGCGGCCTATTCTCACTGGCGGCCCACAATCTGGGCGCCGACGTGGTCTCGATCGACTACGACCGCGACAGTGTCGGGTGCACCCAAGAATTGAAGCGACGGTTCGCCGAGCACGCATCCAATTGGCAGATCGATCAGGGCTCGGTCCTTGACGAAGCTTGGATCAAGTCGCTTGGTACGTTCGACATCGTCTACTCGTGGGGCGTGCTGCATCACACCGGCGAGATGGATCGCGCAATCGAAATTGCCGCCAGTGCAACCCAACCAGGCGGCCACCTTTTTCTGGCGATCTACAACGACCAAGGCGGGGCGAGTCGACGCTGGCTGAAGATCAAACAGACTTACAATCGTTTACCCAAGCCACTGCGGCCTGTGTGGGTGCTGGCAATCGCGTCGTGGTACGAGTGCAAGTTTGCGCTCGCACGGCTTGCTCGTTTCCAAAACCCCTCGCCGCTGAAAGACTGGCGAGCGAAACGCGAGGACCGCGGCATGTCGGCTTGGCACGACTGGGTCGATTGGATCGGCGGTCTGCCGTTCGAAGTCGCCAAGCCGGAACGGATCATCGTGCCGCTACGGCAACACGGTTTTGTGCTCAATGAACTCAAAACCGTCGGCAACGGCTGGGGATGTAACGAGTACGTGTTCGAGCGACTGGCAACGAATAAGTGAAATGGCTCGTTGCCTGTAGTGGATCTTGCTAAAGATCACGCGCGTAGGCGACTCATTGGCTGAAGGATCTTTAGCAAGATCCACTACCGAAGCGGTTTAATTGTCAGCTTGCATCATCTGTTTGACAAACGGAATCACCTGCTTGTCGTAAGTGAAGCCGGCGGTATCGCCCGCATCGACAAACTTTTTAACCAATTTCCCATCCGCATCGTAAATCAAAACCGCGGGAATCGAATCAAGATCCAATTCGGCATATACATCATCACTCTCGGTCGTGCTGATGTAGTTGGGGAAGGTAGATTCAACACTGGTGACAAACGCAACGACTCGTTCCTCGTAGTGTTTCGGTGGCCGCGATTTTCGTCCATCGAAATCGACATCAACCGAGATGCACTGGACTTTGTCGGCGAACTGTTTATCCAAACGCACCAAGCCAGGAAACTCTTCTAAACAAGGGCGACAGGAGAGCGACCAAAAGTCGACCACGGTGATTTTGTTGGTTTTGGCGACGCGGTTTTGAATTTCCTGCAAAGATCCGTACAGGATTTCGGGCGACGCCGTTTCGGACGCGTCTGCAATGGGCGGCTTGTTGCTGATTTGCACGTCGGGCATCTCTAAACCACCGCCGCCTCCAGACTTCGGTGAACTGGTATTCGCCGGCGGGATGTCTCCTGGTGGCAATTCGAGTTGCCCCGGTGGTTCTGATGGCGCCGGGTCGGTTGGCGTCGTCGCTTGCTCTGTCGGCGTCACGGACTCGGGCGGCGGCACTGTGGGCGATTCCTCCGAGGATTTCCCACACCCAAGACAAGAAAACAGGGCGATCAACGCAAGCAAACTTAGACCGTTTCGCAGAGATTGCGAAAAGCGACCGTTTAAGTGATTCTTTGGCATCCGAAGTACTTTCATTCTTCTATAATCAGGTTCCGTGTCCCCCCATCCTGCGTGTGCGAACGCACCTAGCCCGACGCGATTGGCATCAAAGCACTGCGCGATTGCCATGGAAATACGGTGGCACGGGGGTAACACGATGATTGTACCGGTCTGACCGTGTCGCGGGTACGGCATTCTGACAAAGGTTTTCCAGGAAAGAACAATAGGCGATCTCAGCGTGGAGCGTTCCGAATCAACCACCCATTTGGTCATTGCCTCGAAAGAGGGCAACAACGATGCGCTCGGACAGCTGCTCGAGCGTTATCGGGGGTACCTTTTGATGTTGGCCCATCGCTTTCTCTCGGAACGATTGCGACGCCGCATCGATCCCGCTGATATTGTCCAGCTGACGTTCCTGGAGGCCAAACGTGACTTGGACTCCTTTCGCGGCTCCAGCCCGGCGGAATTTGCAGGCTGGCTAAGGGGGGTGCTAAAAAACAACGTCGCATCTGCCGTTACCCGACATGTGACGACCCAAAAAAGGTCACTCAAACGCGAAGTCGACGGAAACAAACCGTCCCCGAACGATTCCGGTGGCGGTGCCTGGATCCAACAATTGCCTGGCAGCACGACGAGCCCCAGCGGGGTCGCGATCCGCACCGAGGCCACTGTGGCACTGCTAGAAGCTCTGCATCAATTACCCGAAACTCAGGCCGAGGCGATCCGGCTCCGCTACATGGAAGGGCTGCCGTTAGCGGAAATTGTCGAGCGAATGGGCAAAAGTGACACTGCGGTGGCAGGTTTGTTGAAACGTGGACTGCAAAAACTGAGAACGATCTTGGACCACGATATGAGCCCATGGTTGTAAAAAACACGACAAATGGCGGCTTTGACACTGCTTACATCCTGGTCGGGGGCGGGACCACGCGTCGAGCTCGACAAACTTTACCGCGCCCTACTGGGGCATTCATTTGAGCCTGAGTTAGAATCGACTACGTCTTTGCCCTCCTTTTCAATCCACTGCCACGACCTGTTATGGCTGACAACGAACCTACCGCAGATCCCGTGGATGAAGCCTTTGCGGCTTACCTGCGTTCGTGTGATGCCGGTGAGTTAACCAGCCGCGAAGATTTCTTAAAACAGTTTCCTGCTGTTGCCGGACAGTTAAAGCAACTGATGGAAGCGGCCGACCTGCTCGGCCAAGTGACGATGGCGTCGGGATTGTCGTCACGTCGAGCAACCGTCCAAAACGGTGACGAAACGGTTGCCACCACCTCGGCGGTCGGGGAACAATCGAATGTCGATCCTGCGATCACGCTGCCAATGGCGAACCGATCCAAGAGCGACCCTGGCCCCACGCTGCCGTTTGACCTGGGCGATTACGAGCTTCAAGAAGTGCTGGGCAAAGGCGGTATGGGAATCGTCTATCTAGCGAACCAAAAAC
Organism: Novipirellula methanifontis; assembly: GCF_052161655.1. GTDB lineage: Bacteria > Planctomycetota > Planctomycetia > Pirellulales > Pirellulaceae > Novipirellula. Next base: position 9,746,183 of record NZ_CP197418.1, read on the forward strand.
AACTCAACCGCATGGTCGCCGTCAAGATGATTCGCGGTGGCATGTTAGCGGACGAATCCGATGTGCGGCGGTTTTACACCGAAGCCCAAGCGGCGGCACGACTGAGCCACCCTGGCATCGTTCCGGTGTATCAGTTTGGTCAACGAGCCGGCCACCATTTCTTTTCGATGGCGTATATTCGTGGCAGCGACTTGCAGCGAAAAATCTACGCGGAAACACTCCAACCGAAACAAGCCGCTCGCTATGTACGTGATGTGGCACGCGCGATCGCCCACGCTCATCACAAAGGAGTGCTGCATCGCGACCTGAAACCCGCCAACGTACTGATCGACGAACACGACCAAGTCCATGTGACCGATTTTGGGCTCGCCAAACACATGGACGCCGACAGCAGTGTGACCGGAACCGGCGCCGCGCTGGGCACGCCTCACTACATGGCCCCAGAACAGGCCGGAGGACTCAGCGATCGAGCCAATCGGCAGAGTGATGTGTATGCGATGGGTGCGATTCTGTTCGCTTGCTTGACCGGACGCCCTCCGATCGTTAGCGATACCGTGATGCAAACGTTGCTGGATGTCGTTCACAATCCCGCCCCCCCAGTACGCTATTTTCGCTCGGACGCCCCTGTCGACATTGAAACGATCGTGGCCAAATGCTTGGAAAAGAGTCCACAGAAACGCTACGAGTCGGCCGAAAAACTTGCCGATGACCTCGATGCCTTTCTCGAAGACCGTCCGATCAAGGCGCGGCCTCGCTCGATGCCCGTCAAGGTTTGGCATTGGCTCGAAGGGGTCCCGTTGGTCGCTGCCGTCTCGGGCCGTCGTATGGTCAGTGCATCGAGGTCCCATCGTCGCTTTCAAGCAGTGATGTTGCTGCTGCTGTTGCTGACTCCCTTTGTGGCCGTCGGATTGTCAGTGCTGTGGCACAGGCACAAAGAATCGATGCCAAGTTTTGTTCGCATCGGCGGCGGGCTTGACGATGGCGTTTACAACGCGGTGTCGGCGACAATCGCCGAGCGACTTTCAAAGAAATACGGAGTCACCTCGTCGGTCGCCACCAGCAACGGTTCACTCGAAAACCGATCACGGCTGTTGAACGGCGAAGTCCACCTCGCTCCGATGCAGGCCTCGGCGATTAGCGGAAGCGACCTGTGCGTCGTCGCGCCGCTGTTCTTCGAAGTGGTTCACCTGCTCGTTCGCGAGGACTCGAACATCCAAGCCCTCAGCGACTTAAAAGGCCACCGCATCGCCGTGGGTCCGATCGGCAGTGGATCGCGAGAGGCGACCGAGATGGTTTTTGAATCGCTCTCTATCACCCCTGACATCGCACCTCGCGAAGTAATGGCGTGGAAAGACCTCGAATCCGACTCGGCGCCCGATGTCGCGGTGATCTGCGTTGGCCTGGGCAGTCCGTTGATTGCCAATCTGATTCGCAGCCACCGCTGGGAACTGATGCCGATTCCCAATCCGATCAAGATCGCACTGCAACACCCCACGCTGCGACCGATGAGCATTGACGCCACTGATTACCCTGGGATCGAAATTCCCGAAGCGGGCGTGGCTACCGTCGGAACCACCGCTTTTTTAGCGGCACGGACCGATACATCTTCCGAGCTTGTCACAGCGACGCTTGACGCGTTGTACGAACCGCCTATTTTGTGCGTCGGTTTGATCCCGCGAAAACACGCGGCCGAATGGCAAGGGCTGGCACTGCATCGTGCGGCTCGCCGATTTTTTGAAGTCGAAGAAACGACGCCATAGGATCGTGTGGGAATTAATTGTAGGGCCGGTTCCTTGTATAGACCGGAGACATGGGTGGCGCTTTTTCGGGGACATGGGTGGCGCTTTTTTGCAGTAATCATACTTACTCCTTTTAGGAGCAAGTATGGGCTGGAAAGAGTTCGATCGAGTGTCCCAACGAGAAGAGTTTGTCCGCTTGGCAGAGGCCGACGGAGTCAATTTTAGCCGGTTGTGCGAGCGATTTGGCATCTCACGCAAGACCGGCTACAAGTGGCGAGAGCGTCACCGAGCTTGCGCCGAAGAACCTTTGGTGGATCGCTCGCGAAAACCTCACCGATCCCCCACACAGACGCCCGCAGAGATCGAGCAGAAAGTGCTGCAGATCCGCGATGCTCACCCGGCCTGGGGCGGCTTGAAGATTCGCAAGCGGCTCAAAGTCATGGGTGAAAAAACGCTTCCTTCGCCCAGCACGATCGCCGCTGTCTTGAAGCGACATGATCGCATCAGTGACGCTGAATCGGCCAAGCGAAAGCCATGGACGCGGTTCGAGCGAGAGCGTCCCAACGAGCTGTGGCAAGTTGACTTCAAGGGCGAGTTCGCGCTGAACAACAAGAGCTATTGTTACCCGCTAACCCTGCTGGACGATCACTCCCGGTTTTCACTGGGGATCCTCGCTTGTGGGAATCAAACGCGGCAAACGGTGCAAAGTCATTTTCGCAACGTGTTCGCAATTTACGGGCTTCCACACGCGATTTACGTCGACAACGGCAACCCGTGGGGCGGTAGTCACTTGATGCGTCACACACGTTTTACGGCGTGGTTGATGCGTCACGATGTGGAAGTGATTCACGGTCGTCCACACCATCCTCAGGGCCGCGGCAAGCTGGAGCGATTTCATCGCACGCTAAAACTCGAAGCCCTGCAGGATCGCTCACTGAGCACGCTGGCGGAAGCTCAAGAGTGCTTTGATCTTTGGCGAGACGTCTACAACTTGGAGCGTCCTCACGGGGCATTGGATTTGGAAACACCTTCGCAGCGATACCAAATCAGTGAGCGACGTTTTCAGGAGAAAACGGATCCGTTCGAGTATAGCGAACGCTACCAAACACGCCGCGTCAACAGGGTTGGCCAGTTCCGTTGGAAGGGGAAGACGTACCGCATCAGCGAAGCATTCCAGGACCATCCTGTCGGCTTGAGTGGGACTCAAACGGACGGCGTTTGGGATGTCAGTTGCTGTCGTTTTGTGGTGGCCCAGATCGACGAGCGGACTGGCGAAATTCGACGTCACCAGCCACGCGGCTGAAGTTCGCTTGCGCTCACTTCAGCCGCGAGGCTGGTGATCGAGGACGGGGAAAGCTATGCTTTCTCCGCCCCCCGCTGTCTTGTTCAAAGCGCCACCCATGTCCCCGAACGAAATATTCCTACCGGCCGACGCTGAACATAAGGCCGGTTCCGACCCGGCCGACTTAATCGAGCCGCCATGGACGGCCGGTGGGAACCGGCCCTACTTGAACCGGCCCTACTTGAACCGGCCCTACTTGAACCGGCCCTAATCGAAACTGCACACTTATTTTCCGATCGTTCCTTAGCGATTGGCATCAGCCGAGGCGGTATCCGCGGTTTGAACATGCCCCCAACGATCGCCACTCATTTTACGCTGGCCCCCGTTATTTTGCGGCGGAGGCATACGTGACGCCAAGGCTTCCAGATAGTCCATTCGCTCTTCTTCGCTGCTGAATTCCAATGGCCGGATCGCTTGCAATTCGGGCACCGAGCGGATGCCATGGCGCTCCATAAACACAACCAACCCATCGATCATCGAACGCACGATATCGGGTCCTTCGCGATAGACCGCCGACGAGACCATGGCGACATCAGCGCCTGCCAACAAGACCTTGATCACGTCGGTCGCATTACTGACGCCGCCGCAAGCCGCGATCGGCATGGCAGGACAAAAGGCGTGGACTCGCATCACCGATTCAAGCAGATGCGATATTTTCCCACTGGGCGTTAAACACCAATCAGTGGTCATTTGCAACGTATCGAGCGAAATATCGACCTCGGGCGAACGGCCAAATAAAACCAAGCCTTGGATCCCCGACAACAATCGCACCGCCAAATGGCTGAGACTTGTGTATTCGCGGCTCAGTTTTAGAAACAGTGGAATCGAGATCGATTGATGGATAATTTGCACGGCCTCGACAAGCGATTCCTCGATCTCGCGTGCATCCGAAAATTCAGCCGGGGGTGGATGTCGCAAATTCAATTCGATCGCACACGCCCCCGCCTCTTGTAACGCCCCGGCATAGTCGAGCCAATGACTTGCATTATCACCATTCAAACTGGCGATCACCGGCAGCGCCGTCTGGCGGCGGGCACGCCGGACGATGGACAAGTAGGATTCGGCATCATTGCAGAAAGAATCTACCTTGAATCGTTGGGCACACGCGAGCACTTGGGCTTCACGGGCGGTCAACCTCTGGCCGTTCTTCTGATTCCAAAGCAAAACTTGCTCTGCGAATAAAGACGGCAACACCACCGCTCCGGCTCCCGAGGCATCGATGGCAACACGCATCTGTTCTTGCGCCGTTAACGGACAAGCCCCGATGACCACCGGCGAACGCAAACTCAACCCACCATAATGCGTTGTTAAATCGATACTCATTCAGGTTGTCCCCATTTTCAATGGATTTATGCTCGCATGAGAAGACCCACAAATCGTAACGTGACATCCAATGCACACTAACACGAACCGTAGATCGGGTTTATTGTATCTCGCCGCGACAGCCACCGCCAACATTGTCAACACAATGCGATCCACTTTGTTTGCGTTCGCGGCGTGAGGCGTCCGGTTGAAACGAGTAAACGTTTGATTTGGACCGAACAGCCTCTCACCACACCGCTATAAAACACACATTTATTGCCAAAGCTGACGGCATTCAGCGATAGCTCAGCGAACAAAGCCATGGACGATATTTCCGGAATCACAACCGACCTGCTGCTCGTGCTTACCGCAGGATTGATCGCGGGCGCCGTGTGCAAACGTATCGGTGTTTCGATGCTGGTCGGCTATTTGGTGGTCGGCGGTGTGATCGGCCAAGGCGCATTGGGGTTCGTCGAACAACAGAACCACGAACTCGAAGCTTTGGCGGAACTCGGAGCATTGCTACTATTGTTCGCGGTCGGCATCGAGTTTTCGCTCGAAGAACTGATGCGGTTGAGCCGCTACTTTTTGCTTGGGGGTGTCGTCCAAATGACACTCGTGGCCATCCCGATGGCGTTAATCGGCATGGCGATGGGAATGAGCATGAATGCGTCGTTGCTAGCAGCTTCCGCTGTCGCACTGAGCTCGACCGTCTTGGTGTTCAAAGCGTTAGCCGAATGGGGCCGTGCGGCATCGCCCTCGGGCCGCCGCGCGATTGGAATCTTGCTTTTCCAAGACGTCGCATTAGTGCCGCTGATGTTGCTGATCCCGCTGTTGACTCATCATGGCGATCCACCCTCGCTCTATGCGTACGCCCTTCTCGGTGGTAAATCGCTAATCTTTGTGATCAGCGTCGGCATGGTCTATCACTCCGTTCGTCGTTGGCTTGTGCCGGAACTTGCCCAACTGCGCAGCGTTGAACTCGTCGTGCTGTTTGCCGTTTGCTTGCTAGGCGGTGTTTGCTGGATTGCTCACTATTTAGGCTTACCCTCGGCCGTGGGCGCGTTAGCCGCCGGAATGGTGTTAAGCGGAAATCGGCTTAGCAAGCAAATCGACACGATCGTGTTGCCGTTTCGCGAAACGTTCGCGGCCATCTTTTTTGTGACACTGGGAACGCTTCTGAATCCAAGTCAATTTTTTGACGAACCGCTGCTGATCTCTTTCGGTTTGCTGTCGATTCTGTTGATCAAGGGCGCAGCTGCGGCGATCGCACTTAGGTTAGTGGGACTTCGCACCAAAGCCGCGATCGGCATGGGACTGGGACTGGCTCAAATGGGCGAGTTTTCGTTCCTGTTGCTTTCCGAAGGAGTGAAACAGGAACTGCTCAGCCCGATCGCTTATAACCGCTTGCTGCTGATCGCATTGGGTACGCTGATTCTGACGCCTCAATTGATCCAATTTGGGCTCCGGTGGTCGGGCGAGGAGCAATACGAGCACGATGAACACGACCACCATGGGCTGATAAACGACCCCAGCCGGCATGCAATCGTGATTGGTATCGGATTAATTGGACGCCAAATCAGTTCGCAGCTCGAGATGAAGGGGATTGATGTTCGGCTGGTCGATTTCAGTCCGATCAACCTGCATCTTTTTGCCCAGCAAGGATTCCACACGGTCGCGGGCGACGCTCGCGATCCGCAAGTCCTGAAGCGGGCCGACGCTGAAAACTGCAGCCTTTCGGTCGTCAGCGTTCCCGATGACCAAAACGCCAAAGAGATTGTCACGGCGCTAAGGGCCCTGAACGCCGACTCCACCATCCTGGTCCGCTGCCGCTATCAAGGAAACGTCGCAGCCATGCGGCGAGCCGGAGCCAACGGGATCGTCAGCGAGGAAGGCGAGGCATCCAAAGCCCTGTTGCTGTGGTGCGAACGTTTTCTGCAATCAAAAGTATGATGCATCGCATCGTACAATTTCATTTTTATTGCACAATCGCTCGCCTGGACAAACCAAAGCGTCAAAGTACGTACAAAATTCGTTGTGAACAGCCAAATCAGCGATATACTGAACACACACAGAGAGGAATGTTCAGACGCTCATCCATCACCTCTAACCACGACAAACATTTCAAGGACAGTCCGATGCGACACATTTTACTAGGAACGCTTGCAGTTACCGCGATGTTGATCATCAGCGAGCGAGCCAACGCACAATGGGGACACATTGACTATGTGCCTCACACGCAAACTCACATCGACTACTACCGTCACGGGAACCACATCGACGCGGTGCCTCACACCACCACACATGTCGACCGGGTGTACCACAACGGGCCTCACTACAACTACACACCGTACCAGAGCCAACGTCCGGTAATCCAATATGGCGGCACGCAATACAGCAGCGGGTACCGTGGCGGATACCAAAGCTATTACGGCGGCTACCAAAGTGGAATTCAATCGACCTATCGCCCCACTTATCAGTCGACGCACATCGATTACGTGCCTCATACACAAACGCACATCGATTACTATCGCCACGGCAATCACATCGACGCGGTTCCTCATACAACCACGCACATCGATGCCATTCCTCACACAACGCATGGCCATTAGTAATGGCAGTAGCGAAACTCGCTAAGAGTTTCGGCCATCCACTTTGACCTGCGAACGTCTCTGCGACGTTTGCTGAAGCAAGCAGGAATTTCGAGAGGGCGATGACTTGGCACGGCTCCCGCACATGTGAGCCGTGGGCCGTAAGGCACCGGGTCGCGAGGGACCCGGCCGCTCACGCGCGAGCGGCTCACAAAATCTACAACCCCGCTAGTCGCGGCTCTCGACTTAACCCGCTGGCGAGCGAAACCGCTCGTCAATTGAGGCTTGTGACGACGACGTAGTACGCGCCGAGTTCACCTTCTTTGATCTCAAAGATCGGGGCCAGCCGATACGATCCCTTTTTGAGCTCGGTCACGAAGCTGACTTCATCAGCACCGCTCCCAACAGGTTTTCGATCGAGATCCTTGTCGTCAATTCGGAGCACCGCATGCGTAGCACCAATGGCGTTACCCGGCGTGGTACGAAACGCCTGCGCTGCACCAGGAACATTTTCACCGGCTGGTAGTGAAGCATTGATGGCCACTGCCGACTCCGCCGGCCAACGCCGCAGCGAGACCTGATACTTGCCGTCTCGAACCACCTTCACCGCCCAGTGTCCCTCGTGAGTTAGCTTATCGGAATTCGGGTGCTTCCGGTCGGCCGCACGGATCGATCCTTGATGCCACGGCGGATAGATTTTTTGGATCCAATCGTGAGCGGTCATGCTGACCACGGGGTGGTCGGGGTGTCCGAGATGGATCTCTGTGGTCTGTGCAAACGTGGGCTCCAATTCATCCCACCACTTATCGTAGAACTCTCGCATCGTCGCAACGACTTCGGGATGTTCTTTGGCGATGTTTTTCTTCTGGCCGGGATCGACGGTGATGTCATAAAGTTCCTTGCCATTGATCAGACGATACTTTTGCGACATCACTGACGAACCTCGCCATTTGATCGGATCGCGGACACGCTGTGAATCACTGATGACGAAACGCTCGGGCCAATCGACGTCTTTGGCCGGATCCAGCAGAGCGGCGATCGAGACCCCATCAAACTTCACACCCTCCGGCTTTTTCACCCCTGTCATTTCGAGCAGCGTCGGCACGATATCGACGGCATGCGTCAACTCATCAACGTCATGTTGCTTGGTGATGCCACCGGCTGGCCAATGCAGGAAAAACGGGACGCGGTGTCCGCCGTCGTAAGGACTGCCCTTTCCGGCCTTCATGCCCGCGTTGTAAATCTTCACACCACTGGCCGATCCGTTGTCCGTGGTAAATACGAAGATTGTGTCGTCGGCGATCCCAAGCTCTTCGATGAGCTTACGGGTCTTGCCAACGTTTTCATCAATATTGGTGATCATGCCATAAAACGCTGCAATGTTATCGGACTGGTCTTGATACATGTCCAAGTATTTTTGCGGGCAATGCAGCGGACCGTGCGGCGCGTTCGTGGAGATGTAGGCAAAGAAAGGCTTCTTTTCTTTCGCACACTTGCTAATGAACGAATTCGCCTGAGCAAAGAAGACATCGGTGCAAAAGCCTTCTGCCGGAACGATCTTGCCGTTGTGAAAATAGGAACCGTCGAAGTACGCGTTGTCCCACACGTCAGGCGTCTGCCCGATACCGCCGCCGCCATGACGATAGACTTCGGTGAAGCCGCGATCTTCGGGACGATAGGGATAGTTGTCGCCGAGGTGCCACTTTCCGAACATGCCGGTTTGATAGCCAGCATCGCTGAACATTTGACCGACCGTAACTTCGTTTTCTCGCAACATCGATCGCCCCATGATCGTGTGCCAGACACCGGTGCGGTTCGTCCAGTGCCCCGTCAACAGCGAGCAACGTGTGGGAGAACAAGTCGGGGCAACGTGGTAATCGCTCAGCCCGGAACTTTCCGTTGCAAGATGATCGATGTTGGGCGTCTTGATAATCGGATTGCCGGTACACGCCAGATCCCCGTAGCCCTGGTCATCGGAAATGACGAACACGACGTTGGTGGCCGACGCGGCAAGCGTCCCGGAAAGGAAGAGCCCAAAGGTGAGCAAGAAAATTCGAAGATTGGAAGTCATGAGTTGTGGCGACCACGAATGTGAGTTTGAAGACAAGTAGGCGTTGACAGGTTGACGTAAATTGTAGCGTCAATACCGGACAGCCGTTGAATAGGACCGCAATCGACGAAGTTAATCGATCGCGATTTGCAAGGCAAGTTTTTTCGGAACTCAGCCTCAGTTCACCTGTTTTTCGCGATGGGGGTGACCTGAATTTCGTCGCCCACCATTTTTCGCAAAGCATCAGCGACCCGCACGGCGATCGCCTTGCTGCCCGCCGGGTTACTATGAATCCCGTCATCACTCAACTGGGACTCAGGCATCCACATGCCCGGCGGTGCCACGGGACTCATCACCACAATTTGCCGTAGCCAGGTATCGGCAACAAGCTGGACATCCTGCTCGTAAGCGATCTCACGCTCGAGACTTGCAAACGGATCGAAGATGAATCCTCGCGGGATTTCCATCAAAATCACCTCCGCATCGTGATCGCGACAGGCTTGGATCATTTTGAGAAGATTCGCCTTTGTCGCCGCTCGCGAGTGTCCCTTTAGAAAATCGTGGCCACCGAGTTCAATCACGACCACCTGAGGATGATCGGCAAGCACGCGTTCCATTTGCCCCAGCGCTTGCGACGTCGCGATCCCCGAAAACCCTTGATTCACAACCGGCACGCGAATCATCGCTTCCAAAGCACCCGGGTATCCTCGATCAGGGATCATCCCTTGTGTCAAACTGTCGCCCAGACAGACCACGGGCCGGGAAGGATCCAGCACCAGCGTGCGACTAAAATTGGCAATCGCGTGGAACTCATAGAACATCCATCCCCAACACCCCCACAATACCACGACGCAAAGCCCTGCGAACCGTCGATCGAACAACGAGTGATGTCGATAGCGAATCCTGATGGCAACTACAAGCAGCATCACGCACCCGAACACGATCATCGCAGGCGTACGTGGCACCAGCTTGACCGCCAAGATGACGAAACAGGTCACCAGCGGAAGCCAACCTGGCCGATTCCTAAAGAGCAAGACGGAAGCCCAAACCAACCAGAACGCCACCATCCAAGGCAGCACACTAGGAAAACTCAACAGCGAAACCACCACCACGATGGCGATGACCAGCGTCTTGAAAACTCCCAATAGCGAAGTCTTTGGTTTGCCGGGAGAGGGCTGTTCCGACGCATCATCGGCTTCAACAGGCTGGTTCATGGATTTTGAATCACTGGCTATGGCAAGTTGCAATTCGACCATCATAGCCCACCCTCACCGATCACGGTCGATTTTCGGACTCACCTGCTGGCTGACCGTGATGGTACAATCAATCCACTTAAATTACACCGGCGTTTTGTCAACCAAGGTTCCAACCAATGAGCACGGGTTTGCATTTAACCGTGGAAGAATACGGCCGAATGGTCGAGCGTGGAGCGTTTGATCACCTGAATCGCAAGATTGAGTTAATCCGTGGGGAGATACGCGAGAGGAATCCGGCCGGACCTGCTCACGATGACTACATCATTTACCTGACCGACTGGTCTGCTCACAGTGCGCCAAGAGACCAGATCCGCGTAACGGTCCAAACCGGCTTAACGATCTCGGAGCTAGACAGCCGTCCTGAACCGGACCTGCTTTGGATCCGTGCAGGTCGCTATCGCGATCAGCATCCGTCGGCGGCGGATGTAAAGCTGGCAATTGAAGTTTCCGACAGCACACTGAAGTCCGACTTGATCGAGAAGGCTGCACTGTATGCCGAAGCGAAGATCGTCGAGTACTGGATTGTGGACGTGCAAGGCCGCTGCGTGCATGTTTTCCGAGAACCTAAAAACGGTGAGTACACGGACCGCACCGTGGCCAAACTCGGCGAGCAACTTCTGCCACTCCAACCGTGTGCCACTGCACTGGACATCCAAGATCTGTTCGGCTGAGCAGCACGCAAGGAGTCATCGGGCTGAACAGCCAGTGTCGCCAGATAAGAAAGAAAAGGAGCAATCGCTTGGAATTCATACATTACGATCACTCAGGAAGCTGCCTCGAGAGAATTTTCTACGCATTGACGTTTGGTGACTTTTACGACGAGCCGAGCGGGACGATAGCTGGATTAACATTCAAGGCGACGAGGATGTTTTTGTTGAGACGGAGGAAGTAGTGCATCGAGACCTTCGGTGCAAAAATGGGCATCATTATGGTGAGTTGCTACACGGAAAGTTCAATATGCGTAGCAGTACCAACGGAAAAGCTTTTAGCTGCACGGAGGGCTATAATATCTTCTCAAGTGAGTCGAATCAGATTTTGAAGCAGGCAGGCTTCACCAACTATCGAGCTGTTCCGCTTGATCCACAGCCGTACAGCCGACTCAGCAGCAGCTTTGGGCATTGTGCTTTGGTGATTCATCCATGGATCGCGCAGTTGTCTACAATGGGACGATCCCCAAATGCCCGGCCTGCGGATCAGCAATGGTGTGTGAGGACTGTCGTATGCCCTATGGGACCTGTCGAAAGTGCCAAAAAGGAAAACTGAAATATTTTGGATCCGAACAAGCGTTTCGTACCTGTGCCACAGAATTAGATCAGTTTGAGCTGCCCATCGTGTTGCCGGCTTATCGCCCCGTTGTTGACGGATCAAAATGGAATGGCGAAGACTTTGTAAATCTTCGATCGCGTAAAGTTGTCACTCATCGCGTAATGCAAGTACTTCAGGAAGCAGAGATCGGTCCTGCCTATGGTGAACCGATCAAGGTTTGGGTTGATAATTGCACCGAGTCGCAACTGAAGATGCTTGAAAAAGCCAAGTCCACCGATTCTCCGTCGACTTAATTACTGCGGATTTGGTAATGTGGGATAGGCTTCCAGCATGTCGAGGATGCTATGACAGGCTGGAAGCCTAGCCCACTTTTTTCAATCGACGTCCCACGCAGCTCGAGAATTCGTCGCATTTCGACTTTTGCGTTTTCGAAGAAATGGGCTACTATTCCGCAGGCGTGTAGATCGCGTGGGTTTGCGAGCTGCCGTTTTGCAGGTGGATGCCGACATCGTCCAATAGCGTGCCGGACTGGGCACTTACCGATACGATCGCCAGTGAGTAGCGAGATAAATCGGCTGCGTATTGACGTTCGGTTTGCACAAACGCCTCCTGAGCATCGAGCAAGAATTCGATTTGAATCTTGTCCGAATTGAACAACACCTCCGAGGAACGCAAACGATCTTGCGCGGCTTCGTATTGTAACCGCGAGTAGTTCAGCGAAGCGTAGGCGGCATCGACCTCGGCGATCGCATCCTTGATTTCAAATTCGAGTGTTCGTTGCTGTTCGGCTAACAGGTTGCGTTCTTTCGCCAACAACAGCGTGGCGTTGCGTACCGCCGCGCGGGCCTGTCGGCGTCCTGCAGTGACGCCCAGCTCTAGCCCAAATTCCCACTCTTGATGATCGCCAGTGAAGAAATCGTCATAAGCACTGCCAAATCGCTGCTGGTCATTCCCCGTCAAATCGTCGCCGAAACCACGAAGTCGATATCGTCCGATCATGTCCAATTGAGGCAGCAAGAAATTCTTTGAGGCCACCAACTGCAACTGCTGTTGCTGGACTTTCAAACTCTGCCGCTTCAGTTCGGTCCGATTGGCCAAAGCCTGATTGAACACACTTTCAAAGTCGAAATGGAACTCCGCTTCCGGCCCGTCTTCGATCGGCTGCAAGATCTGACCATCGCTGGTCGGCAATCCGACCATTCGCCGCAATCGCCGCTCCGTTGCAAACAACCCGGTTTCGGAATCGCCGCCGCCCAGTGCCAATTCGGCTTCGCGACAGTAGCGATAGTATTTCGCTCGTGCCTGAGCCTCTTTGTTCGCCTCGCCCCCATCGACTTGCGCATGGCTGCGAGCCAACACGCCCTGCCAGGTTCGATAGGCGAGATCTCTCGCAGCTACGATACTTTCGTAGCTGCGGTATTGACGCTTTAAATCCCAATACACCGCGTACAGGTCGCGTACAAAGGTGCGTACCGCAATTTCAAAATCGGCTTCGGTGATGCGAGTATTCAAACGGGCAATCATGATGCCCTTTGAAAAATTAAATCCGGGCTGAGCATTCGGGCCCGCAATCGAATTGAATTCCTTGCCAGCGCCTCGCAACAGCGGCTGACGCACGCCGGCTTCGAGCTGCGTTTCCCAGTAACTGGGGAAACGATTCGCCGCACGGTTATTGGCATCGTATTGTTTGCGAGTCGTCAGATCCCAAACGGCACCCGAGAATGTCCGTTTCTGGATCCCCGCGTTGAAGGTCGCGTAATCTTGCGTCAACTCTTGGACGTCACCGCCGAGCGTTGCATTGTTAAAAACACGATCGTTGTTCTGGGACGTGGCGCTGGCGGACAGCGTGCTGTCAAATGCAGCCAATGCGGCTTGCGGTCCGAAAAACGGATCGCTCGCGGAAATGCTGCGGTCGTAAACGGTGGTGGCAGATTCGGGCGATTCCAAAATCCGTAGCCCTAGCGGACGAAGCACCGGACTTTGCGATAATGCCAAGTGAAGCATTTCGTTTTCGCTGATCGGCCGTGTGGGCAAACCGTTGATGGTATTAGTCGCTATCGGAAGCGATGTCGCTTGAACCGACGGCAATTCCAAATCACCAGACAAAAGATCTCCCCCGAGATCCATCGAATCGCCCAGAGGAGCTGATGCGAGATTGGCAGGTGAGGCTGCAGTTTGCGAGGGATTATCCTTTGGCAAGTTTGGCTCTGCCGCAAAACCGGTCGGCGGCGTTTGTGGCGACGCAGGCCAAAATGATTGCGGGCGCCCCAGCGTGACGCCCGAAGGTGAGTGCTGCGGTCGACTTTCAACTTGCTTCGCCAACGTTTCCAAATCGTCGGTGGACCTGGCCGTTTTCGGACCCGCAGGACGAATCGGATACCCAGTCAATCGAAACGGAGACGTTTCAGTGGATGGGCTGGTTAATTGCGGATCGCCCGTGACCGCGCGACTCGCGACAGTTTGACTCGGGATAGTGCTATCTGCGGAACTTCGCCCCTTTGCTGCGTAGCTTGAACGAGGCCAGCGCTCCGCATCGCTACTGACACACCCCCCGCTGATCACCAGCAGGCCGAGGGCAAATCGCAACCGACGTCGTTTCGTTTCTCGCAAATTGGCCAAGCGAAGCTCATCCTTTCGCCACGATTCCCCCACAAGGGTCGGGCCTGCTCTGGTCACACCGCGAAATCAATCGCGAGGCGAAATCCAGCGATACCGTCAGCCAAATCCGTTTGGCCGTATGATCAAGTGGATCGGTTGCTTTCATTCCGCGACTCAAACCTGTGACGCGGGATTGCTAAACACGGCACAACCGTCACCATGATGGACAGAGCGATTGTGCCGATTGTGAGGAATCCTTGGTGGTCAACATGACAATGGAAACAGAGAACCCAACGCCCCGAACCCAACGCTTGACAACGTCGTTCGGCATGAAATCGATGGTCATGTCGTCGGTACGCCATTCTTGGCGAGTGTCGGCATCGGTCGCACTGGGTGTCGCGACGGCCACCGCGGTGATTGTCGGAGCTTTGCTGGTTGGCGATTCGATGCGAGGCAGTCTGCGTGAATTGACGATCGAACGACTCGGACGCACCGATTCGATGGTCGCACCGGGCCATTTTTTCAACAGTCAACAAGTCACAGGCGATTCCGTAGAAGCCGTCTCGCTGATTTTCTTTCCCGCAGGGATTGTCGAATCCGAAAACGCCGAGGGCGACGTCACCCATCGCGCCGGTTCGGTGCAATTGATCGGATGTGACGAGAATTTCTGGGAACTGGGCGTGCAAAGTGTTCGTCCGGACGTGTTGCCCAGCGACGAAGGGGTGGTTCTGAACCAGGCGACTGCGACCGAGTTAGGGGTGGACGTCGGAGACTTAGTCACGGTGCGACTGCCGGTCGAAGCCGCCGTGCCCGCCGACAGTCCACTGGGCCGCCGCGACATCCAAAGCGAAGGCCTGCCGCGAATGAAGGTGCTGAGCATCATTCCAGATCGCGGTTTGGGACGATTTTCCGTCACCGCCAGCCAAGCAGCCCCACTGAACGTTTACCTTCTCCGCGAAACCGTTGCCGAGGCGCTGCAACGTGAGGGACAAGCAAATTTGTTGCTATTTGATTCGGCTATCGCACCCTCTGCGTTAAACATCACGCTCGAGGCACTCGGGTTGGATCTGAAACAGGTCAAACAGGCCTTTGTCGGCGAAGGGGACGAGGGAACCGACAGCGAGACGATTTTTGAATATGTGTCACTGGCCAGCGATCAACTGCTGCTTCCCGAGCAAGTTGTCGAGCAGACCGTGCACGCACTGGGGCGTGACCGCGTGACCGAAGTTTGCACGTATCTGGCCAATGCCATCGAACGAGTCGACGAAAACGGCAAGGTGATTGCCTCGGTTCCCTACAGCACGATCACGGCGATCGATTCCACGCCGGGCTTACCCCTGGACTACACGTTGCCTGCTAAGGCAAGCCGCACTCCCTCAGGTGCAACCAACGACGCACCCCTTGTCCCGTTGGTCATTAACGACTGGACTGCGAAACAGCTTGAAGCGGAAATCGGCACCCCACTGCGGATTGCCTATTACGAACCCGAAGTGGAAAACGGGAACGAGATTGAGCGTACCTTTTCTGCCGTCGTCACCGACATCGTTCCGATTACGCGTCCGGCGAAACCTTATCGTCGATCACGCGAAGCGGTGTTTGACAAGCCGCCCACGGTCTACAACGATCCCGATCTGACCCCCACGGTGCCAGGCGTTACCGACCAGGATTCGATCAGCAATTGGGATTTGCCCTTCAAATTGACTCGCGACATTGAATCGGCAGATGACGAGTACTGGAATGATTTTCGGCTAACTCCAAAAGCGTTCTTGCCATTGGCCGAGGGTCAACGTTTGTTTGGCAGCCGGTTTGGAAACACGACGGGGCTTCGTATCAAGGTCGCCAAAAACGAAAGCGAAGCCCAACTGCAATCCAAAATACTCAGCTCGTTGGAGCCTTCGTTTGACGATCTTGGTTGGTCGATTCACCGCATTCGCGAGCAGCAACTCGCCGCATCGCGAGGAACGACACCGTTTGACGCCCTTTTCTTGTCGCTTAGCTTTTTTGTCATTCTGGCGGCAGTAATGCTGATCGCGATGCTGTTCCGACTGGGGCTGACACAGCGACTAAAACAACTCGGTACGCTGCTGGCGATCGGATGGACCCCACGTCGGCTTGGACGTTTGGTGCTCAGTGAAGGAGCCGTCGTGGCAACGATCGGCGTCGTACTGGGGATCATCGCCGGTATCGGCTATGCGATGTTTGTGTTGTGGGCGCTACGATCGTGGTGGGTCGGTGCGGTCACGGTGCCTTTTTTGACATTCCACTGGACATTGCGAAGCTTGCTGATTGGTTCGACCGTTAGCTGGGTCGTTGCGATGGCCACGTTGGCATTGACGGTTCGGTCGATCGTACGAGTCGACGCACGCAGTTTGTTGACGGGAACCGACCAAGATCAATCGGCAACGACTTCGCAAAAAGGAAAAACTCGTCGCGTGTCACGGTTGCGGATCGCGGCGATTTCCCTGGGTGTACTGGCCGTGATCGTCGCGGCATTGGGGGCCCAGGCGGGCGGTCAAGCTGCGGCGGGTGGCTTTGTGGGCGGCGGCATGTTGTTGCTCGTCGCCGCACTGACATTGGTCTACACCCGACTAAGACAGCCGCATCTGCGATCCAACGATTCGGTTACCACGCTTTCCTCGTATCGCTCGCTCGCGACGCGGAACGCCGCACGACATCCGCTGCGCAGCACGTTGACGATCGGGTTGATGGCAACCGCCGCGTTTTTGATTATCGCCATCACGGCATTTCGGCTGCGGCCGACCGAAGCGGGCAGCGGCGGTTTCGATCTTGTCTCGCAAACCGCCCAACCACTTTATCGCGACTTTGCCAATCCTCAAATCCGCGAGGACTTGATGGGCAAGGACGCAGCGGAAATGGCCAATGCAATCGTGGCACCGATGCGAATGCGAGCCGGGCAGGACGCGAGTTGCAATAACTTGTACCAAGCGACCAGCCCCACCGTGCTGGGCGTTCCTGCATCGTTTGCCAACCTGTTCCATGAAAACCCCGAGCGTTTACCTGGTTTTGAATGGGCGAAATATGCGGCGGTTGCGGATGGCCAATCGCCTTGGGAATTGCTTTCGCCCGCAGCCAAGGGAACCGCAGAGGATCCGATTCCGGTGATCATCGATTTGAACACCGCGATGTGGAGTCTGCAGATGCAAAAGGGAATCGGTGAAACCAAGGCGTTTGAATTTGAACCCGGTAAACCGCTGTATCTGAAAGTGGTGGGATTGTTATCGAACACGCTGCTGCAAGGCAAATTGCTGATCGGTGAATCCAATTTTGAAACGCAATTTTCCAATCTCAGTGGCTATCGCTACTTCCTGATTGATGCAGCACCGGACAAGATGGCTCAGGCCGCTTCGGCGCTCGAAAACCGGCTGGGCGATGTCGGGATGGACGTTTCGCAAAGCGAATCGATTCTGGCGAGCATGATGGCGGTGCAAAACACCTACCTTCGTACGTTCCAAAGTCTCGGGGCGTTGGGACTGCTATTGGGAACCGTCGGATTAGCGATCGCTCAATTGCGAAGCGTGCTGGAGCGACGTAGCGAATTGGCGGTGTTGCGAGCGATCGGGTTTACTCGCCAACGATTATCGGCCATCGTGCTGCGTGAAACCAGCATCCTGCTGTTGGTGGGAATCGGTTGCGGTGCGGTCTGTGCGATGTTGGCGGTTTTGCCCTACGGCATTCTAAGCGGGATAAATCCACCTTGGATCGAGCCACTGTTGATCGTGATTGGTATCGTCGTCTTCGGGTTGCTGGCAGGATTGTTAGCGGTGCGTCAAGTCGCAAAAATGCCGCTGCTTGACTCGCTACGCGGAGACTAAGAAAGAATGCAGATTGTCGCCCATCCCCTGACCAAAGCTTCCCATCACATTGCGATGGACGAAGCGTTATTGCTGATCGCGGAAGAGCAAACGTCCAACGCGGGAGGATCGTGCGAGTTCATTCGCGTCTGGGAATTCGAGCACCCTACCGTCATCATTGGCCGATCGTCGCGTGTTGCCGAAGAAGTCGATATCGATTTCTGCCGCAGCGAAGAAATCCCCATTTTTCGCCGCTGCACGGGTGGAGCCTCCGTGGTCGGAGGGCCTGGATGCTTGATGTACAGCGTGGTGCTTGATCTGGATTTGCGTCCCGACTTGGCCCGCATCGATGTGACTCATCAATTTGTGATGCAGCATCTGCAAACCGCAGTCAATCGCCAATTCCAAGCAGCGACCGAGGCGGCTCAATTTCAGGGAACATGCGATTTAACTTTCAACAATTGCAAGTTCTCTGGGAACAGCATGCGGATGGCCCGCCATCATCTGCTGTATCATGGCACCCTGTTGTACGACGGTGATTTGGCGTTGATTGCTCGTTGTTTAAAATTCGCACCGCGGCAGCCTGATTACCGTGCCGAGCGGGATCACGAACAATTCATTACCAACATTGATATCGACCCAGCGGAACTGAAACGTGATCTCGTGGATGTGTTCGGAGGCCGCGAGACTTGGCGTGAAGCTCTACCGCAGGCTCAGATCGAAACATTGTGCGAACAGCGGTACGAGAACAGCGGATGGAATTTCTCGCGTTAGCGGTTTATCGTTTTAGGACAGAACGTTTGAGGGGCCGCGTTTCGTGTCCAACGCATAGCACATCGATCGCGTCCACCGGCACAAGTTTTGCGGCTAGACCGCGAATGTGCTCAATTTGCACTTAGACAAAATTTTCCGTATCCTCGTTTCCCATGCTTCAAACAATGAATCTCGAGTCCTTGAAATCGCAACTCGCCAAATATTCACAAGAGCATGTCCTGGATTACTGGGATGAACTCTCCGACGAGGAACGCCAAAACTTGGCGGCTCAAATCGAAGACGTCGACTTTGAAACGATCGCGACGCTGGTGGCGGGGAAAGACGAGAAAATCGATTTTGAATCGCTTGCAGCCAATGCCGAGACTCCGCCTTCGGTTCGCGCCGACGGCAGCGGAGCGAAGTGGAGCGTTGACGAAGCACGCGAGCGTGGGGAAGCGGCGCTGCGAGCGGGCGAAGTGGGAGCGATCCTGGTCGCGGGTGGCCAAGGCACACGACTGGGGTTTGACCTGCCCAAAGGCATGTTTCCGGTTGGGCCCATTTCGAACCGTACGCTGTTTCAGATTTTCGCTGATCGGCTGCTGGCCATTGGCCAAAAGTACGGCGTCGCGATTCCGTTCTACATTATGACCAGCGATGCGACCGACGCTGAAACACGAGCCTATTTCCAAGAGAACAACTTTCTCGGCATGGCGCCCGATGACGTGCGGATCTTTCGCCAAGGCACGATGCCCGCGGTGGATGCCAAAACGGGCAAACTGCTGATGGCTTCGAAAAGCTCACTCGCCCTCAGCCCCGATGGTCATGGCGGAACCGTGCGGGCACTGGACCGCAACGGATGCCTCGATGACGCGAAAAAACGGGGTGTGAAATGTCTGTCCTATTTCCAAGTCGACAATCCGCTTGTCAACGTTTGCGAGCCCACGCTGATCGGGCACCATTTGTTGTCCGGCAGCGAGATGACCACGCAAGTCATTCGTAAACGCTATGCGATGGAAAAAGTCGGAAACATCGCTTTGGCTGGAGGCAAGGTTCAAGTAATCGAATACAGCGACTTGCCTCAAAAAGCAGCCGAAGCGACTGACGCGGACGGCCAATTGAAACTATGGGCGGGCAGCATCGGAGTGCATGTAATCGACGTCGACTTCCTCTGCCGAGCCAGCCAGAACACGTCATCGCTGCCATTCCATCGCGCTCAGAAAAAGGTGCCTTACTTGGATGCCAACCAAAACGTGGTCACCCCGAGCGAACCCAACGCGGTGAAATTTGAAAAGTTCATCTTCGACTTGTTACCCAGTGCAAAAAACGCATTTGTGGTCGAAGTCCTTCCAAGTGAAGGATTTGCGCCAGTAAAGAATGCCGACGGAGCGGAGAACGATACACCTAAATTAGCCAGAGAAGCGATTGTGGCGCAACATCGCCGCTGGCTCGAAGCGGCCGGAGCGACGGTCGCCGAGGGGGTCAAAGTGGAGATCAACCCCCGATTTTCGTTAACACCAGAAGAGCTTGCCACAAAGATTCCGGCTAATTTGCATATCGATGACAATCGTTATTTCGAGGCTTGATTACAATGAGGGGGCGTGAATCGCCTTAGCGACCGATACTTTCGTCACTGGGCGTGGTTTAAACAAAGGCTCCGCCCAGATCAGAGCCGAAATGATGTCCTTCCCCCCCTTCATTCCCACCCGTTTGCAATGATCAAACCAGCTTCCCGCCTGGCCTCGGCCCGCCATCGACGTGGGGGCCTTTTGGCTGGATTTCTCGTGTTTTTGGTACTCGCAGGAACCGCAGGCTGGTTTGTGTACAGCTACCTCGCCAAACGGGCGGAGGGCATTTCCACCAAAGACTTGATTACGTCCCCCGTCATCGTTTCGCCCTTTGACCACATCGTGCTCGAACAAGGCGAAATCGAGAGCAGCAGTAATATCGAAGTTACCTGCCAAGTCGAATCACGAGGCAATAGCTCTGGAACCGCCATCTTGTGGGTGATCGACGAAGGAGCTCGTGTTTCCAAAGGTGACAAGCTGGTCGAATTGGACGCGTCGCAGCTAGAGCTGACACTGAAAGAATCTCGCATTCAAGTGATCACTGCCGCAGCCAACGTTGCGACGGCAAATGCACTTGTCGAACAAGCCACCATTGCCCGCGAAGAATATCTCGAAGGGGTATTCAAAACCGAAGAAAAGGCGATTTTGAGCGAAAAGGCGATCGCCGAACAAGAGCTTCGCATAAACCAGTTGGCGTTGCAAAGCAGCGAGCGTTTGGTGGCCAAGGGACTCGTCAAATCGTTGCAACTCGACGCCGACAAGTACGCCGTTGCCAACGCCCGAAACCAACTGCAAGCCGCCGAGGGCCGACTGCGGGTGTTGAGAGATCTGACAAAACGCAAAATGCTGGTTCAATTCGATAGTGATATCGAAGCGGCCAAGGCTCAACTCGCCGCAGCCGAAAGCGGGTTGGCCGAAGAGCAGCAAGAACTAACCGACGTGAAAAAGCAGATTGAAAACTGCGTTATTTCCGCTCCTTCGGAAGGCGTGGTGGTCCATGCGAACCGCTACAGTTCACGAGGCGGCAACGCGGAATTCGTGGTCGAAGCGGGAGCGACGGTGCGTGAACGCCAAGCCATCATTCGCTTGCCCGATCCCAGTCAAATGCAAGTAAAGTGTAAAATCAACGAGTCGCGAATCACGTTGATCCAGGCTGGCATGCCCGCCAAAATCGCTGTCGAATCGGTAACTGGCTTGCGATTAAAGGGAGCTGTCGTCAAGGTCAACCGTTATGCCGAACCAGGCAGTTTTTTCAGTTCGTCGATCAAAGAATATGCCACCTGGGTCGAGATCATTGGTCCGCCTGACAATATCCGCACCGGGATGACGGCCGAGGTCCAGATTTTCGTTGAGCAAATACCCAATGCGACTCAGATTCCAATTCAAGGGCTGTACGAACACGGCGGGAAAATGTACTCACTCGTGAAAATGGGACCTCAGGCTTTCGAAACTCGCGAAGTCACGATCCGGGCGACCAATGACACGATGGCCTGTATCGATGAAGGACTTGAGGAAGGTGAAACGGTCGTGCTGAACCTTCGTTCATTCCTGACGCTGATGGATTTGCCCGAGCTTGAACAGACCGACAACAGCGACATGCGTGAAATCGCCGCCGATCGTGCACGAGATACCACTCGCGGCGGTGAGACGATGGACTCGGAAGCGGGAAACCGTGACGAGGCAGGCGGACCACCGCGAGACCGCGGCGGACAGGGCGGACCGGGCGGTTTTGGTCCAGGCAACGCAGGACCGGGTGGGGGCAGCTCCGCAGAAAGTGGTCGTCCCGACCCCGCCACAATCGCAAAGACGCGAATCCAGCAATCCGACACCGATGGCGACGGCAAACTGTCAAAAGACGAAATTGATGCGGTCGAAGATGAACGACGGCGTGGGTCGCTCGTCGAAGCCGATACCGATGGCGATGGCATGGTCACGGAATCCGAACTGACCAGCGCGATGCAAAAACGCATGTCGCAAGGTGGCGGGGGACCGCGATGAGTATGAAGGAAGCGTATTCCTCTGAAACGCGGCCTGTGGAGGTGTCTAGCACCTCGTCGCAACGAATGGCGACGTCGATCCGTAATCTCAAAAAAGAATACGTGCTCAAGAGCGAGACGGTACGGGCACTTCGCGGCGTCTCGTTTGACGTTCCCGAAGGGGATTACGTCGCGATCATGGGACCGTCCGGAAGCGGCAAAAGTACGCTACTGAACATGCTCGGGTGTCTTGACCAGCCCACCTCGGGAAGCCTGATGATGGGCGACGACGATATCATCACCTTGACCGACGACCAACTCGCCGATCTTCGCAGCAAGCGGATCGGCTTTGTCTTTCAATCCTACAACTTGATCCAACAACTGAGCGTCGTGGAAAACATCCAAGTCCCGCTCTATTACCAAGGCCGACTGGGTGCAGCAGAACTGGAACGAGCCAAAAAAATGGCCGCTCGAGTAGGATTAGCGGATCGCTTGGACCATCGCCCGTCTCAACTTTCGGGTGGCCAGCAACAGCGTGTTGCGATCGCACGCAGCTTGATCAACGACCCCTTCTTCATTCTCGCCGACGAACCGACGGGTAACTTGGATTCGGTGACAACCGAAGAAATCCTCGCCATCTTCGATGAACTGAACGAAGAAGGCCGCACAATCATTTTGGTGACTCACGAAGATGACGTTGCCGAGCGTGCCAAGCGAATCGTTCGACTGAAAGATGGGATGCTTGATCGCGATGAATTGATCAGCGAAGAAAAACGCGCTGCCGCACGTGCTGCCCAGCACGAAAACGTCGTCCAACTTCTTGCAAGGCAATCGTAATGCTTTGGTTACGAACATGGCAACTTGGTATCAAAAGCCTTTCGCTGCATCCGCTGCGAACGGGTTTGACGATGCTTGGAATCTTGATTGGCGTTTGGGCGGTCATCGTGTTGACCGCGATCAGCCAAGGCGCAAGCGATCAGGTCCAAAAGCAAATCGAGTCGCTCGGTGCAAACACCATCATCGTCCGCAGCGTAAAACCGCCAGACGAAAAGATGGCGGGCATGTCGGCCAGCAAGTATGGACTTTTGCGTAGCGATTTGGAATTGATTCTGGGCACGGTCCCTACGATCCAAGCGGCGATTCCGATCCGCGAAATTCGCCGCCAATTTAGTTACCAGGACCGCGTCTTGGATGGGCGACTTGTCGGCTGCACGCCACTTTACGATGACGTGAACAGTCTGGTCATCCGCAAGGGTGGAGGTCGCTTTTTGTCCGATGCCGACGGTATTCTCTCGGCCACCGTGTGCGTGATTTCCGCAGGCGTGGCGGACCGCTTGTTCCCCTATGAAGAACCGCTCGGCAAACGGGTGTATGTCCCTGAAAGCGAAGACTTTTTCAAAATTGTCGGAGTGCTTAAAGCTCGGAATCCTTCCGCGGCGATCGGGGGATCGCTTGACTCTCAAGACTATTCCTCGGACGTCTACATCCCGATTCAGACGTTGCGAAAACGAGTCGGCGACACGATCATGACGCGGCGTAGCGGCCAGTTCCAAGTCGAAATCATGGAACTGAACCAGATCACGCTGCAGGTCGAGCGGGTCGATCAAGTCCGCAGCACAGCGGCGATGATCGAGTACATGCTTGAACCCAAACATGCCGCGGTCAACGACGTCGCCGTTGTCGTCCCGCTGGAACTCCTGGAACAAGCCCGCAACTTACGGATGATGTTCCTGGGGATTGGTATTTTGATTGCCTGTATCTCGCTGATCGTGGGTGGGATCGGAATCATGAACATCATGCTTGCGAGCGTCACCGAACGTACTCGAGAAATCGGCATTCGCCGTGCACTCGGTGCGAAACGCGGTGACATCGTACGTCAGTTTTTGGCGGAAACGCTGGTGCTTAGCTTCGCCGGTGCAACCCTTGGCATCCTACTTGGGTTCTTAGGCCCTGCGATGTTCAGCGGATTGATGTGGGTCGTCCAAACAGGTTTCCCCGAAAAGTTTGCGGCCCTTCCCGATGCGATCCGCGAAGCCGAACCCACGATCGTTTACGGCACAATTCCGTTAGCCGTTGTGATCGCGGTCGCCGTCGGTCTGATCAGCGGACTGTATCCCGCGATCCGAGCCGCACGCATGAACCCGATCGAAGCGTTGCGACACGAGTAAGTTTCCTGTCGTCGCGTTGCGACTTGCTTCGCTTTGGTTCCCAAACCCCGGACTGGCGTCCGGGGCTACACCGTGTCGTCACTTCGTGACTAACCATTCGCGAAACACTGCAGCAAAAACAAAGCCAAAATGGATAGTCGAAACGTCGCATCAACAGCATAGATTGAACTGCCCAAGCATGCCCCAAGCTTGGATGACAGGAAGGAAGCCTATCCCACAGGGTGCGCGGCTATTTTGCTTTGCGGGCGACGACGCGATGGAAGTGCAAGTAGACTTCGCGATCGATCACGCGGCGCACCCCTTCGGTTAAACAGGCCGGTTCATTCTCGCTTTCGCCAATCCGGATGACCTCATCTATCTTGGTTCCTGGCGAAACGGCAAAGGTGCGTTGGTTGATCGTCTGGTTGCCCGCGTCAAGCTCGGGGATGATGAAATGGCAAGTCGCTCCAAATGTCAACATGCGAGCGGCGTAGGCATCGTGATAAGGCCGAAATCCGGGAAAACCAGGCAACAGTCCGTGATGCAGATTGATGATTCGGCCGCCTGCAAATTGCCAGCAGGTCGAGGGGGGCAGGATCCGCATGTAGCGAGCCAACACAACGTAGTCGACTTCATAACGATCCAACAATTCGACCATCAGTGCATCATTGGATGCCCCTTGGCCGTCACCGATCATTTCAAATGCCGAACCAAACTCGGCGGCCAACGGAGCGAGCTTCTTGCGATTCGAGATGACGACGGGGACGTCCGCATTGATGCTGCCATCCTGCACCGCTTCGAGAATCGCTCGGGGCGTGTGTTCCAGATAGGTGCAGCAAACGGCCAAGCGGGGACGCTCGGCACGCAACTCGCTGCTCCAAACACGAATCGCCAACCCGGTGACTTCGCCAATTTGCCGCATTGCGTCGGACAAACGGTCAAATTCGCTGGCCGGGATATCGATCCGACAAAGCATCGCAAACAGTTGCTCTTCGTCGTGATCGTACATCTGGATCTCGGCAATCCGCGCCCCCTGCCCGGTCGCGTAGTGAATGATCGGATCGGCCAAACCGACATTATCGGGCCCCAGTGCTGTAATCACGACTTCCACTGATTAGTCTCTCCCCTAATGCCTTCAAGCTTTTTGAGCTTGAACTATCCCCAAAACACGCCCCAACCAAATGTAGGGGCTTTGTTGAACAATCGATGCTTTGGTAGTTTCTACAACATCCAGCATCGACCTAGAACCACCAATGCCGTGAGGAGATTCGCCCAGGTGAGCACTGTAACCCAGATCCCGACCGGGAAACGCCAGATCCCAACCGGCAAACGCCGTGATCAATTCCCCGAGGGGACGAATCTGTGCGAACATTGCACGGCAAAATGTTGTCACTATTTCGCTCTGCCGATCGATGAACCGGTCAATCGCCGCGATTTTGACTTCATTCGCTGGTACCTCGTGCACCCGGGAGCCACGGTGTTTGTCGAAGGGGAAACCTGGTATTTGCTGGTTTACTCGACCTGCCAGCACTTGCAAGACGATCATCGCTGCGGGATCTACGAAACGCGGCCTCAAATCTGTCGCGATTACACCACCAAAGAATGTGAATTCGAAGACGACTGGTGCTACGAAAAATACTTCGAGACCCCCGAACAAATCGACGAGTACGCCGACGCGTTATTCGGGCCTCAGTTCCCCGATCCTGATCGCAACGACCATGACTCGCTGCGAAGTCGTCGCCCCACCTCGCTTCCCCTGCTTTCGTAATCCATCTCACACCGATCCGAACTATGTCGCTTATCCAGCCCAGAACACTCAAAGGTTTCCGCGATTACCTGCCGGCGGTGATGATCCCGCGCGAGCAATTGATGCAAACCGCTCGCGAGGTTTTCCGCTCGTTCGGTTTCGCGCCGATCGATACACCTACGCTCGAACACCTGGAAATCCTGACGGGTAAAGGCAGCGACGAAACCGACCGCCAAATCTATCGCTTCAAGGACAACGGCGGTCGCGATGTGGGCATGCGATTCGACTTGACCGTCCCCTTGGCACGCTTTGCGGCTCAGCACATCGGCACGCTGGGGACGCCGTTTAAACGCTACCACATCGCTCCGGTGTGGCGAGGCGAAAATCCGCAAGCTGGCCGCTACCGCGAATTCATCCAGTGCGACTTTGACACGATCGGAACCGAATCGGTGCTGGCCGATATCGAAGCGGTCGCGGTGATCAACAATCTGCTTGAAACGATTGGCTTTGATCGGTTTACAATCAGCATCAACAACCGAGCCGTTTTGACTGGCTTGCTCGACCACTTGGGATTGGCCGATCGCAGCGTCCCGGTGCTCCGCAGTCTCGATAAATTGACCAAGATTGGCCGCGAGAAAACGATCAACGAAATGGTCACCAGCGCCGAGATCCAGCCCGCACAAGCCGAAGCGGTGCTGCAGCTTGCCGAGTGCACCGGCGAAGCGGACGCGATTTTCGCCAAGCTGACCGAGATCACTGGCGGCAACGAAAAAGCGGCTCAAGGGATTGGGCGTCTGCGAGACATCTACGAAGGCGCATTGGCGTCAGGCGTCCCCGTGCGACGGCTTCGCTTGGACGTATCGATCGCGCGTGGTTTGGACTACTACACCGGCGTTATTTTCGAAACGATCCTCGATGATCTGCCTGCGATTGGCAGCGTCTGCAGCGGCGGACGTTACGACAACTTGGCTGGCCTGTACACCAAACAACACCTGCCTGGGATCGGTGCCTCGCTTGGCCTAGACCGCTTAATCGCCGCGATGGAGCAATTGAAGCTACTTCCATCGACCTCGACTCCGGCGTCGGTTTTCGTTGCCTACTTTGACGAGTCCCACCGCGACGATTACTTGCGACTGGCGAGCAATTTGCGAGCAGCCGGGATTGGCACCGAAGTCTACCCCGAAGCGAAGAAGCTCGGCGCCCAGCTAAAGTACGCCGACAGCCACGGATTCCCGTTTGCGATCATCGCAGGTGGCAACGAATGGGGCCAAGGCGAATGCCAACTGAAACACCTGAGCAGCAAGGAAGCGGAGCAAGTTCCCTACAGCCACGACAACCCCGCAAAGCTCGTCGAACGACTTCGCGAACTGCTAGGAACGTGAAATTTGGAGCTTGCCGTCCAGACTACGGTCTTACGCAACTTCACCTCCCCGAAACTTGTTTTGGGGAGGTCAGAACGAGCGGCAGCAAGTTCTGGGTGGGGCCTCGTTGTGTTAGAGGTTGCAACTTGCAAGCTCAGTGCAACCACCCCTCCCAGTGAGAGGGTGAATTCCGGCCTGCGATCGTCATTCCAAGCCATTAGGCCCGCGGCTAACGCCGTCGGCTCACAAAATCAGCTAGCCGCGAGCGGCTAATTTGCTGAAAGTTTGAGCCGAGGACAACCGACTCCGAAGCCTATCGCATTTTTTCGGCGAGACGCAGTAGTTCGAGCACTGCTTCGGCTGCTTCTTCGCCTTTGTTGCCAACGTTTCCACCGCTGCGCTGCAGCGCCTGCTCGACCGTGTTACAGGTCAGCAAACCGAAACCGACCGGCGAATCCGATTCGATTGACAACCGCATTAACGCTTCGCTCACCGCGCGGTTGATGTGCTCGTCGTGAGTCGTCTCGCCCTTGATGACGCAGCCCAGCGTGATTACAGCAATCATTTTGGATTGCTTCAGCATCCGCGCTGCGACTATCGGCAATTCCCAAGCTCCAGGAACACGCACCACCACCACGCTGGACTTATCGTAGCCGGCTTCGGCGAGCGTCCTTTCCGCTCCACTGACCAACGAGTCGCAGATCGCTTCGTTGTAGCGACTCGCGATAATCGCAATTCTGCCCTTTGGCAACTTTCCGTCCACTCCACTAAGCTCAATCGACATCCTTAAGACTCATCAAAAATTCGGCGTTGTTCTGGGTTTTTCTAAGCTGTGTCACTAGATCTTGCATCGCGTCGGCGGGCGAAAGCTCGGCCAACGCGCGGCGAAGCGCCGAAATACGACGATGTTCTTCCGGATCCATCAGCATTTCTTCGCGACGAGTCCCACTGCGGCTGATATCAATCGCCGGCCATACCCGACGGTCAACCAGCGATCGATCGAGCACGATTTCCAAATTGCCCGTGCCTTTGAACTCTTCGAAAATCACATCATCCATACGGCTGCCCGTATCGACCAAGGCGGTGGCCATAATCGTCAGCGATCCGCCCTCTTCCACCTTGCGTGCCGATCCGAACAATGCTTTCGGTTTTTGCAGCGCTCCCGCGTCGAGTCCACCGGTTAGCAATTTGCCGGTCGATTCACCTTCGCTGTTGTGAGCTCGAGACAAACGGGTGATCGAATCCAAAAAGATGACCACGTCGACTCCGGTTTCGACCATCCGCTTCGCTTTTTCGATCACCATCTGTGCGACTTGGATATGCCGCTGTGCCGGTTCGTCAAACGTGCTGCTAATCACCTCACATTGTGGCCCGCGAACTTCGCGTTCCATATCGGTGACCTCTTCGGGACGTTCGTCGATCAACAAAATGAAGACGTAGGCTTCCGGATAATTTTTCAATACCGCTTTTGCCAATTGTTGCATCAGGATCGTCTTGCCCGCCCGAGGTGGACTAACGATCAAACCACGCTGGCCAAACCCGACAGGCGTCAACATGTCGACAACCCGCGTGCTCAAATCTTTGCTATCGTGCTCCATCATGATGCGATGATCGGGATGCAGCGGGGTCAACTCATCAAAGGGAATTTGAGCTTGGCGTGCCATCGGGTCGCGGCGATTGATGGCCTCGATCCGCAGCAATGCAAAATAACGTTCGTTCTCTTTGGGCGGCCGAATCTGACCAGCAACATGACTGCCGGTCTGCAGCCCAAATCGCCGGATCTGACTTGGCGAGACGTAAATATCATCAGGGCAAGAAACGTAGTGGTACTGCGCACTGCGCAGAAACCCGAAACCATCCGGCAGAATCTCGAGCGTCCCTTCACCGAACATCAGCCCATTGGCTTTCATTCGCTGCTTCAGGATCGAGAAGATCA
Source organism: Novipirellula methanifontis (assembly GCF_052161655.1). Classification (GTDB taxonomy): domain Bacteria; phylum Planctomycetota; class Planctomycetia; order Pirellulales; family Pirellulaceae; genus Novipirellula. Next base: position 9,775,624 of record NZ_CP197418.1, read on the forward strand.
ATTCTTGCTTTCCGCCTGTTTCGGCGACCGTGATTCCCTCCGCTTCCGCCATCGCGGTCAGCGCATCTTGAGGCATCTTCTGCAACTGAGCGATGTTGAGCTGCGGCGTATCATGATCGCCGCTGGGGATCCCTACTTTCTCGCCGATTTTGTTCGCTTCGCTGACGATTTCCTCGGGCAACGACAGCGGATCTCGCTCGGCGTCTAGCTCTCGAATTCGCTGGTCGACCTCCTTGTCAGGATGTCGAGGACGATTGGTTTGACGTCGATAATTACGGTACTCGCGCGGACCGTTCTTATCGTTCGTGCCGCGGCTATTGCGATCACGGGGTGGTTGATTGGATTGCATGATGATTAGGCCGAGTTAGAACGGCGAGGGCAGGACAGTCGATTGGAAAAGAGATAGGTAGGAAGGTGTGAGTGCGAGAAAAAGCTCAAGCAGGTTGGGTTGAGAAAAGGGAAATGGTTCTTAGGTTGGCTTAGCCGTCGTCTTTATCGAGACAATGTCGATCCGGAGACGTTTCTCCACTGCAATCGTTTAACTTAACGTAAAGCTGCCGTGTTTGCTCGAAAAGATCTTCTAGCGACCCATCGTTGCGTAGCACGCGATGACTTAGCCTGCGTTTTTCTTCAATGGAAAGTTGGTTGGTTTCGCGTTTGGCGAGCTGGGCTGCATCCCAGCCTCGTTCTTCGGCTCGCTTTAGCCGGTGTGTCCATGGGGAATCGACACACCATATCTCGTCACAAGCTCGATCCCACTTTGATTCGAATAGAAGTGGAACATCCAGAACCAAGACGTGTATGCCCTGGGCCTCCGATTGCCGGATTTGTTTTAGGATTTCGTTGCGAGTAGGCGGATGGGTCAGCGACTCTAAATAGTTTAATGCGGCGCGACTCGCGTCGTCATCCCCGAAAACCACCTCCGCAAGACGCAATCGATTGATTTCTCCCTCCGCATCGGCAATTTCCGAGCCAAAACGCTCCACCAACTTGGCTACCACCTGCGGTCGATTGAGCACTTCGCGGGCAATCAGGTCCGCGTTAACCCAGGTGGCTCCGAGTCCCTGTAGATAGCGAGCAACGGTTGATTTTCCCCCCGCCGGAGCTCCCACAATGCCCACGATTACCATCTTAGCTACACACAAAAAGAGAACGAAATGAGCTTCTCCTCGCTTGCTTCGCCGCCAAATCTAGGGTGATGAGACCGCCACAAACCGGAAAATAAATTTGCTAATTTTTTTTGTCGCTCGATCGCTAAAACGGCTCTCCACTCCGCAAACCCGAACTCAGGTGCCTCCGCACAGCGGTTTACCGCCTGATTTTGGGGCAGTCGTCGTGAGTTCGCCTAGTGGTTCGCAGTACGCTCGTCAATCGAAACTCTTGGCGAGTTTCGCTACGGTAATTGCCTGGCCGAGGAGCCTGAAGACACACAAGGATCAGGTGACTCGGCGATTCTCGGGAAGGTACAGGAAAGCATTGCAATTCGGGCAACGCACCAACCGCGACAACTGCAATTGGCTCATCACCTGAGTCGTCAGCGTTTGGTAACATCCTCCACAGGAATCACCGTCGATCGGCGCCAGTGCCTCTTCTCCCTTCGAGGCGGTCAAACGATCATAGTCGGGACGGACCTCACTTGGGATCTCTTTTTCGGTTTCCACTAGCTCTGCTTCGACACGATCGAGCTCACCACGCAGACGCTCCATCTTTTCTTTAACGTGAACCACGCGTTGCTCGTGCTCTGTTTCCTGTTTTTCGAGCTCCGACTTCAGCGAATCCAATTCCGCTTGCAGCTCATCGAGATACTCGAGCCCTTCGAGAATCTCGTCACTGAGGACGCTATTAGCCTGTTCGTCCGCCGCGATCTGCTCTTTGAACGTCGTGAACTCTCGATTGCTCGCCGCCGTGTTCAGCTTGACGTTAATCTCGACAATCCGTGCTTCACGCGACTTCAACTGAAGCTGTTTTTCGTCCGAAGCCAGCTTCGCCTTCTTGAGTTTCTCTTTCAACGCGTCCACGTCCGCCTGAGCCTTCGCGACCATCGCTTCGCCTGCTTTGACTTGGCGGGGACCACGTGATAGCTGACTACGCAGATCCGTCAATTGACGGTGGACACGGTGAAGCGTGCGAAGCAGTGGAGTGCTGATTTCGATATTCGAACCAGTAGACATGACGACAAGACCAGTGGGAACCGAAGCAATAAGAATAACTGTACGTATAGCATATCGCTTTGGGCTACGATCTGACACCACCGGGCAGCATCCGGCCGCCGAAGAGTTCGGGGCCGCAATAAGAATGAAATGCCGCGAAAATCGCGTCTGATCTGCGGCCGTTCCCAGGCAAACGAAACTCTTGACGAGTTCCGCTACGCCCACGACCGCACGGACGAAACTCTTGGCGAGTTTCGCTACCTTGATCAGAGGACCGAGCTTTACGCTGCGGTCTTCAAGAATTCGCTCAAGCGATCCGCTCGCGAAGGACTCTGCAGCTTCGCGACCGCCTTGGCCTCGATCTGACGAACTCGTTCGCGTGTGACCTTGAAAATCCGGCCGCACTCTTCGAGCGTGTAACTGTAGCCGTCGACCAAACCATAACGAAGCCGGATGATTTCTCGCTCACGGAATGTCAACGTCTTGAGCAATTCGTCGATCTTGCTTCGCAAGATTCCGCTGGCTGCCGCTTTCACAGGGTTGTCATCTTCACTGCCTTGAATGAATTCACCAAAGCTGCTGTCTTCGCCTTCGCCAACGGGACGATCAAGACTGACGGGGTGACGACCGATGTCCATCACGCGGCGTACTTCTTCCAATGGCACTTCGGTGGCCAAGGCAATCTCTTCGTACGTGGGCTCGCGACGCAATTCTTGAGTCAGACGCTTCTGAGACTGACGCAACTTGCTCAACACGTCGATCATGTGCACAGGGATACGGATCGTTCGTGCTTGATCCGCGATCGCTCGCGTGATCGCTTGACGAATCCACCACGTGGCATAGGTGCTGAATTTGAAACCACGACGATATTCGTATTTATCAACCGCTCGCATTAGACCGGTGTTGCCCTCTTGGATCAGATCCAAGAACGACAGTCCGCGATTGCGATATTTCTTGGCGATCGAAACAACCAGACGAAGATTGCCGCTACTCAATTGGCGTTTGGTCGCTTCGTAGTCGTCGAAGTGACGGCGAACTTTGGTCATACGGTTGCGAAGGCTTTCAGGACTCTCTTGAGTCACCAACATCAATTCGCGAAGCTCTTGCTTCAAGTCCGCTGCTTCGTCGCGGCTCATCGCGTCTTCGCCAAGGGAGGACAGGCGATCGCGGATGAAGGTCATTCGCTGCGAGATTTTCTCGAGCTGTCCCAACAAAGGCACCACGCGGCGACTGCGAAGCGAAAGTTCTTCGACGAGTTGCAGGCACTTGCGACGGTTGCGAATAAAGCGGCGGCGAATTTCGGCCTTCAAACGAGGCGAAACGCTCTTGCGAACCAATTGCTCAAAGTCCGACTTGTTCTGCGAGATCAAAACATCGATCGTTCGCAGATTGTGAGGCATGCGAGCACTAATCTGCTCTTTGGTCAATCGTTCGGTCAACGAGACCTTGATGGTGCGATCAAATGGCAATTCGCCATTGTGCACTCGGTGCAAAGTTTCCACGGTGCTGCGAAGTGCGTAATCCGACTCAAGCAACATGCGGCGATATTGACGACGCGTGATTTCGATCTTCTTTGCCAACGAAATTTCTTGCTCGCGAGTCAGCAAAGGAATCTCGGCCATTTGGCTCAAGTACATGCGAATCGGATCATCGCTTGCCTTGGGCAATTCCGCCGATACCAGCGGTGCATCGTCTTCTTCGCTGTATCGCATCTCAGCCACGCGAGGCTCAGGCTTTTTACCCGCTGCAACAATCGCTTTCTTTTCCGCCTTTTCGATTAACTGAATCCCGTGGCGATCAATCGCTTGCATCAAGCGATCGAGTTTTTCCGGATTGACGTCTTCATCCGGTAGGTAAGCGTTGACTTCGTCGTAGGTGAGGAATCCATCCTTGGTTCCACGAGCGATAAGTTGAGAAAGATCTTGGTCCATCAATTGCATCTGAAAACCTCATGTTTTTTTAGTGCCGAATCCTGGCACCGTGGGTCGATTGAAAAATCCTATTTCACACAATACGCACATGATCAGCTCCTCTGATCGGTCACCGTTGGCGGGCGTCTTTTTGAGCAAGACATCAACGGCGAGTGGTATTGAATCGGGACGGTCTGAAGCGGGGTGCTAGTGGCTCCTTCGGTGGATTGGAAACAGTAATGTTCGTGAAGTGTTTTGCTATGAGTGTTGACTTGAAATGCTATCATTTGCTAGCATTTAAAATCTACTCTTTCTTCATTTGGTGCCGCGTTCGCTCGGCGTCAAACAACTCTTTCAATAGAGCCTCCTCTTCATCTTCTGCCAATGCCGAAGAAGCCAGTTTTGCGATTTGTCGGTTTTTTTCTGCCGAAAATTCTCGCTCGCGGTAACGCAACACAACGCCAGCATAACGTTCGACGGTGGTTTGTGTGGAATGACCTTCGCGACGACGAACTCGTTCCTCAAGCGTCACCACTTGATTCTTCAAATCATCGTTCTCAAGAACCAACATCAGCGACTCGAGTGTTAGGTCACGACCTTCGAGATCCAAGTCTTGATAAGCCGACAACAACATCTTTGCAGTATTGGATTCGAGCCAATCAGGATCGATCGATTCGACCGCCATCGCCGCCAGCTCGGGTGATTCAATCAGTGTCTCAAATAATTCGCGATCCATCCCACTGAGCGGTTCGGGGCGATTTGGACTGGAGGGCCGACGCGACGGAGTCGTGCCATAGTTGCTTGGCTCGCCGAATCCGCTTGGGGCACCGAAATCAGGCGGAGCACCAAAATCGTCGTAGCCACCAAAGTCGCCTTCGAATTCAGCCGACTCTAAAAACGCAGCGTTTGGATCAAACGACTGGGGTGGCGCCGCATTCTCGTTGCGAGGCACCGACGGAGAATGTGACCCCGACGACGACGACGGGGGTGCGGAACGCGTTGGTCTTGCAGCACTTGGACGCGTATCACGGCGTTTCGCAGCAGCCCGAGACTGCGTCTTGCGAACCTCTTCAAGTCGCTCGTTGAGTCGTTCCGTTGGCAAACCGAACGTTCGCGACATCCGCAACATTAACTGGTCAATTTTTAGATTCGCCGCCTTAGGTGCTTGAGCAATAATGCCCAACAAGACTTCGATCGCTTGGGTGACCTTGTGTGTGTCGTGAGTGACATCAACGCCGTCGGTCAAACGGTTCAATTTGTGTTCGAGTGCATCAGGTGCACTAGCAACCAATTGATCAAAAGCGGCTCGGCCCTGTGACGCCAAAAAGTCCGCGGGGTCATTGCCATCGGGCAATGTCAGCACTCGCATATCAACGTCAGCACGCACGAACAACTCAAGTACTTGATCGGCGCGAGTTTGGCCGGCGGTGTCACCATCGAGCACCAAGACGACTCGTTTTGCAAATCGCTTTAACAAGCGAATGTGGTCTTCGCCCAAGGCGGTCCCCAGCACCGCGACCGCCGATTCGACGCCAGCTTGGCGTGCCGCGACGACATCGGTGTATCCTTCCATGACCAAGGCATCGCCACCGCGACGGATTGCTTCCCGCGCGAGTTGCAAATTGTACAGTTGGTGTGATTTGCGAAATAACTTGGTCTCAGGGCCGTTGATGTATTTTGCACCGGCACCGTCTTCGCCACGTCGCGCGGCGATTGCTGGAATCAACCGTCCCCCCAGCGAGATCGGACGGTCCTGCAGATCATGGATCGGGAACATCAATCGGCCACGGAACCGATCGTAATGCCCGTCACCTTTGTTGCGTTTAATGGCCAAGCCCGCCGCTTCGGCGACTTCCTCACTGAAATCATGTTTCTTAAGCAGATCGACTGCAAAATTCCACGACTCGGGCGAAAACCCGATGCGAAAACGCTTGCGGTTCTCGTCATCGACGCCACGCGAGGCTAAGTAGTCGCGAGCGATCTTGGCGTCGTTGCTCGTGCCACTTTCAAGTTGCTCGAAATAAGCGTCCGAGACCAACTTCATCGCTGCAAACAAAGTCGGGCGATCGTCCGGACTGCCGAACACGGTCTTTTTGCCGCCTCGCAGTTCGTCGATTGGAATGCCTGCCTGCTCGGCTAACGTGCGAAGCGCGGTTGGAAAATCGAGTCCATCTCGCTGCATCACGTAGCTAAAGATATCGCCGCCGATGTCACAAACCCAACACTTCCACGTTTGGCGTTCGGGATTGACGGTCAAAGAAGGCCGGCGATCGTTGTGCCAGGGACAACGTGCAACCATATTGCGACCCGCCGGATGCAACTCCAGCGTCTGGCCGACAACATCGACAATGTCGACGTTCGCACGCACTCGCTCTTTCAGGTCGAAGTCCACAGGCAGGGACAAGCGACAACTCCCGTTGAAGGAACCACTTGGTGACAAGACACCACAAAAGAAAGCCACGACATCCCGAAACGATTTCGGTGCGGAACCCCTTCCCTGGGTGCCTCGCCTATTCAAGCTGGCGAAACGTATCCGATCGGTCGACCCATCTCGGCGATCACCTACCAGGCAAACCACCAATTTCGCCAATCGTTTCGACTGGCTGCGGGCAAATTTCGATCATGCAATCCATTGCAACGCAATTGAACGGTTTGCTAGCAAAAAAACAACTGGCAAACCGCTCATAAATTACGAGCGACCGGGGATTGTGCGAAACCGGCCTGTCCGCGTCAAGCTCAATTTTCTTGAGCTAAAAAACGCACTTTTCGCCGCTTTTATCGCCCCCGACGCAAAACGCCGGGCGTTTATTTCAGTTCACGAACGCGGATATCTTTCCAGCGAACTTGGAATGGTCCCGTTCCCTTGCCGATGCCGTGCACCTGCAGTCCAAAAAAGCCCTCTTTGCTTGATTCCGCGTCCGAAAAATCGGCGATTTTGGTTCCGTTGACCCAAGTTTGAATACGATCACCCACCGCGCGAACGACGAAACGATTCCAGTCATTGTTATTGTAAGCATCCTTGTTCGGCTGTTCCTTGGTGATCCAGCCACGTCCGGTTCCTTCGCTGTAGACGTAGCCCGATTCTCCCGGTGCCGCTTCGATTTCGACCTGGGGACCGTGAACTCGACCGTTTTTGAAATCTTTGGTGCTAACCGAGCGGATCTGCACACCACTGTTCAAACCGGTGTCGACATTCGTTTCAAACGTCAACTCAAAATCGCCAAACGATTTGTCAGTGCACAGGAACGAGTTCGGACTTCCTTCGGACGTTTTTCCGACCACGGCTCCGTCTTCGACACGGTAAGTTGCGGTGCCGTTCTTTTGAGTCCAGCCCTTGGTGTCGGTGCCATTAAACAGCGAAACCCAACCTTTGCCATTGATATCGGGGATCGAGTCCCACGAAACATCGTTACTCGAGGCCGACTCGCTGCTCGCCGCGGGATCACGAAGTGCGGGTTGGTCGGAAGTCAACGTCTCGGCATCGACGGGGGGCAGCGTCACCTTTCCGGTCGCCGCCCACTCGGTTCCACGCTGCAGCGTGACTTGAAACGCAAGTCCTTTCATGGCATTGACGTCATGCCCCAAAGTGGTGTGAAAAACACGTCCTTTGTCGTACTGAATGCTCATCAATAGCGGCTCATGTTCGCCGGTTCCGCCCGTTTCTTTGGTGCTAAAGCCAGTCGCCAGCACATTCATATTCTCTGCGGGACCACGCAATTTTGCGTACAGCTCGTCGGCGGTTTGCATGAATGAACCCGGCAACCCCTTGGTGATCGGATGCTCGCGATCGCGAATGACGACAGCAAAGGGAACGCGTTTGCCGTGGGCTCCGCCTGAACCGGGCGAAGTATCGCGGGTGAATTTTTGCTGGTCTTCTTTCCAACGAACGTAGGGACCATCGCTCTCGTTGCGGCCGCCCCAGCCTCCCAGTCCGATCATGCGATTGTAGGCTGACCATTTCGGGAACGAGTTGTCAGCGGCGTGGACGGAGCAAAAACCGCCTCCGCCCGCGACGTAGTCTTCAAAGGCCTTTTGCGTCGCCTCGCTCCACGGTTCGCCGTTGTAGTTAGAGACGACGACGTCATAGTCCGAGAATTTCGGGGCAAACGTGCTCATGTCACCCCCTTTTTCTGGCGTGGTGGCGACGTCAACTTTGAATCGCCCGCATGCTTCCAGAGTTTGCTTGATCAGTGGTGTGGTTTCTTGCCATTTATGGTTGTTTTGCCCGTCAATCAACAAAGCCGAAAGGACTTTGGCATCACCGGCAGCAGACGCCTGCAAGGCAAAACCGGCGACCAATGCGATACAAGCAACCAGTCGTTGAGAGAAGAAAGTATTGAGATTCATCAGCATCAGGTTCAATTGGGGAAAGCGAAGGTGAGTGGATGTCCTTGGGCGGACAGAGCCCCCGTGGACCACATTGTATCAACATCATCGCCCACTTGGCGGCAAGAGCAAGCGGCTTTACCAGCGATTGATTGGCTACACAATCGGGACGCACGGGCTGGACGCATGGGGCAAATCCAGCGATCCGCATCTGCCGCGGTCAGACGCTGGGTACATGAACCAGCACCGGTTGCCTAAGATACGTGAATCCTGTGCCCCGAAAACCGAGCCCCTCTCCGAGCCCCCTCGTACGAATGAGCCAATTTACTCGCGGGAATTTCCCCGCCACTCGCCTGCGACGCGTCCGCCGCCATGACTGGTCTCGACGCCTTGTTGCCGAGAACCAATTGAGCGTTGACGATTTGATTTGGCCCATTTTTGTCTTCGACGGTGAGGGACGACAACCGATCGAAAGCTTGCCAGGCGTGGACCGTCTTGGATTGGACCAGATCCCGGCCGCGGTCGAGTTGGCATGCAGTTTGGGCATCCCCGCCATCGCGATCTTTCCGGCAACGCCGAGTGAACTGAAAACCCCCGACGCCGCCGAGGCCGTTAATCCCGAAAACCTCGTTTGCCGTACCGTTCGCAAGATCAAACAAGAAGCGGGCGATTCGCTCGGTGTGATCTGCGATGTTGCCTTGGACCCCTACAGCAGCCATGGCCAAGACGGGCTGGTTCGCGATTCGTACGTGATCAACGACGAAACGGTCGAGGTTTTGTGCCAACAAGCGTTGGTGCAAGCCGACGCGGGTTGTGACATCATCGCACCGAGCGACATGATGGACGGCCGGATCGGCGCGATTCGAGGTGCATTGGAAAACGCCGGAAAGACGAATGTGCAAATCATGTCGTACGCAGCCAAGTACGCCAGTTCGTTTTATGGCCCGTTCCGAGACGCGGTCGGTTCGTCCGGCAATCTTGGCAAGGCCAGCAAGAGCACCTACCAACAATCCCCCGGCCAGAGCGATGAGGCGCTTCACGAAGTCGCACTCGATCTGGCCGAAGGCGCCGACACGGTGATGGTCAAACCTGGCATGCCCTACTTGGACATCGTGTACCGCGTGAAGTCCACCTTTGGCGTCCCTACATTCGCCTATCAAGTCAGTGGCGAGTACGCGATGCTGTCTGCCGCTGCGAACAATGGCTGGCTCGATCGCGACAAGGTGATTCTTGAAAGCCTATTGGCGTTTAAGCGTGCCGGTGCCGATGGCGTGCTGACCTACTTTGCCGTCGAAGCGGCACGTCTTCTTCATGCCGCGCAATCGCAATAGCCCCAACATGACTTCCGAACTGAACACCCAAACGCTTGACGAACTTGAAGCCGCCGCTAGCGAGAAATTTGCCTGGCAATGGGACGCGACTTCGATTGCCAACCAACCATTTAAGCTGGCCGTTGCGGCGGACCCCGACGGCATGCTGATCGAAGCCTGCGAACGCCAAGACGCTGGCGAAGAAGGGGTGATCGATCCGTTCTGGGCGACCACATGGCGAGCCGCGGCGGGGCTGGATCGCTACCTCGATCAAGTCGACGTCAAAGACGTTCCCGTTCTGGAATTGGGTTGCGGCACCGGACACGCCGGCATCGCTGCGATGCTGCGGGGCGCAAATGTCACGCTGACCGATGGCGTCGAGGACCCGCTATTGCTGGTGCGAATGAGCGTTTGGCAGCTGCGCGATCAATGCATCGTCCAGCGTTTGCGATTTGGCATCGACACCATCGACGATCAATCGTTTCCGATCATTCTTGGCAGCGACGTGACGTACTTACGTCAATTGTGGCCCGAGCTTGACGTTTGTTTGCGGCAACATTTAGCCACGGGAGGCCAAGTGCTGCTAAGCGATCCGTACCGGTTTATCGCCAACGAATTCCGCGAGTGGATTCAAAAGCACGGCTGGCATTATACCGAGCACAAAGTCGAACTGGCGGATGATCCCAAACACCCGATCCGCATCATGCAATTGCGAGACGCGAAATAGAGAGTGCCCGGCCTTTCTCCGCGGCTCCTCACTTGGCTTGCTTTACAATTTCCAGAATTTGCTGAAGTGCGTCGAGAGCTTCCTGCTGCTCCGAATCTTGCGAACTTTCTGGCGTGCTTTCAGAATCTCCGCCTGCCAAACGATCAAACATCCCGCCGACCTCTTCTGCGGCATCAGCCAATTCGCCGCCCAGGCCACGAATCTCGTTCAACGTGTTTTGAACCATGTCATACGGATCGCCAACGTCCTCGCCAAGAAATTCGGAGATCATTTCTCTCATCAGCTCGGGATCACCAAATGGCATCCGCGAGCTCATCGAAAAAGTCTCGATCATCTGCTGGGCAAACTCCACGGGCGTTTGACCCTCGTCGTTTTTGACAGACAACGACGCTCCTTCGGCGATCATCGCGGCGACCACTGCTGGGTTTTGCGACTGCATCGCCATAAAGATAGGTGCCGGAAAAGTCGCGGGGGTGTCGTTCACCCGCGCACCACTCTGTTTTAATCGCTGCACTTCATCTTGATCGCCGATACAGATTGCCTGGACCAATTTGACACTGTCGGGCAGCGAGGCAAGGTACTCCGCTTCGGCTTGCTGCTCTTGCTCTTCAAGCGAACTCAACACGTTTTCACGCGTTTCCTTTTCTTCGATGGGCAGAATTTCGTCGAAGCCGCCGTAGGGAGTTGAGAACGCGACATCGGCATGCCCGACATCGATCACCGTGTCTTTCCAAACAGCAATCCCGAGCCCGTGCTCGTCGTCCCACTCACAATCGGTACTGAATCCAATCCAAGCGAAGCCGTCCACCGCTTGCGGGCTGACCAAGATTTCGAGCGCACCCAAGTTATCACGCAAATCGGAAACCGATTCGATGGTCTCATCCTCATCGAACCAATCCTCATTGTTTTCCATGAAATAACGAGCCCAACGCAGCGACGCATCGAGCACTCGCTCAATGATTCGCGACTGGTTTTTCAGCAGATACTTGACCGCCGCGATCTGAGCCTCGGTCGGCTCCAGGTCGGCGACCAACGGCTGCGAAGAAAAACCGTCGTGCATTTCGGTGTCGATTTCGATCACCACATCGCAAAGCTCTTGCGGGCCGTTCCAGCCTTTGATCTCCGTTTCACAGCTCCAGCCAGCGCCTTCCTCGTCGCGAGTGAACCAGAGACCTTCGATCTGAATCGCTTTTTTCATCAGTATTCTTCGCAGCTTTAAAGCGTAAAGTGGATGGTGTCACCACGAGCGTGACGAGCCGGACGACCATCGCTACTTTCGCAACGAGCAAACGCGACAATCATCACTCTTTGGCGACACAGTATAAGTGTTGCTTGCCGCGGAAAAAGATCTCGTCGCCGACAATGGCCGCCGAGGCATCAATTTCCTCGTCGAGCTTGTTATTGGCAATGACCTCAAACGATTTTCCATGCTTCAAAACCACCGTCGTGCCATCACGCCCGGTCAGATAAACGTTCCCGTTCGCCGCGACTGGCGACGCATAGACGGTTGAAATATCGGGCAATCGAGTTTGGTCAATCCGTAATTCGCCAGTTTTCGCATCGCGTGAAACCAGAACGCCATTATTGGCTTTGACGAAATAGAGCTGGCCTTGATACAGCAGTGGCGATGGCACATACGGAGCCGCGTCCTCTTCGATCCACGTGATTGTCTCGCTATCCGTGACGTCTCCTTTGCTGTCTAGCGGGATCGAATAGATCGCGTAGCCTCGAAATCCGGTCATCACAATTACGTTGTCTTCGAATCGAACGGGCGACGGAATCGGGTTGCCTGCTTGGCCGCCGCATTCCCAAATCAATTCGCCCGTGGCCAAGTCGTAACTACGAACTCGATTGCTGCCGTTGGTGATCACTTGTGTACGTCCTTGGAATTCGGTGATTAAAGGAGTCGACCAAGTTGTTTGTTCATCGCGAGTTTGTCGCCATCGCTCTTCACCCGATTTCGTGTCCAATGCCACGATGAAGGATTCGCCTTCGTGATCAAAGGGGACCACGAGCGTGTCGCCGAAAACCGCAGGCGAGCTGCCTTCGCCAAATTGAGCTCGTGTTTGCATCTTGCCCAGATCGCGACTCCACAATGTTTTTCCGTTCAGATCCAAGCAGTAAACGCCTCGCGATCCGAACGAAACGTACAGCCGCTGTCCGTCGCTAACCGGCGATGCTGATGCAAACGTGTTGGTGTTATGTCCGGATTCGTGAGGCACTTGCTCGGTCACCGTGCTACGCCAAACTTCCGCTCCGCTGGCTCGGTCGTAGGCTAAAACCATGAACGCGTAATAATGGGTCGGAGCCGCCCCGCCACCGAATCCACGTCCACCGCCACCCCGGCCACTGCGGCCGCCACGGTCACCGCGACCAAAACCGCCCGGTCGCCCGCCTTCGGAACGGTCTCCACCTGGACGAGCTCCACCTCGGTCGGGTCGCTGTGGCTCGGACGATTCCGTTGCTTGTGGCTCTGCCGCCGCTTCCGCTCCCTCTTTCATCCGATCGGTTTTCACTGCGGTCGCGACATAGACGCGGTCGCCAAGCACAATTGGGGTCGAACTGCCGACACCCGGGACTTCGATTTTCCAGCGGATGTTCTCGGTTTCGCTCCACCGAGTTGGCGGATTCCCCGTCGGTGCTACCCCCGACGCTTCGGGGCCACGCCACTGTGGCCAGCCTGAATCTAGATCCTTGGCCGAGCTGGAAACACCAACAATAGCAGTCACGGCAAAGGCAGCAGAGGCGATGAGATGGAGTGATTTCACAAGAACAGTCCCAAAAACTAAGAAGAGAAGTGGCAAGTCAGCGAGGCCATAGCACGTTTCAACCCCTCGGCGGTTGGCAAGTTCCGCTGGATGTCGGCACGGCAATGCCATCTACTTTGACGCTAAACGGAGGGTTCATACAGCGAAAGTCGTCAAGATTTTTGTGAATCGCCGCACAAGTCGAAACTCTTGACGGCTTTTTGATTTAGTGAGCCGTGACGCGTAAGCGGCCGGGTTCTACGCATTACCCGGTGTCCCACGGCTCACGGCTCACGGCTCACGGCTCACGATATCAATCTATATTCCTATCGAATCGACAAGCCGTTGACGAGTTTCGCTACGTCAGCAATTGTTCCGGCGGTGCTAACGATTCAGGCGATCCAACATCGCTTGGATTTTCCAGTGCGTGGGTGAGGTGGCCGCAACCACCAACCATCGCCGAGAGCGACACGTCATAAGTGACATCGTGGACGGACCCCCAAGTGCTTCCCAAGTCGAACTGTCGACGCTCGTTTCGATTACCTGCATCAGTGGTTCGACGCGATTGACATAAGAGGGCCGCCACGCGCTTGCCCCCGACTGTTTCGATGTCATTTCCGGCTCACCCTTGCGTCCCACCAGTGGCGTGACGTCATAAACGCGAATACACAATTTCTCCTCTGCACCTTCTTGTGTGGTTACCGTCAAACTCCCCAAACGAATTGAGAGCACTAAATCGAACGGCTCTAACAAGCGGGTCACTGTCGCGCCGACGCTCAGCGACTGGACGCCTTGTCCGTTCGAATCCAGACCGCTCGTTTCCATCGAACTTCGCCACCACGGAACGGCTCCAGTGTGATTGCCCGCAACGCCCAACACACTCGTTCTCGAACTGGCCGCCGGATCACGACTCTGCAATTCCGTTTGCGACGGACCAGCAAAAGGATCTACATCGGCAAACTCAAAACTTGCTTGTTCTCGTCGCTTGGAAACCAGCTGGAGATTTTCCTTGATCCCTATCTCTTCCAACGCCCGCACATCAATTTCCGTGGCAACTCGGGTCGACATGTCTCGTGTTAATTGACGCAATGTGAGACCGTCATCCCAAGCGAATCGACATGGCTCCTTTAGAAACGCCAAGATGTCCGCTTCCTGCTGCTCGGTCATAAACGGATCGATTTGCCACGAGGCCACTTCGCCACCTTCTCTCGTTTTGTGAGAGTTCGTTTGAATTCCACGCACCACGTCGGTCGGTATCACCGATTGAGCATCGACAACCGACACCGCACCTAAAACCATTCCCATTACGACAATGAATCGACAACGCGGTTTAGAAAGCATCATGGCAGCCATTCGTAGTTCGGGGTGAATCTGAACTCCATCGCAACACCGAACAAGCAATTGGCATTCCAAGTGCATTAAACCACCGTATCGAGAATATCTTTCATGCACTGCGTTGGGGTGCGTGATCAAGTTTGCTGAATGTGTTGCAATTTGCTGCATACGATTTGTGCACAAATGCAATCCCTCGATTCACTTTTTCAACAATCCAGAAATTGACGTCGCGAACAAGGATTCCACAATGCTCTCGTTCAGAACCAATTCACTCGCGATAACCATCGCATGGGCCATCTCATTCCATTGGATTGTCCTCAACGCCAATCAAACCAGCGCCGCCGAAGAGATCGTGGCGAGCACTGACACGATTGACTCCGTCACGCTGTACCGTGACCAAGCGAGTGTCGTTCGCCGGATCGAAGTCCCCGCATCTGCAAAATTGCAACAAATCCGGGTGCCCCATATTCCCGCAAGTTTTGTAGAGGGATCTGCATTTTCACAGTGCGAATCTGGCAGCGTTATTCGCTCGACTCGCGTGATGCCGGTCAATTCGCTGTCGCACGAGAACGAGGAAAAAGTAAAAACACTCGCCGACGATTACAACAAATTACTACGCGAACTGAACAAAGCAAAACAGTCGTCTACGGTGATCGAACAGGACTTGATCACGCTAGAGAAACTTGTCGACTTTTCGGCGAGTAAAACGCTTGAAAATCTGGACCGTGCCACGCTGGACGTCCAATCGGTTACCGCACTCACCGATTTCACAATGGAGCGGCGACGTCGCTTAGCGACCGAACTATATGAACAGCAGACCGAGATCGAAAATCTAACCAAGGCAATCGAAGTCAATCGGGCGGAAATCGAATCGATCCACAATCAGCGAAGCAATACAAGCGAAGCGTTGATCGAGGTAATGTCACCCGACGGCGGTCTGCTGCGTTTTAATTATCAAGTCACCAATGTCAGATGGATGCCGAGCTACACCGTCCGAGGCAAACGCAATGACAAAGGCGAATCGGATTTTTTGATCAACTTCGAAAGTGTCATTGTGCAAAACAGTGGCGAAGACTGGAGCGACGTTCGTCTGACGCTATCGACGGCTCAGCCAGACGTGCACTCCGCCGGCCCAAGTCTGACTCCGTTACGTGTTGGCATTTCAGAAACAGCGCCAGCGTCAACTCCCGCAACCGCGATGTTTGCTTCCGATGAATTGGAGATCCCTGCTTGGCAAGACCAAATGGTTTGGCACCGCGACATCACGCGAAACACAGAGTCGGGACTGAAACAAATCGCCGAACTCGAGGCCCCTGCGAAAGTTCAACGCGATATCGCCTTGGACGCGGGATCGAACGTCAGCGACGAAAACTACAACATTGCCAACCGCATCGAAATCCCTAGTCGACTTGGAAGCCAAACCGTTGCGGTGACTCACGACACGTTGCTTGGTGATTTGAATTATGTCGTCACGCCGCTATTGAGCAGTTTTGCCTTTCGCGAAGCGGACTTAAAGAACACAATCGGCCGAAATTTGATCGCTGGCGATGCCGACATTTATTTGGATGAAAAATTCATCGGCCAAACGACGCTGCCGCCCACTGCGGCGGGACAACGATTCCGAATCGGATTTGGTGCCGACCGCCAAGTCCGAACGCGGCGAGAATTGATGTCGCGTGATTCTTCGGTCCACGGCGGCAACCAACGCGTCGCTCTGAAATACCGGCTGGTCGTTTCAAACTATCACAACACCGTGATCCCCATCCGTTTGTTGGACCGCATTCCGCTGGCGACCCAAAATGAATCCATCAGCGTCACGCTGGCGGCGGACGCAGCGAATCAATTGTCTACCGATCCGCTCTACCTAAGAATGCAAAGACCGACAGGAATATTGCGTTGGGATCTCGATATTCCTGCGGATCGTTTTGGCAGCAACGCCTACGATTTCGAGTATTCATTCACGATTGAACACGATCGCGAGAAACGCATCGTCGGTGACCGCATGCTCGAACAGATGCGAAGCGACTATCGATTCGAAAACTCTGGCGGTGGCGGATTCGGCGGTGGCATGGGCGGCGGTGGCATCTTCTAAAACAACCCGTCCAAGCAACGTAGGCTGACAAATACGGAAAAAACAAGCGAATTTGACAGGCGAACGAGGAGAACAACTCCGTTAAAATCGAGAAAAGTTCGGCAGGTTGAGCGGGGCCAACAAATAGATGTAATGATGGCCCCGGCACCCTTAACAGTAAAGAACCAATGAACTGGAAGAACATCGTCACCTTTCGCACCGCGAAAGCAGCGCTGACCGACGCTATTTCCGCAACGAGAAATGTGGCGATCTTGCTGCTTACGCTCACAGCACTACTCGCCAATGTTTCAATCGCGGAAGATGCCCGTGTCGTGGTTTCCGTCAGCGGCGATCGGCGACTGGATGTATTCGCGGTCGATGGCAGCGGCAAATTGCATTTGAAATCTCAAACGGAGATCGAAGCCAATCCGGGCACATCCCGTTTTGATTCGACGGGTCGCAACCTGTACGTCGGCTGCGCCAACCCTGATTCGATCATCGTCGTCCGCGACACACCCGATGGGCTGACTCCACTGCAAAGTGTCGTGGTTCCTGGCAAACCGTCCTACCTCAGCGTGACACCCTCGGGCCGCTTCTTGATTGCTTCGTATTACGCGACTGGACAAGTCACGGTACATCGAATTTTGGGCGAAGGCCGGCTTTCGAATGAACCTGTGCAGACGCTTACTATCGACGAACGTGCTCACGGCGTGGCCATCGATCCCAGCGGAAAGTTTGTGTTCGTGCCCCATACCCGGCCCAACTGTATCACTCAGTTTCGTCTGGACGAGCAAACCGGACAATTGTCACCCAACATGCCGCCGAAGCTTGTGCGTGAACAAACCGTCGGACCTCGGCACCTAGGATTTCATCCCAGCAAAAACTTTGCCTATGGCAGCAACGAACAAGGCCGCAGTGTTAGCGTCTATGAGTTCGCCGCTCAGTCGGGAACACTTAGCGAACGGCAAACCGTATCCAGTGTGCCGGATGACGCCAAAGGCACCACCTCGCACGTCGAGGTACATCCGTCGGGCAAGTTCGTATATGTCGCCAACCGAGGCCACGGCAGTTTGGCTGCCTTCGAAGTGGATTCCGAAACGGGCTTGATTTCGTTGATCGATCGTGTGCCAACGGAATCAACGACTCGATCATTCAACCTATCGCCCGATGGACAATACTTGGTGGCAGCGGGACAAAAGTCGGGCAAACTGGTTTGTTATCAAATTGCAGACGACGGGAAACTGACGCAATCCGATTCGGTTTTCGCGGGCAAGGCACCGTGGTGGGTTTCGTTTTCACCGACCGCTGGGATCGCAACCGAACCCGTCTCAACCAGCGACACGCAAGTCCACGATCGCAGCCTCGCCCTGGGCCAAGGCGCAATGGCAGGCGAAGTCACGGATACGTCGGTGCTGTTGCAAACCCGTCTGACCCAGGGAACTGCGTTGAATCCCCAAGGCGATCTACCCGGCAGCCTCGGCGTTGCCGGTTTCCAGTGGTCGCAGAGCAACGATTTCGAGGACGCCTCTCGCACGCCACTTCAATCCGCTTCACCTGAGCACGACTTCATCGTCCGTGCATCGCTAACGGGGCTCAACCCTGACACTCAGTACTTTTATCGAACCGTGTATGGCGAATCCGACGCTAAACTCGACTTTGGTCTCACGTGCTCGTTCCGCACTTTGCCTGGTGCAAAGGTTGCCCGGCCAGTCAAGTTTGTGATCGGCAGCTGCATGAACTACGTCAAATTTATGCACGGCAAAGCAGGCAACGCGAGCGGACCATTAACAGCAACCAACGCAGACAAACAACTGGGCTTTCCAGCTTTCGCGTCGATGAAAAAACTGCAGCCCGAGTTTTTTGTCGGCACGGGAGACATTGTTTACTACGACAACCCATTCCGAGTTGCCAAGACGGTCGAAGAATTGCGGCGATGCTGGCACGAGCAATTTCGTTTTCCCCGCATGATCGAATTCCTGCAACACGTTCCGGCCTACTGGTCCAAGGATGATCACGATTTTCGCTTCAATGATTCCGATCCACAGACAAACAAACTGCCGTCGGCCGAGACCGGAATCAACATGTTCCATGAACAGTTGCCACTTGCACCGTCGGACGCCGAATCGCCATCGTCTTATCGCACGATTCGTGTCAGCCGCGATCTGCAAATCTGGTTGACCGAAGGCCGCGACTATCGCAGTGCGAATGACTCACCCGACGGGCCCAACAAGTCGATGTGGGGAACCGAGCAGCGTGAATGGCTAAAGTCGACGCTCGCGGCAAGTGATGCGAAGTGGAAGCTGTTGCTCAGCCCGACTCCGATGGTTGGCCCAGACGATGGCTACAAAAACGACAACCATACGACGCTAACAGGATTTCGATACGAAGCCAATCAATTTTTTGACTGGGTGAAAGAAAACCAAATCGGAAACTTGTTTTTGGTCTGCGGCGACCGCCATTGGCAATACCACAGCATCCACCCATCCGGCATCAACGAGTTTTCTTGTGGAGCACTCAACGACGAGAATTCGAGAATGGGCGTGCTGCCCGGCGCTGAATTTGGGTCGGATCCCAAAGGGCTAGTTCGTCAGCCCTTTACATCGCCCGAGCCCAGCGGTGGCTTCGTTCAGATCGTCGCAGGCGAGTCACTTGATGTTACGTTCTTTGATGATCAGGCAGCGAGGCTGTACAACGTCGAATTTGAATAACCGTGACCTCAGTGGCCACACGCCACGCCGCCAGTTTCGCTAAGCAGGTAGGCAGGAGTCTTTCAGTAAATTGGCCGTTTTGGCGCTAGCCACGGTTCCGGCGCTGAACCGGGGCTAGCGCCCAAACGCAACGCTGTGAAGCATTTTGAGCACGTAAAAAGCGGGGTTTTCACCAAGCTCCGAATATAAAAAAAGCCAGATTCCCCCCAAACACTAACTGAAACACTTCAGTCAGAAAGGAATCTGGCCATGAGTCGCAAGAAGCAGACAAAACGTAGTAAGCAAAACCAACGTCGCAAACCTAACCGCCAATCTCGTCGCAAGAACAAGACGATCTTCAACGAGGTGTGTCGTTGGATTGTTCCCAAAGGTGAATTGTTTACCAAAGATACATTTCATGGCAATATCAAATGGATGCCCGAAGAATTGGCGATCCAGGCACTCATCTGGTCTTGGCAAAATGAGATAAACGTCACCGATGCCTTCGATCAGACGATGGAAATCTGTGAAGAGCTGGGGCTTCACTGCACCGCCAAAACCTACACGGCCTTCATGAACGCATTGGATCGCTACGAATCGCTGTTCACGACGCGGCTTCGCCAGAGACATCAGTCATTGGCCCAGGAAGTGGGCGGACGTTTTTGGAGGTCCGCTGACTGGGTACTGATCGGCTTCGATGGGTCACGCGTGACGGTCCCGCGAACGGCCGCCAATGAGAAAGCTTTTTGTGCACCCAACTATGGCCGCGGCGTGCGTGCCAAATACGGAAAGAAGAAGTCCAAGGGGATGCGACGGAAGCGGAACCAGAAGAACAAACCTCAGCCACAAGAACCTCAAATCTGGGTCACGATGATGTGGCACATGAGCCTTCGTCTACCGTGGACTTGGCGTTTGGGGCCATCGAACTCAAGCGAACGAGGCCACGTCGTGGAGATGCTTAAGGAAGAGACTTTCCCGGAAAAGACACTGTTTTGTGGTGACGCGGGCTTCGTAGGTTATCCTCTGTGGAGTGCGATCCTGGCTGCCGGTGGTGACTTCCTTGTTCGTGTCGGAGCGAACGTGAAGTTGCTCAGCGAGCAGGCTGATATCAAGCAACTCGGTGGAGGTCGAGTCTTGTGTTGGCCCAAGGGGAGGATGGAATCTGGCGCCCCGCCGCTGAAGCTGCGTCTGGTGAAAGTGAAAGTTGGCAAGACGAAGATGTGGATGCTTACGAGCGTATTGAGCGCTCGTAAGCTGAGGCACAAGCAGCTCATTGGTTACTACAAAATGCGTTGGGGAATCGAAGTCGAATTCCGCGGCTTAAAACAAACCATTGACAAGCACAAACTACGTTGCCGCAACAGCGATCGGGCATTGGCGGAACTGGACTGGTCGATTCGCGCGATGGCGATTGCCGAACTGCTGGCGCTGCGAGAACAGATTCCCGAACAGCAAGACGTTCCCGAGCAAGTCGACTATGATCCGAAAAAACGAAGTTTGGCCAACACGATGCGTTGCTTGCGACGCTGCATGCGTCGCCTCGACAAATATTGCAGTGCGAGTGACAACATGCTGCACAGCCTGTCGCAAGCCCTCGTCCAGACCTATCAAGCGGGCACGGACAAGAAGGCGCGTTACCGTCCAAAGAACCCACACAAGAAACCGTTGGGCGATCCTGAAATAAGAAAACTGAACATGGAAGAACGTAAAAAACTCGCCGAATTCCATCAAAACCAAGCAGCCTAAAATGCTTCACAGCGTTGGCCCAAACGGCTAACGGGATTTCCCCAATGATTCCTGCCTACCTGCTTACCCCATTGATTCCTAAGTCGTGGCCCGTGAACACCTACCAGGGCACTTTCGACGAGAGAAATGTGCTATTCTCGTAGGCCCGCCGTCGTTGCTGAATCCAAGCCGCAGCGAGCGTTGTCGGCACAAAAGAGCCAATCCCCCCCAAAACAACTCCCGAACGGGCAGTGCTAGACGAGCGTTGCTTGCGAACGTCAACCAGCCACTGCCTGCAAACGAATCCAACCTAGTCCAACGAAAGACCTCTGCGAAATGATTCCGTTAACGATGATGCCGATCCTCCTTGGGGAGACCGTGACACCTAAGCTTTCATTGGCCTACCTGATTTCGTTGTTGGTCATCGCAGTTGTGTTGCTGCTCGTGCTGATTCTCAAGCTTCGCATGCAGGCTTTCCTGGCTCTGATTCTGGCCAGTCTGTTCGTGGCCGTCGGGTCATCGAAAGAGCTGACTGGCGGCGTTGGCAAGCTGGAACTTGCCTCCATCGGCGATCATATCCAGAACAGCATGGGCTCGAGTCTCGGCTTCATTGCCTCGATCATTGGGCTGGGGGCGATCTTCGGTGCCTTGCTCGAAAATTCGGGCGGGGCTCAAAGTCTAGCAAAGTCGCTGATTCGATTTTTCGGTGACAAGCGTGCACCGTGGGCGATGGTGCTGACCGGCTTTATCATTTCGATTCCAGTCTTCCTCGATGTCGCACTGGTGATTCTTGCCCCAATCATTTACGCATTGTCACGTCGCACCGGCAAATCGATTTTGACGTATGGGCTGCCTCTGTTAGCAGGACTGATGGTCACGCACGCTTTTGTGCCCCCGACGCCTGGGCCTGTTTGGGTCGCATACGAATTGGGCGTGGGACTCGGTTGGGTCATTGTACTGGGATGCCTCGTCGGACTTCCCACCGCGATTATCGGCGGCATCGTTGTCCCTCGTGGCATGGCGGATCGTCTCTACATTGCTCCGCCCGAACTACTCGACGATTCGGTAACCGTCGATGACAACGCGTTACCAAGCTTCGCATCGGTCCTGGCATTGATCGGGTTGCCAATCGCAATGATCTTGCTGGGAACGATCGTAAAGGAATACATGGCATGGGACTTGGCTGCGGGGCTGACACGCGACGAATACGCCGGCGCGATTGCGAGCAAGATTGCCGAAGCTGGGATCGGAACAAAATTACTAACGTTCTTCGGGCATCCTATCATCGCGTTAGTGACCGCAACGGTCACCGCATTAGTATTTCTCGGGTATGCCCGCGGTTATGACAAGTCTCAGTTGATGGAGGTCACCACCAGGTCGCTCGGCCCGGCGGGAGTCATCATCCTGATCACTGGCGCAGGCGGCGTGTTCAAAGGAATCATGGGCGAGAGCGGCGTTAGCGATGCTTTGCGAGATCTATGCCAAGGCTGGGGCCTAAACATTTTGATGCTGGCATACCTCTTTGCTTTATTCGTCCGGCTCGCACAAGGATCTGCGACGGTGGCGATGGTAACGGCGGCTGGTTTGATGAGCTCGATGACGGACGGTCTGTCACAACCAAGGCTCGCATTGGTCGTGCTTGCCATTTCAGCAGGAGCCTCCGCGGTGTCACACGTTAACGACAGTGGATTTTGGATGGTCAGCCGGTATTTACTGATGACCGAGAAGCAAACATTTTCGACTTGGACGGTGATCTCAACAGTCGTGTCGATTGTTGGATTCGCGCTCACGCTCGGTCTGTGGTATCTGCTGCCGTTCATGGGCCTGTAAGCACGATCCTGTCGTAGCGGAATTCGTGCGTGAATGTTGGTCCCAATAGCGTTTGATCGAAAGTCTTGACGACTTCCGCTACCGGTTTTCGGAGCGGTTCGCAGATTTACCGGCAGGTGCTTAAGATCGCAGATACCTTGTTTGCATCAAATGCAAACGCACCTAACTCGGTGGCGTTGTGCGCCGAAACGATTGACGCGATGCGGGCACACTCACGTGCCGAGCATCCTTTGGCCCAAGCGAACAAGAAGGCACCGTGAAACGTGTCGCCGCAACCGGTGGTGTCTCGAACGTCATTGACTCGGGTTGCCGATTGATGCCAGGGCGTCTGATCCGTCTCGGCAATCCAACTGCCGCGTTCACCGCAAGTCACCCCGACGCAACTCGCGTCAAATTCACTTTGCAGAAACGAGACCAATTCAGACGGCGAAACCTTGGCATACGATTTTGTTATCGCTTTGAAATGTTCGAAAGCAAAATGCTCCGACACGATCAAAATGTCACTCACTTGGACAAGCGGCAGGACCTCGCTGCGGTAGCGATGGGCACCGCCATCGAACGAAACCAGTGTGCCGTGCTGTTTAGCAACCTCGATCGCCTGCAAACAGGTTCGCAAGTGTCGCCCATTGAGATGAAGAATTTTTGACGCGGCAACGGCCTCCGCCAATCCGTCGCTCCAGGGCAACTCACGTTCACTCGCCGGTGAAAACACAATCGTCCGCGACGCCGACGCGGCGTTGACCCAAATGGTCGCCACCGAAGCGGTTTGGTCTTCAAGCTGGCGAACCCCCGCCACATCGACGGATGCGGCGCGTAACGCTGCCAAAATTGACTCGGACATCGGATCAAAACCGAGTAAATCGGCAAATGCTGCACGACCACCGAGCACACCGACGGTCGCGGTGGCCACAGCAACGCCGCCACCGATCCCGACCGCTCTCTGCCTGGCTCGAACCACGGTTTCCTCGGCGGGAAAACCGTCAACCACCATCACTGTGTCGAGAACGGAGACCCCGATTCCGATCAAATCAAACCGTTTTTGCAATTGAGTTTCCTTGTTTCTTGTCTAACTCCCTTGACACCGCGACAGCTCGCATCAATTATCAATCGTTCTATGACGAAGATGACTGGGCTTGCAAAACGCTTTCCGAAGCGGCCCCAATTAGTCCACGCGGCGCTCGCGTGGCGGCTGCAATTGCCTCAGTCACGTCACTCACCATGTTGTCGGATACCCTTTCTGTGGCTCACTGGCACCTCCTGGACACTTTTGCATCACCACGCAAGCTCGTCCACCTCCGATTGTTTCCCACCTGTTTCGTTCTCGCCCTTACGACCACTTTGCTCTCGATGACGCTTGGTGCCAACTCGGCACCCGCTGCGGATATCGATCCGATGGACTGGCCTAATTGGCGAGGCCCGCAGCAAAATAACAGCTCGTACGAGACCGGGCTGATTGAAAAGTTTGATCCCAAAGGCGGCAAGGGCAGCAACGTCTTGTGGAAAAGCGAAGAGGCCGCTGGCATTTCGACTCCGATCGTGATGCACGGACGACTTTACACCATCGTTCGCGATTCACCAGGCACCCGCAAAGACGCCGAAAAGGTGATCTGTCTCGATGCCATCAGCGGCGAAGTCATTTGGGAGAATATCTACAACGTGTTTCTCTCGGACGTTCCTGCCGAACGCGTGGGATGGTCCAACGTTTGTGGTGATCCCGAAACCAATCGCGTGTATGCGCTCGGTGCATGCTGTTTGCTGCAGTGCATTGATGGCGAAAACGGCAAAACGCAGTGGGATCGTTCACTGAGCGAAGAGTACGGGATGCTAAGCACCTACGGGGGCCGGACAAACTCGCCCGTCGTGTTTGAAAACCTCGTCATCATCAGCGGTGTCACCACGGGTTGGGACGAAACCGCACGACCGGCTCACCGATTCATGGCCTTTGATAAAACAACAGGTGAACTCGTTTGGATCACAAGCACGCGTCCGTTGCCCGAAGATACAACGTACAGCACGCCGGCGATCGCGGTGATCAATGGTCAACAAGTTTTGGTAACCGGGTCTGGTGACGGGACGATCCATGCGATCCAGCCTCGCACGGGCAAGGTGCTTTGGCACGAGGCATTGTCGCGTCGCGGCATCAACACCAGCGTCACGGTCGATAACCAAGGCAAAGTGTACGCCGGGCATGGCGAAGAAAACCCCGAGGGAACGGCAATGGGCGCGGTCGTCCGCATCGATGGCGAATTCGCATCGCTCGATTCGGCCTCGGCCGAGCAGTGGCGAACCGAAGAATTGACCGTGGGAAAAAGCTCACCGCTGAAAGTCAACGACCGACTTTACGTGGTCGAAGATTCCTCGCGGCTGCATGTACTGAACGCAGAAACCGGTGAAGAAATTGGTAAGCCGCTGAAACTGGGCACCGCGATGCGAGGTACTTTGCTGTACGCCGACGGAAAAATTTATGCCTGCACCGCGACGGGCTACTTCTACGTGTTGGAGCCCAGCGAAGATGGCGTCCAAACGCTGTTCAAAGTTCGCTTGCCGAGTGGACACGACGTGGGCGGATCACCGATTGTGTCGCATGGGCGGATTTATTTACCCACCACCGGCGGCCTGTTCTGTCTCGGGTCCGAGGACGTGAAACCAACCATGGGCCCGGTAGAACCCACTGCGACGGAACGCCCTGTCAGCGAAAACACTCAAGTCGCCCAGTTGCAGTTGATCCCCGCCGAAGCGATCGTTCGCCAAGGCAGCGAGTTGCCGCTGCAAGTGGTCGCCTTCAATTCGCTAGGCCAACGACTTGATTCCTTGCCAACCGACTTGACGTTTGAAGTGGCAGGGGACGGTGGCACGGTCGATGCAAAGGGCGTGTTCCATTCCTCTGCAACGAATGCACACCAAGCCGCGATCGTGACCGTGCACAGTGGCTCAATCACTCAACAAGCTCGTTTGCGTGTGATTCCTGAATTGCCATGGACGTTCGACTTCTCTTCGGGCGAAGTCCCGGTGACTTGGATCGGAGCTCGCTATCGTCACGAAGCTCGCGTGATTGACGGCAATCCTGCGATGGTAAAGATCACGACAATCCCCAAAGGAACCCGCAGCCAAACTTGGATGGGGCCCTCAGATTTAAGCGGCTACACCGTCACGGCGGATGTCAAAGCTGCCGCGGGATCATCGAAACTTCCCGATATTGGGCTGATCAACGGACGCTACACGCTCGATTTGATGGGCGAGTCGCAACAACTACAAATTCGCACATGGACTGCTCAACTTCGCATGGCAAAGAGTGTTCCGCTGCAGTGGAGTGCAGACACTTGGTACACGATCAAGGTCCAAACTAAAGTGGAAAATGGCGAAGCGATCGTGCAAGGCAAAGTGTGGCCACGGGATCAAACCGAACCAACCGAGTGGACTTTGACGGCGACCGATGAAGCGCCGAACCATCAAGGCAGCCCGGGTTTGTTTGGCAACGCAACCAATGCCGAAATCTTTATCGACAACGTTTCGGTTGTAAAAAATGGCGATTGATCATAATCGAGTGCGATCACCTGTTCTACATGCAGGTCGCGTGGCGCACGCCCCTCCAACGCTGTGAAGCATTTCGTAGCGGAACTCGTCAAGAGTTTCGGGGGGCATCCACCATGGAACGAAAGTCTTGACGACTTCCGCTACGCTAAATTAGCACGAATCCCTATGAGGAAAAATACTTCACAGCGTTACCCACCGGGGTTCGCTGCGTGGACGGTTATCCGCCGTCGCAAGCGTGGATTTGGTGAAATTGGGAAAGGCTTCGTCGGGCATGTTTTGCTTCTGCGACGGCCAATATTCGTCCCAACATTCGGGATCGACCATGTGATAGTGGAAGATCTTGCCAGCAGCGGAACTGAAGTAGCCGTACTGGCGAAAATAGGATCCGATCGTTCGGTGGTTCGGAATCGCCTCGCGCCAGTCCTGATAGTTGGAGTAAACGCCGGACGTGTAGGGGGCCACACGGTTAAGCAAATCAACACCAGCCGAAGTCTATTTTTCACGAGTCAGCTTTTCTTCAATGTGTTAGCCATGATTCGTTGTTCAACAAGTCGCCATCAATACAACAAGACGGAACTCGTCCAACCTGCCAACCGACAATTCAAAGTCATTCATAAAAACAGACTGAGTGCGCGTTGGCGATGCGAAGTGTGTGGATGATTCAGACTTTTCCCAAGCAATCCCAATGGACAGCAGCAAGACGTTGGGCAGGACATCACTTTGCATGTTGTGGCTGACTGGCGTTGGTCTTTTTCAGCCATGATTCCAGCTCTGATCGAAGTTGCTCGGCCTTTTCTGGCATTTCGTCAGCGAGATTTCGCGACTCGCTGATATCGCTTTTTAGGTCATAGAGTTCAATCGAATCATCGTCATAATACTTGATTAATTTGTAGTCACCTGAGCGAACTGCGCTTCCCAGTCGATTCTGTTTGTGAAAAGCGTAATTGGGATAGTGAAAGTAGATCAACTCGCGTTTCAATTCTGATTCGTTTTCAATCAACGGCAACAGAGAGATTCCATCGGGAGTATTGGATGGATCTGCTTTCAGATTTGCAGCGTCAAGAATCGTTGCATGAATGTCCATGGTGATCGCCGGCGTCGAAGTTTGCGTGCCTTCGCTGACGTGACCAGGCCAGCGAACGATCATCGGGACTCGAATACCGCCTTCATACAGGTAACCTTTCTCCGCCCGAAGTGGTTGAACGTTGGCACCGAACGGTCCGTTGTCCGACGTAAAGATCACCAGGGTGTCCTCGCCCAGGCCCTGCTGGTCGATTGCATCGATTAGCTTGCCAATCGATGTGTCCATGCCCTCGATCATTGCCGCATACGTCGGATTCTCGACGCCCGGTCCTTTGCGTTGCTCGTATTTGGCGGTCAAATCGGCGGGAGCTTGGAAAGGATAGTGAACCGAGTAATTCCACCAGCAAAGAAAGAACGGCCGGTTCTCATCTGCTTGGGCGGATTTGATAAAGTCGATGCATTCCTCGGCGCACCTATCGGGCAGGTATTCGCCGTCGGTTTTCCCTTGCAGATTGGGAATTCCGTACGGACTGAAATAGCTTGGAGGCCCGCCAAAATGACAGCCTCCAATATTGATGTCGAAGCCCTGATGTTCAGGCCGCAACTCCGGTTCAGTCGGATGATCCGCGTCGGTATTGGACGTTGATCTGCTGCGATGGGAGAGATGCCACTTGCCCACGAATCCAGTCGCATACCCAGCGGCTTTGAGTTGCTCGGCCAGGGTAACCCGCTCCAGAGGCAGGAGTCGCAGCCAAGTCGGTGTGATCAAATCCGTCCCAGGCTTTTGAAAATTTTCGGGGTGCCCTCCGGCGTGATTGGTAATGTTCAGGCGAGCCGGTGACTCTCCCGTCATCAACGCCGCGCGTGTTGGCGTGCAAACGGGAGCCGCCGAATAGGCGTCTGTAAATAGCAAGCCTTGCGTTGCCAGCCGATCCAGGTGGGGCGTGTCAAGTTTTTCGTTGCCGTAGCAGTGAAGGTCTTTCCACCCAAGGTCATCTGCCATGATCAAAACAACGTTGGGCAGTTTCCCTTCCTTTTCTGATTCCTTGCCAAACGCGGTCGCCGAAAAGGCACAGAGGACAATTAACGAAGCCGATAAATACTCAACTCTAAATCTTTGCATTGTTAATCTCTGTAGATAGTGTTCGATTGAGGTAAGCCGGAATGGCGTAAAGTTAAGCGATTTCGTTGTAGCGAAACTCGCCAAGAGTTTCGGCATCCCCTGCAAAAACGGGGTGGACGAAAGACTTGGCGACGTTCGCTACGGGCTTAAGTCCACGCCATTCGAGGCACAGGCCTCGAGGAAGAATTGGCCTGAGGCGATTGGCCCGAGGCTGATAGCCTCGACCGTGTCTAGCGAGCAGTAGGGGCCAACTTGCCGGCTTGACGTTGGTTGGGCATATACCACTCGTCCAGCAATGCACTGAGCTCCTCGACTTTTGCTGGATTCGCCTCAGCAAGATTCTCCTTTTCTTTCGGATCGTCTTTCAGGTTGTAGAGCTGAGGCTCGGCGTTTTCCGGCGGATACCTCATCGACCCTCGCGTTCCATCGTACGTCAGCAAGAGCTTGCTATGCCCCTGGATCACCCAACGATACAAGAGCGATGCTTGGGGGTTTTCGATGTCGGCGATGTCGTGGGCAAATGATTCGCCGAAAATTGTATCGCGTTCGACGGCCTCGCCCGACTTCAATTGCGGCAACAGATTCAGTCCGGGGAAATCGTGCGGACCTTCTGCTTCGGCGGCTGCTAAAACGGTCGGCACAAAATCAATCGACGAACAAAGTTCGGGACGATCCGCAGGGGGAATCTTTCCGGGCCAGCGGAACATGATCGGCGTTCGTGTGCCGAGCTCGTAGGGACTCCGCTTGGATCGCGGTCCGTAGCCCCCCACTTCCTTCTGGATCCAGCCGTTGTCTGTGACGTAAATGACAAGCGTATCGTCGGCAATTCCCGAGTTGTCGATGTGGTCCAACAGAGTACCGCAGGTTTCGTCGAACCATTCGCACATCGCGTAGTACTGAGCGATCCGTTCCTGCACTCCCTTTTTCAGGTACTTGTCAAGAAGCCGAGCGGGCGGATTGTGTGGTGTGTGTGGCATCACCGGTGCGTACCAAAGAAAGAATGGCTTTTCCGCTTCCACGCTGCGATCGATAAATTCAGTGACCGGCTTCATGGTTTCGCGCCCGATCGCCAGCCCCGCATCACCATGTCGTCCGCCCGGATTCGGATACCCCTTGGTCATTCCTTCGGTGAAACCACCGCGCTCAAATGAACCTTCCCACCATTTTCCGCTCTGAAAACTGACGTAACCCTTTTTGGCCAGCCATTGAGGCAAGGCACCGGTGCGATCAATATGGGTGAGCAGCAGCTCGCGAGCGTCTTTACCCGCCTTTTCGGCGTGAGCTTGGTTTGCGGGTGTGCGGGCGGGGTCGTTTCCGGTCGTCTTGTTCTGATGCGAATAGAGTCCCGTGATCAGTGTCGATAGCGCCGGGCGACACAATGCGGTTGGAACATAGCCACGCCGAAACAACGTGCTCTCTTTGGCGAGCTGGTCAAGGTTCGGCGTTTCGATGTCCTCGTGCCCCATGAAACCATAGTCGGTGTAACCCTGGTCGTCGGAGAGGATCAAAACAATGTTCGGCGGTTTGGAGTTGCCGGTTGTCGCGGTTGCGATCACCAAAAGAAGCGTGAGCAGGCGAAAGAGACTATTCATGTGGTTCGTCATGTTGACTTGGTGCCTTGGCTGAGATGGAGGACTGGGCCTAGTAAGCAACGAACGGAAATTCAATGGGATAGGCTTCCGGCCGGTCATTCCAGTGTCGACAGGCTGGAAGCAAATCCCACTTCAGGAAAACGAGCTGTTCTCGTGTATTGTGATCAATCATTTGCCTTTGATAGAGAGGACTAGATATTACTCCCCTGGTTCTCTCCTGCACGCTGCGTCAAATCCTCTGGCCCCATAATGATATCCTTGTACGTGAAAACTTCAGGAATCATCGGGTAAACGTTTTCTTCTGCTTCCACAGTCACATCGAGCAAGTAGGGCTCGTCAGGGTCGGCAAGCATTCGATTGATCGCTTTGGCTAACCCTTGTTTTTGGGTCAGGTACGTTGCTAGGCAGACGCCTGCCTTTCCGGACGCACGGGCATAGCCCCTGAGCGGCATGGACCGCGCCCTGCTCATGCTCGGTACGGATGCAGCGAATCCCAAACTCATGCAGGACATCAAAGATCTCTAGGTTCGCGCCGCCGGGATAGCCAAACAAGGGCGTGAACGTTGCTTTGTGCAAGAGCGTTGCGTGTTTTGGGAATCGATTGTCGCAAATCACCAACGAGTGATGAGTATAATGCCCCCATTCCAATCTTGCGTCTGATCAATCATTGGGCGTCCGTCTGAGCAAGGAATCGGTATGGTCATGACAAAAATAGGCTGTGTGTTACTGGTGTCACTGTTTCTGGCTTCCGCGCTCTTGGCGGAAGACTCGATCGCAGATACTAAGTTTGAACGGCTCGGCGAGCAGTATATCGACCAATTCGCGGAATTCTCGCCCGTGCAGGCGACTTCCTTGGGCGACCATCGGTTTGATGGGAAGCTTGACGATGTAAGCCAGGCGGCCAGAGATCGCAAATTCCAATGGCTCTCTGACTTCGACAAACAACTTGATGGCATCGATTCGAAGCAGCTCTCCCGCGCCAATCAAGTCGACCTCGCGCTTTTAAAACAGTCGATCGAGTACAAACAATGGCAGGCCACGGAACTGCAAGAGTGGAAATGGAACCCACTGATCTATACCGGGATCAGTGGAGATTCCGTGTACAGTTTAATGGCCAGAGATTTCGCGCCGCGTCACGACCGTCTTTTGAACGTCGCCAGCCGTCTGGAGCAGTTCCCGCGTTTCTTTGAGCAGGTCCGATCGATCTTGGATATTCCGCGCGTGCCGCAGGTGCACGCAAAAACCGCGATGGCTCAAAATTCAGGCATCTTGAAGTCGATCGACAACTATGTTCGGCCATTCCTCGATGAGTTGCCAAAACAGGATCGCGACAGAGTCTCCAGTGCCATCCGAACCGCCGAATCGGCTGTTCAAAATCAACAACAATGGCTGGAATCCGAGCTGCTTCCTGGTGCGAAAGGTGACTACCGGCTTGGGATCGAGCTCTATCAGCAAAAGCTCGCATTCGCATTGCACTCGCCCTTGCGGCCTCAGGAAATTCGTGATCTTGGCGAGCGGCGGATCGAGGAGCTTCATAACCAGATGTACGCCATCGCAAAGCCGATGTACCGGGATCAATACCCGCTGACGCAGTTCCCCGAAAAACCATCCGATCCATTTCGACGTGCCGTGATTCGGTTCGGACTGGAAAAGGCATATGAAGATGCGCCACGGGCAGACGAGATCGTCCAAACCGCGCGGCAGTCGGTTGCCGCGGCAACCGAGTTCATTCGCCAAAACGATGTGGTGACACTGGTCCCTGACCCGCTTGAGATCATCGTGATGCCCGAGTTTCGTCGCGGTGTCTCGTTGGCCTACTGCGACTCGCCCGGCGCGTTAGAAACCGATCAGCCCACGTTTTATGCCGTCTCGCCACCGCCTGCAGACTGGACCGACAAACAAGTGCTTTCGCATTTGCGAGAATACAACACCCGATCAATCGACGTGCTGACGATCCACGAAGCGATGCCCGGACACTTTCTGCAACTAGCACATGCCAACCGCTACCAAGGCAAGCTGCGCCATCTCTTTCAGTCGGGCGTCTTTGTCGAAGGCTGGGCCGTCTACTCGGAATGGATGATGTGCGAAGAAGGGTTTCGCGATCACGACCCGCTTTTGAAGCTGATCACACTGAAATGGTATCTGCGTGATGTGACCAACGCGTTGCTTGATCTTGCGGTCCATGTGGACGGCGGCTCTCGCAGCGAAGGCATGCGAATGTTGGTAGAGGATGCGTTTCAGGAGGAGCGTGAAGCGGCTGGGAAGTGGACCCGCGCCCAAATCACGTCCGCCCAATTGCCAACCTATTTCGTCGGGTATCTGGAGCACGTGGCCCTACGTCGTGAGGCCGAGCAGATGTGGGGCGACAAGTTTAATCTTAAGGCCTATCACGACAAAGTTCTGTCGTTCGGTTCTCCGCCACCCCAGCTTGTTCGTGCACTGGTTCTCGACAAACCCATTCCGTGACACCTGGTACATTGCTATTAAGCCGTTGATGAGATCACGTGCGTTTTTCTGAATTGCCCGAGGCTGAGCCCTAATTCACGCTAAAAAACGGCGCAAAGCTGGCTTGAGTCACGAAACCCACTTCGGTGGACAATCATCTTGATCGAAATTCCAGGCTCGAAAAGTTGCGTTTTCGCCAACTCCAGGCGCACCCGAGTGATTTCCTCACCCACCGTGCACAGCACTACCTCTTTAAAACGCCGTTCGAGCATTCTTCGCGACAAACAGGAATGTGTCGCCACATCGTCCACCGAGAGGTGCCCTGAGCATTTGTTGCGATAAAATGAAGGCACTTGGCAATATCAGGACCCGCCACTCCATAGGCGTCCGACGAAACCGTCGAAAGCCTGGAAAACCAAACCAGTAACCGTGGCCAAGGAGACTTCGCCTAATCGCGTTCGCATCACTAGATTAGAGCGTCGATTCCATTTGCGTTGTCAGCGAGGGCTCGAATGCCTCATCGCTGGGGGCGTACTTTTGCAATAAGGTCGTGCCAACTTCGTAGCAACAATTACCAAGTCGTCGAACCCGAGCAACTCGCAAACGGACCCAGAACGTGGGCAATACGACACGCAGTTCTTCCTCAGGGAAAAACTCGATGGCACTTAGAAACCCTGAGCCGGTACGTGAAAAGTCACGCGTGTAAATTCCATGCGGTGCCGAATTGCGTGGACGAAACGGCAGTGCGACTTCCGACCATAACAGTGCGCGGGTTCGAATACTGATCCGTTGGTTGCTCCGCTCATCAGTAGGAAACGACATCGATGCCTCGCCGTTGTTGGCGAAGTAGTCGGACAATTCGTCTGGCAATTGGATGTCCCATTGCACTTGAGCGAATAGATCGTTTAGGCGCTGAGAATAATCGACTTCCAACATTCCAACACCTCTGGATCGAATGACGCGGAACCCTCACGCTCGAGAATCTCAAGTGCCTTGTGGCGAGTGAGGGGTTTTCGGTAGGGACGTTGGCTGGTCAGTGCTTCGAACACGTCGACCACCGCACAGATTTTTGCCCAAGGATGAATCTCAGAACCAACACATCCCACTGGATAACCATGCCCGTCCATACGTTCATGGTGTTGATAGACCATCAACAATTGGCCTTCATTTAAATCCGTTCGCTTCGCCAATTTGCGAAACCCTAGACCGGGATGGCGTTTGACTTGTCGAAATTCCCAATCATCTAACTTCCCAGGTTTGGCTAAGATCCGCTCGTCAATATCGAGTTTGCCAAGATCGTGAAGCAGACCGCCAGTGGTGATTTGTTCGACTTCTTCGGTCGAGTATCCCAAACCGGCTGCCAACATCGCAGAATAGAACGCGACATTGGTTGAGTGAGTAAAGGTTGCGTAGTCGTGATGAAGCACGCGAAACAAGTCACTTGCGGCAAATTCATCTCGCGTAATGATCTCCGCCGTTAATGCGCCTAGCTGGCTGACAGTCGCGACTGCCTCGTTGACATCGCGATTACCAAAAGCCGAGCGAAGCGAATCGAGCACGACCTCGTTCAAGGCGCCAACTTGTAATTGATGGGTGACGTTGACGGAACCTAGATCCGAATCAAGTAATCGCCGCAGATAGGATTGATAGCGAGGACCGGAATCTTTTGCGATATACAGCAAGTGATTCCCGCGATCACGGAGTCGGTCGAGATCATCCAACGTTAATGGATAGGTGGCACCGCGATAAAGTACGAAACGTCCGGAATCTTGTTCACGTTGGAATAGATCGAGCCCCACTGCACTTGCTGGAAGCAAGGTAGCAACGCTAATCGGTAAATAATCCAATGCGAACATGCTGAACACACCTAAAGGTTCGTCTCAATAACCCTAACGTCAGGTCACTGCTTCTGAACCTTAGGACGAACGTTCGCGCTCGCAGACAGTTTCCAAACTGAATCTTCAACTTTCTTCACCAACATGCCGGTGGCTGCCGCGCTTAATCGGCGCAACACGCCTCAGGCTCATAATCGGAACCGTTGAGATCCATCACACGATATCGATACGATGACAGCTGCGATCAATGTTAGATCAGGCGACCTTTTGTTCTGCGGATGCGATCATTTGACTTAGAATGTCTTTCAATGAAACCCTAATATCCCAATCGGGATAATGAGCTCG
Organism: Novipirellula methanifontis; assembly: GCF_052161655.1. Lineage (GTDB taxonomy): Bacteria > Planctomycetota > Planctomycetia > Pirellulales > Pirellulaceae > Novipirellula. Next base: position 9,810,339 of record NZ_CP197418.1, read on the forward strand.
CAACTTGGACAAATCACTGATGTAACAGATGTGATCTCCCTTTCGATTGTCGTCGGCAAGCTTAAAGTCCAGCTTATACCCCCCAATCTCTTCAATTAGCGAGATGCACTCGAGCACACTGGCCGCATTCTCGCGACCGCCCCCGATATTGTAGACCTCGCCGGGACGAGGATTCTTGGCAAACGCTTCGAAAGCTTTCACCACATCGCTGCATTCAATTTGATCACGGACTTGTTTTCCCTTGTAACCAAAGATGGTGTAAGGTTTGCCGACGACGGCGACGTGAACCAGATAGCTGAGAAAGCCATGTAGTTCGACACCGCTGTGGCTGGCCCCAGTCAAACAACCGCCACGAAACACACCGGTCTTCAATCCAAAGTACTTTCCGTACTCTTGCGCCAATACATCGGCAGCCGTTTTGGATGCACCAAACAACGAGTGCATGGTTTGGTCAATACGACAGGATTCGTCGATCCCATCGAAATCATCGGGGCTAGCGTATTCCCAACGCGTCTCGAGTTCTTTGAGCGGCAGTTCGTTTGGCGCGTCACCATACACCTTATTTGTACTCATGTGGCAAAACACGGCGTCCGGAGCGAACTGACGCGTCGCTTCGAGCAAGTTCAGGGTGCCGACCGCGTTGACTTCGAAGTCTAAAAACGGGATCGCTGCCGCTTTGTCGTGCGAAGGTTGCGCTGCGCAGTGGATGATCAAATCCGGCGATTCGTTTTTGAACAGATCCAAGATGGCATCACGGTCACGAATGTCGATCGACTCGGTGCGAAAGTTCTTGGTTTCGGACTCCAATTGACTTTGATTCCATCGCGTGCTGCCATCGGGGCCGAAAAAGGTCGCCCGCATGTCATTATCGATTCCGATCACTTGGTCGCCTGCCGCATCCCAATGACGGACCGCTGCCGAGCCGATCAAGCCACTTGAACCTGTAACCATTACTTTCATGAGAATCTCTGTTCTGGCGTGAAACCGAAAAATGTCGTTGTAAATTGCCGCCCTTGCGATACGTTGCTGCGATTGTAGTTGCTGAGCGAAATGTGACCAGATTACCTCGCTATCGGGCTGCCGACATTCATCGATTCATTACACATCCAATGCTTACAAACGCACCAAGGCAATTCGATAAACGCACAAAAATGTGGTTTTCCGCTTGTGACGCTCTCGCGAAAGGTTTCTGAATACGTTCTTTAGGGGGTCACAACAAACTCGGCTGGCAGCTCGTACTTGCCTTCGGCTGCCTGTCGCGTCGTGATCAGCAGTTCCTTTTTGCCAGCGCGGTTCGGGTCATCCGCGACCACCCAGATCAATGCTTGCTTCACATCGTGGGACCCGGTGGCTGTTTTGTCGGGATTGGCTCCCAGCAACAGATCCGTTAGCACTTGGCGAAACGGCATGTCCTTTTTCGTAAATCCACGAATTTGCTGGTTCTGGGTAATCCCCATCTTCTGTAAATCACCGCCGACAATTCGCATCGGTGGAACCTCCGTTCCGTCGGGCAATGAAGCCGCAAATTGTTCGGCAATAATATTGATGCCAAACTCAAGAGATTCCTGGTCAAAGGAAACGGACATTTTCTCGGCAAGCAGTTCGTCCAGGGTGAACGTTTTCTTGGAGGGCGTCGCCGCGACCGAAGCCCCCGCGTTTCCGGTCGTATTGATCGCAAACAAAGTGGCCAAGGTGATTTGGGATGCCGCATCGGCGGGCAAGTAGGCGTTGCCGATCGCCGCTTGGTCGGCGACGCCGTAGCGAGAATAACTGCTGACAAAATCCATCATTGCCGGCAACTGGTTCGCCAACAGACGCCAAGAAGAATCGGGCACTGCATCGAGCACAAAGTTTTTTGCCCACTGCGGCATCGCCTCGATCGCTTGTTTCAAATTCTGCATCAACGTCGCTTCGCCGATCCCGCCGCTAGGCGACAATCGCACTTCGGTATAAATCCGGCTGTCATCAAAATCAGCCAGAAACATGGCAGCGGCAACATCAGGAATCAGAAACGTTTTCAGGGGACTCACCAAGCGAGGCGCCCCCATGTCGAGCAGATTCCGAGCATCGGCAAACAAGAAGTTCGGAGTCGCAATCACCGCAAAGTCGGTTTCGCTGCTGGTTGCATCCCACAGCATCTGCATACTCCGCGGCAACAAAATCGTGGCGCCGCCGTTTTCGGCAACCTCCTTTGCGCGTGCAATCGACGAAACCGAAAACCGCGAAACTTTGTTATCCGCTGATTCGACATCCCCGACGAAGTAAGCATCCGAGCCTACTTCATCGCCCGCATACAAGGTTGCTCCATCCGGCGTTCGAGATGCCGACACATCCCAAGCTTTGGTCAGCGTATCCAAGGCGACGGGCTCGCTAAGCGTGACTGCTAACGAGACCTCCGGCCAACCATCCTTGCCCTTGTGCATTGCGATTGAAAGTCGGTCCATTTTCTCCACCGCTACTTTCGCACGTGCCGCCGATTGATCGAGCAAGCCCGCGATATCCGGCGCCAGCGAATCCAGAAATCCGCTTCCGCTGGGGTTTGCACGCAACGAGGCAAGATTCACGGTCATCACCATCGATGGCCCAAGCGGAAGCATTACAAGCGGCGCTGGATCCTCCGCAGCAAACGGAGGCAACCACAGCAAGCGATCATCCTCGACCACTTGGTATCCCATGGTGTCCGCCGGTGTTGGGGGGCGTTTAGACGGTGCGGTTTGCGAATCGCCTCCGCCACCGCTGACCGAAGGGATACGCGCAGGAATTGGCGGACGTTCGCGTTTTTTCACCACCGTTGTTGACTTACCAGGGCCTCCGACAAGCAACATGATCACCAACATCAGCACTGCGACTGACAAACCGCCCAAGATGAGAGGGGCTTTGTTCGATTTTTTTTTCCGGCGGCGGCGTTTCGGAGGCGGCGGGGATTCGGATTCGGGAGGTGGCAGCGGCGGCGCAGCCGTTTCCTTCGCAGTACCGGACGATGCCGTGTCCGATGTCGACACAACGATGGATTGTGCAGTTACCTCGGATGCGACGGGTTCGGGTGTGACCGCTGCCGATGCATCGGATTGTGGCGGTGCTGGATCGGGCGAGGCTGACTCGGGTGAGGCTGGCTTAGTAGGCACAGGTTTAACTGATGCCGATGGGATCGGGGTTTCTACCGCTTTCGCCTCTCGTTTGTCGCCACGAATCGACTTCTTCGCTTTTACATCGCCGCTGGTCGCAATCGCAGGTGCTTTTTGGGTCGTCCCTGAGGACTGTGGTGCAGCAGGCGGAGAAACCGGCGGCTTCTCGGGTGCAACTTGAATGTCTGGCGTTTGCGTCGTGACTGGCGGGGCGATCGGGGGCGATGGAGCCTTCTGTTGCTGTGGCGGCTCGTCAGTTTTTGCCACCGTGGGTGCGGCCGATTCAATCATCGTGGCCGTCGCGCGCAGGGCATCGCCGAACTGGGTAATGTTGGCAAATCGCGATTGTGGATTTTTTGCCAATGCAAACGCAACGACTCGCAACAACGGATCTCCTGCTTCGCCTGCAGCAACCGCTTCGGCCAAGGGCTTGGGAATTTGTGAGGCATGCAGCGACATCATTTCTTCGGCCGTAGCGGCCTCAAATGGCATCTTGCCGATCACCAAGCGACAGATCAAACAACCGAGCGAATAGATATCCGTGGCGGCGCTGCACGGCGTCGCTGGATCTGCTAACTCGGGCGCCGCGTACGCAGTAGGCGATTCGAGCAAATCAAGCCATGAATACGGATTCGCCATCGTCGGCGAAACCGCCGGCCCCGATGGATCTCGCAACAATCGTATCGAACCATCATTGCCAACCCACACGCGATCAGCCCGCACGTCGCCATGCCACAACGAACCTGCATGCAATGCAGTCAACGCATCACAAACCGCTATCCCAATCTCACAGACTCGCTTGGCTTTCAGCTTCGGTCGCTTTTTCAACGCTTCCGATAACACCCCGCCGCTCGGCAACGACGAAAAGATGACCACACGGTCCTCCACGCTATCCACTTCGATCGATTGGAGCGTTGGCTGATCCACCCCGGCATGCGTGGCAACCCATTGATCCCGCCCTCCGCCAAGCTGTTCCGGCGAAGGACAAAACAAGACGCCCTCGCGACCACTGCTCCTCTCATTAACACTGCCCCCCTCGACCTCTTGCCGGACGACCGGCAACCAGCGACTCAGCGGTGCCGCCGCCGCAGCATCGGTCTGCAAGTATCGCCCCTGTCGCAAATTCACAACTTCGGAAACCAGAAGCGACTTGGCTTGGTATTGAGTCAGCTCGCCCGATTTGACCAGAAACTTGGCCAACGAGACGGAATCGGCGGGAGGCAGTCCCCCCGATTTGTCGGCATAACCCACGGCGAAACGCTTACATCCAGCCGCATCGGTGACACCGTTACGAACCAATCTTGCCCAAAACTCGCTTAGTGCGACCGTCATGAATAAACAACATTTCAGTGTTGAGAAGGAAACGCTTGAGCGGGAAAAACGCTTTCACCGATGAATAGTCTAATAGATCGACTCCGCCGAGCCGACCACGGCATTAGGGGGCTACGATCCCAATATCGAGTGAGACGGAAGTTACGAAATCCGAATCAGAAGGACGGACTTAGGTAGCTCGTCCATCCTCGATATTTGGGTTGCGGGCATAGCGAGAGTTGCCAAGCCTTTCGGCAGACGACCGCGTTAACCGAAACGGTTGGCGAATTTCGCTACCCTAAGCTTAAAAGTGCTCGATCGTGGGGACAAGATTTTCCGACACTTCCTCTGTTAGCTACCGCACAACGTAGAGGTTTGCTGCAAATCGAGCTAGACTTTTAAGTACCGCGGCAGAAATACCATCACGAACATGCATCACTCGAGTTTCCATTGAATATCGTCTTTCTATCGACTGAAGCCGTCCCGTTCGCCAAGACGGGCGGACTTGCTGACGTATGCGGCACACTTCCCTCGAAGGTTGCCGCGTTGGGGCACCGGACCACGGTGATCATGCCTGCGTTTCGCAGCATTCGCAGTGCAGGGCTGCCGATTGAGTCGACCGACACGAGTTTTGCCATCCAGATGAGCCCTCAGAAATTGGTGGGCGCGCGAATCCTGAAGTCAAATTTGCCCGACGAAGACGTGCCCGTCTGGTTTATCGACCAACCACAGTACTTTGATCGCGAATCGCTCTACGGCACGTCCACCGGCGATTATCCCGACAACGCGGAACGGTTTGCGTTTTTCTGTCGAGCCGCCATGCATGCAATCTCGCGACTCGATTGGCCCGTGGACATCGTCCATTGCAATGATTGGCAATCGGGGCTGGTTCCTGCACTGATGGCGGCTGAACCGGATGCCTATCCCTGGATCAAAAAAGCCTCGTCCATCTTCACGATTCACAACTTGGCCTACCAAGGCCATTTCGGACGCGAGGCGTTTCGCTGGACCGGGCTCGACTGGAAACATTTCAATTCGAACCAATTCGAGTACTACGACCACCTGAACTTTCTAAAAACCGGCATCGTCGCCGCGGACATGATCACGACGGTCAGCCCTAAGTACGCAGAAGAAATCTGTGGCCCCGAACAAGGCTGCGGACTCGATAATGTGCTGCGAGGTCGGCATGCCAGGCTTTCGGGAATCATAAACGGAATCGACCAAACAGTATGGAATCCCGAAATTGACCCGAAGCTTGTAGCCACTTACGACGCTCGATTTTACAAGCAAGGCAAACTTGGAAACAAACGCGAGCTCCAACAACGGTTTGGTTTGGAGCCTAGCGAGTCGCTTCCGATGATCGGTCTTGTTGGACGTTTGGCTAGTCAAAAGGGTTGGGACATGATCCTTCCCGTATTGGAATCCCATCTAACGGAAGATCGTCCAGCCCAATGGGTTGTGCTTGGCAGTGGGGAAGCCCGTTACGAAGAAGAACTGCGCAGACTCGCCCAAGCGTATCCAAAGCGTTTTGCCTTGTATCTTGGATTTAGTGACGAATTGGCACACTTAATCGAGGCGGGATCCGACGTCTTTGTCATGCCAAGTCTATACGAACCGTGCGGATTGAACCAACTATATAGCCTTCGCTACGGCACGGTACCGATCGTGACCGAGACGGGCGGTTTGGCGAACACCGTCGTTGACTGTACAGAAGCAACCTTACGGGATGGCACCGCGACCGGTTTCTTCATTCCCGAAGCCAACGCAGCATCACTCGACGCAACCATCGGGCGGGCGTTGCACCTGAGGTATCACGAAAAAGAAAATTGGGAACAAATTATCGAAACCGGAATGTCGCAAGACTTCTCGTGGCGGCATAGCGCCGACCAGTACATTGACCTTTATGCAAAAACCATTGCCCTTAAAAAAAAACCACCAAAAACGACCGTCAAACTCGCCGATGAATCACCAACTTTTCGATAAATTTGTCTCGCCAAACCGTAGTAGGATCCGTTAGTATCTCTTACGGTCTCTGCACCCCCACAGGAATTGGTGCATCAAAAAAACCCTGTATGCGAATTAGTACCTTGATCGAAAACGCCTCCCCGCGACTCGCTAAACGAAACAAAACGCAGGCGGCATTACCGAGGCGGGACGAAATAACCCCACAATCAACCGGGGCGAATGACTGTGCTGAATCACGGCTCAATCCGATCACAGGGGATTGGACGATCTTTGCTCCTCATCGCGGAGCACGTCCGGATCAATTTGGCACCGACCAACGCGTTCCTGCGACAAGCAAGGTTGATTGCCCATTCTGTGCGGGTGAAGAACACACGACACCGCCACCAACTTGGGTTGCGAAAATCATCGCAGACGACAGCTTTCAAGTGCTGTTGCCATCGGGTGCTGATACCGCGACACCGCCTGCACCTATCAGCGATTGGTCCGTCCGAGTGGTGCCCAACAAATTTCCAGCGGTAACAGCGACTGCTGAGGATGCGGATGAAAACGCATCATCCAAACGGGTCCATCCGCTGTTTCAGAACAGCAAGGTTATCGGCGGACATGAAGTGATCATTGAATCACCTAATCATGTTCAATCGATCAGTGAATTAGATCTGCCAGAAATCAAATTGATGCTGGTTGCTTATCAACAGCGACTGAAGCATTGGCGTAATCAACGTGGCATTCAGTACATTAGTTTGTTCAAGAATGTCGGTGGGGATGCGGGAGCTTCGCTGCAACATAGCCACAGCCAATTGCTGGCGACTGACCAGATGCCCAATTCGGTTGAAAACATCAACGAACGGATGCGTTCGCATCAAGCAAGGACGGGATGCTGCTTGCAGTGCGATATCATTCGCGCCGAATTGAAACAAAAACAACGCATCGTCGCGCAAACCAACTCGCTTGTGGCCTACTGTCCCTATGCGAGTCGGCTACCGATGCTGCTTCGCGTGACCACCAGGGACCACGTCGACCATTTTGATCTACTTTCGTTCGAAGTCCTCGACGATTTGGCTCGGATGATCAAACGGATGACCGGCTGGCTCGAATCGCTTGTCCCTAACGCTTCGTACAACATGTTACTGCATACGCGTCCACCGGGTGCCCACGGCAACTCCGAGGCATTTCACTGGTCGCTTGAATTTTTCCCCAGAATCAGCCGTATCGCTGGCTTCGAATGGAGCAGCCAGTGCATGATAAACACGGTGCTGCCTGAATTGGCCACCGAGAAATATCGAAAATGTGCCGCAGCGGAAAATCCCCGCCTGGTACTGTAATCTCGGCGAGACTCGCAAACGCTAGCTTTCCAAGTTAGCCAGCTTTGCCTATCTACACCTCTCGCCCTTATTCTTATTCGCGTGCAACCTCTTAATCGCACGCAGACGCGATTCCTGATGCGGCGAAAACGCGGACACTTCGCGACCCAAAACGAAAACGCAGTTTGGGTAAATGAATCGGATCATTCTGGCCGATACAACCATCAACAGTGCCATTGTCCACACTGCCACACGTTCCCGAAGGGTCGATCCCCTCGGAATCAGCAGCGGCCAATTCCATGGCATTGGGTTTGTGATTGACCGAATTTGCCCCTTTCAACCCCATCATCACGCATATGACGCCGCACGCTTATCTCTGTTTGGTTCTTCATAACCATCAACCAATCGGCAACTTTGATGGCGTTTTTGAACAAGCGTATCAGGACAGTTACCTGCCATTCATGGAGGTGTTCGAGCCTTTTGAAGCATTGCGGATCTCGCTGCACACCTCGGGCCCGCTGATGATGTGGTTGGCCGATCGACACCCCGAGTACATTGATCGTCTGCGGATGTTGGTCGAATCGGGCCGCGTCGAAATTATCGGCGGACCTCAATACGAACCGATCCTGTCGATGCTGCCACGACGCGACCGGATCGGACAAATTCAAGCCTACGGAAACTGGCTGCACCGTACTCTGGGCGTGCGTCCTCGCGGCATGTGGACTCCTGAACGCGTTTGGGAATCATCGTTGACGAGTGACGTCGTCGATGCAGGCATTGAGTACACCGTGCTGGACGACTTTCATTTTCGAGCCGCCGGCCTTCGCGATTCCGAGCTGACGGGTTATTACTTGACCGAAGATGATGGACGCGTGTTACGTGTCTTCCCTGGATCGGAGCACCTTCGCTACACGATCCCATTCCAACCGGTTGACGCCACCATCGAGCATTGTCGTGATCTGGCCCATCGCTCGCCGGGCGTCGTGTTGACGTTTGGTGATGACGGCGAAAAATTCGGCACTTGGCCTGATACCAAAGTTCACGTGTACGAGAAAGGCTGGTTGCGTTCGCTGTTCGAGTCGCTGTGTACCAACGCGGACTGGCTAAAAACCGTCACGCTCGAAGATGCGATCACGCACACCGCTCCGGTCGGCAAAGTTTACTTGCCCGATTGCAGCTATCGCGAAATGACCGAATGGTCGCTTCCTGTCGCAGCGCAAGAAACGTTTGACGACGTGAGCCACGCGATGGAAGACCAACCACAGTGGACCGACCTGAAGGACTTTGTACGCGGCGGTTACTGGCGTAACTTCAAAACCAAGTACGAAGAAACGAACGAAATGTACGCGCGGATGATGCATGTCAGCCGCCAACTTGCCGAGTTCGAAGCCACGGGGAATCACGCCAGCGAGATTGCACAGATTCGTGATGATCTGTATCGGGGTCAATGCAATTGCCCGTACTGGCACGGCGCGTTCGGCGGCATCTATCTGCCTCATCTTCGCAACGCAATCTTTCAACACTTGATCGCGGCTGACAACGAACTGGAACGACTCAGCGGTGTCAACGAACACAGCATTCAAGCAACCGCATCGGACTATGATTTCGATGGTTTCCAAGAAGTCCGGCTCAGCAACAATCGCTTGTGTGCTTGGTTCGCACCGGGACGTGGTGGTCGGATGTATGAATTGGACGTTCGTGAAATCCAACACAACATGTTGGCAACGCTACAACGTCGCCCGGAAAGCTATCATCGTAAAGTATTGGCAGGTCCAAACACCGGCGGTGACGAAGTCGCGAGCATTCACGACCGCGTGGTCTTCAAGCAAGCCGATCTCGATCAACGTCTTCAATACGACCGATTCGCTCGCAAGAGTTTGATGGATCACTTCTACGACAACGATGCAACCTTGCAAAACGTGGCCCGTGGTGAAGCGACCGAACGCGGCGACTTTGTCGAATTGGCGTTTGAAACCAAACTGCGTCGCGGTGCCGATCGTGTTCAAGTCCAAATGCGTCGTGAGGGCAACGCGTGGGGGATTCCAATCACGTTGACCAAGGCCGTCACGATGCACGCCGGTAGCGATCGATTGACGGTTGCCTACTTGCTCGAAAACGTACCGCAGAACCAACCGCTGCATTTTGCCATCGAAATGAATTTTGCGGGGCTGCCATCGGGTGCGGACGACCGTTACTTCTCAGACGTCAACGGCCATCGTCTAGGACAACTCGGTGAAGAACTGGACCTCGAAAATGCGCTTGGCTTGAGCCTATCGGACCGTTGGCTCGGCATCGATGTGGCACTCGAGATCAATCGACCAAGCGGCATTTGGGCGTTCCCAATTCAGACGGTTAGCCAAAGCGAATCTGGGTTCGAACTTGTCCACCAAAGCGTTTGTGTACAGCCTCACTGGATTGTCACTGGCGACGAAAACGGTCGCTGGAGTGTCGAGTTCGAACTGGCCACATGCTGCGAGCAAAAGTCGGAAACCATTCACGAACAACAAGTGATCCGGCTGTAGCGAATGCGTTTCACGCATGCATAGACTTTGAGCCGTAGCGTTAGCCACAACGCGTTAAAAATCGATTGGCCGGTTCCCACTGGCCAATGGCAAGCCGGCCGGTGGGAACCGGCCCTACTTTTACTTTTCTGTGAAGTTAGCCGTTTGGGCGGTAGCCCCGGTTGGTTGGTTGGTTGGTGAAGAAACCGTGGCTATCGCCCAAACGCAACGCTGTGAATCATTTAGAAGCGGCAGATTACGGCATTTGCGTTTCGTAGCTACGCTCGCCAGAGCGTGGATTGTTGGCGTCCAAATCGAATTGCCACCTTCTGGCGAAGGTAGCTACCAAAAAATGCTTCACAGCGTTTGCCAAAGCGGCTAACACATTCAGCCGCCCGGTAAATTTCGAACGTTTCATTCGCTACGACCGGGCGGCCTCACGCCGCTCCGCTTTCCCCCCGCGTCGCTCGCCAGGCATGTCCAAGGCGGGCCGCTTTCTTTTTCGGGCATTTTCTCTCCCGCCCGATCGCTTTTGCCGCTGTCCCAAAAGTGCGAACGCGTGATTCATTTGTGGTGTCTTGCCTGGAACCACCCTCCCCCCCAATAATATTTATAGGTTTTCGCGTGACAACCTGTTGCCAAACCGGCCAGGACATCTAGAGGACACAGCGCCATCAACCCCACGGAACTATCCTCGTCCGAACTACTCCGACTCGCTCGGGCAGGCGATGCTGCGAGCGTAGGAGCGTTGCTATCAAAATACGGCAATTACATGGAGGTGATTACTCAGGCCCAGCTCGATGCGCGGGTCCGACGACGCGTCAGTTCGTCCGACGTGGTTCAAGAAACCATGCTGGAGGCGCACCGTGATTTTGAGAAATTTTCCGGTAGTACGATGGCCGAATTCACCGGCTGGTTACGAAAGATACTGATCAATAATCTCGCCCGCACGGTCGAGACGCACCTGTTGGCGGCGAAACGGGACGTTCGCCAGGAACGATCACTGGAGAACGCCGATGACGCCTTGACCCGGTCCCACCTGCGAATTGAATCGATGCTTTCGGATCATGCCCGATCGCCTGCGTCCGAAGCGGATCATCAGGAAGCACTAGTGGAAATGGCCAACGCGATCGCCAACCTGCCTGCCGAATATCGAGAAGTGATTGTACTCAGGCACGTCGAGGGACTGCCGTTTAGCGACGTCGCCGAGCGAATGAAGCGAACCCCCGGAGCGGCCCGCATGCTTTGGATGCGGGCCATTGAACGTCTCCGCGAGACCATGAACTAACGTTGATCGAGTGAACCAAACATGCACGTTGCAACGCACCCTGCCCTGCCCTCTTGGCAACATCTACCGACCGGCCTGCAAACACGGCTGGCCGAACTGTTGGACCAATACGCATGTTCACTCGAGGCGGGTGACGAAGCTTCGGCGGAACGATTGCTGCAGCAACATCCCGAACTCAGCGAGCATCTGCATGGGCACCTCGAAAGCCTGAGACTGCTTTGTCGCCCTGCCCAGCAAGCACCGGCAAATCCTGACCGAGTCGAATTCGACAACCAACTCCAAGGAATTGGCTCCCGCGGCAATAGCACCGAATCGCTGCTTGGCGACTATCGCATCGAGCGTGAGATTGGCCGTGGCGGAATGGGGGTGGTTTATGCGGCAACGCAACTGTCGCTGCGGCGTAGCGTTGCCTTGAAAGTGCTACCCTTTGCCGCGGTCTTGGATCAACAGCAAGTCACCCGATTCCGCAATGAAGCCCAGGCGGCAGCCTCGCTGCATCATCCCAACATCGTGCCCGTCTTTGCCGTTGGCTGCGAGCGTGGCGTTCATTACTACAGCATGCAGCTGATCGATGGACAAACGCTCGAACAAGCCATCAAAGAGATGCGGCACCAGCAAAAACTGCGTCCCTTGTCGCAACTTCATCACGCCGAAGAAGCGTGCTTGGCAGACGACCCGAGTGACGTGGCCTTTGACACGACCATTGGCGTAACTTCCAATGCCCCCAACGCCTCCGCCCCCAACACCCCTGGCAGCGAAGTGTTATCCAAAGCACGTCCCAACGGAACCTCGCAAATACCCGTTCAACCATCGCGTGGCACGTTCGCTAGCACCGTGATCAACCCGACGGAAACGGTTCGCAATCGTGATTTCGTTCGCTCGACGGTACAGATCATCATCGACGTTGCCGAGGCATTGGATTACGCACACCAACAAGGCGTGGTGCATCGTGACATCAAACCATCGAACCTTCTCGTCGATGCGGCCAGCAAGGTGTGGGTCGCCGACTTTGGGCTGGCGCGATGTCGCGGTGTCAACAACTTGACCGCTCACGGCAACATCATCGGCACCGCTCGCTATATGAGCCCCGAGCAAGTCGCCGGACGGTCTCAGGAAGTCGATCACCGTACCGACATCTATTCGCTGGGCATCACGCTGTATGAATTGCTGACGCTTGAGCCCGCCTTTGCGGCATCTAACCGCGAACAATTACTCAGCGCAATCGAGTCGCAGGACCCGCCTTCGCTGCGTCGACTAAACCCCGCCATCTCCGTCGACCTGGAAACGATTGTTTGCAAAGCGATCGCAAAATCGAAAGACGAGCGTTACGCCACCGCTGGTGAATTGGCCGAAGATTTACGTCGTTTTCTGGACGGCCGTCCCACTTTGGCGCGGCGTCCCACGCTTGTCGATCGGGCATTCAAATGGGCACTGCGTCGACAAGGCCTGGTTTGTTCCGCGTTAGCAATTTCACTGACTCTCGCGATTGCCATGTCAGTGGGAATGTTGCTTGTTTCACAACAAAGCAAGCTGAAGGATCAAGCCACAGCGAGGGCTCAACTGCACCTAGACCAAGCTCATCATGCGGTCGATCGCTTCAGCGGCATGATCTCACAACAGCTTGCCGAGATTCCCGGCACCGATCAGTTGCGCGCCGATATGCTGCACGAAGCCGAGCGGTATTATCTCGACTTCCTGCGTTACGCCAAACAAAACACGCACATGCAATCCGAACTGGCCAGAGTGCGGTATCGGCTCGGGACACTCCAAACGCGACTGGGTAAGTTCGAGGACGCGGAACAACATTACCAACAAGCGATCACTGATTTTACGTTGCTGGAAAACAAAGAACAGAGCACCGAGTTGGACCAAGCCGACTTGGCACTCTGCTTTCATAATCTTGCGGCCCTACGAAAGGACCAAGGACGCTACACCGAAGCCTTAGAGGGCTATCAAAACGCTGCAAAGGTATTTGAGAAGCAATTGGCTAACGACAAGAATCAGCCTCGCTTGATTCGCCAATGGGCCACCACCCAAACCAACTTGGGTGCTTTGTTGTGGATCTGCGGCGAGGCGGAACAAGCCGACCGACTGCTAGTCGATCTCCAACAGCAACTCGAGGATGTCTCGCTTCGTCACGGCCAGGATCGCGGCGTCCGCCAGCAGTTATTTGAATGCCGGAATGCTCGCGTGGCGGTGCTGCTGGACAGCGATCCGGATCAAGCCGAAACTTTGCTGCGAGCAAATATCAGCGAACTTGAATCGTGGGATTTGCCTCCTAGCAATGGCGAAGCATCTAACACGGATGCTCGGCTCGCCGCGGGACAACCTTCGCCGCAATGCCAGTTGGCGATCGCACGTAATAATTTGGCAACATTGTGGGGCCAACGAGGTGACATCACGCAAGCGATTGAACTGGTGCGTGCGTCGATCACCACGTTGGAAAGCGAAACTGCCCGGTTCGGTACCACCGCCGCAGCCCAACAACAATTGGCAGTCGCCCACAACAATTTGGGGCAATTGCTTTGGAATCAACACCCCAATGAATTGGCGAAGCAGCAATTTGTCAAGGCCGAATCAATCCTACGGCGAAATCTGGCAGCGGAAACCACCGCTGCCGATACGCTTAGCCGCCTGGCAGGCGTCCTGCACAATCGCAGTGTCATCGATCAACACCAGGGTGAAATGGAAAATGCAGTTCAGCATTTAACCGAGGCAATGGAGTTTCAATCGCTTGCGGTGCGAAAGGCTCCCTACAATGCGACATACCGAGAATGTTTGGAAAACCACCGCGAACAATTAGACCAAATCCTGCATCAGATCCAGGATCAATCTGGGACAACCGGTCTGGACACCAAATCGAGGGCTGGTGATCAATGGCAGCTCCCTAGCCAACCAATGGAAGGCCCCCGCGATCAAGCGGATTCGGCAAACGGAAAGAAAGGGGTGATAAATGGCTCGGCATAATACAAAACGAGGAGGGATCGCCGCGACGCGCCAACGCTTATTTCTTCGAGGAATCGAGCGTCTGGAGGCGCGTACGTTATTGGCGGGCGCCGAAATGATCGGTGCGGGTGAATCTGACACAAATCCAATAATGCCACTGTCCGACCCCATGCAGGTTGCCGCGCCGGCGTTCGTGCGTCAAATGTCGATTGTCAGTCCCCAAACAGTTTCACAACGCCCCCTGACGCAGCAGGCCTCTGATTTGCAGTCTGACGAAGACGTCAGCGAAGAAGTTGCAAAAACACACGACCAAGCACTCGAGGATTGGGATCAAGACGAGACTCGCACAGGCGAACAAACGGACAAAACCGATCTGAGCGAAGACGACAAGGACTCGTTAGTGGTCTCAGTAGATGAGTTAGCGGAAACAGGCGGAGTCGACGCTGCGGAATCGACTCACACGGACGCAGAACTCCCACTTCTTCCCCTAGTGCCAAGCAGTAATGCGAATCACTCAAACGCCAACAATACATCGGCATCGGCATCGGCGATGATAACGCTGGTGATTCCTTCGCCGACTGCGGGGATGCCGCTGTTTGATTCGCCGACCACTTCAACTACCAATGATCGTGGGGTCTACGCCGATCATTTCCACTATTTCGCCCCATCGGCATCACGCACGGAAACATCGGTCGCATCGCTTGCGTCAGAGCCGTTATCCAACCATGCCGCTCGCGACTCGTTTATGGCGATGTCGATGCTGAAACCAAGCGGGATCGATAACCGCGTCCGAGTCTCGGCAACAAACGCATTCACCCACCGCACCTCGGATTCCATTCCAACCACGATCGTACGAACCACACTCGCATCACAGGAACCTATTTCGCAAACCAACACGCAGGAAGTGTCGCAGCGAAAAACCGTCACTCCCCTGCGTCTCGGATCGTTGCCGATGGTAACTCTTTTGCATTCCGTAATATTTGCGGGGCAAATGGTACTGGACAGCTCCGCTGAGGTGATCAATCTGAATCACCCCAACGATGATGGCCAATCCGCAGGTACGGAATTGCCGTCGCCACCGATCGCGATGACAACTGCCGACGCAAGCAAACCAGAATCGGACTCCGAGAGCCCCATCTCTTATCAGAACGGACTGTTTCTGACAGTGGTGTGTGCGTCCCTAAGTTTTCAGCACTTAGCCCACAAGCGAACCAAGCTCTTACAATGGACGTGGCTCTTGGTTGACAACCAGCGAACCGAATAAGCATGACTGGGGCGATTTCCCAGTGATCAAATTGCCCAGTGATCAAATTCCTCGTGGACTAAAACCGTCAGTGAACGCCTGATTCACTTTCCTTCTTCGCTACAAATTACGAAGCTCGCCACCGAGACTTCGTCGAGCTTCTGTGACGATCCGCTGATCTTCACTCGGTTCTTCCACTGGCACATTCTGTGCTTGCATGGGACTTGAATTCGATCGCGATGGTGTCGTCGCAGAAACGGGCGTGACATCAGCTGCAAACATTGCGGTGAGTAATGACAATGCGAGTGAGGAACGAAACATATTAGCGGTGTCCTTTTTCAATGCGTAAGGTGGCGAAAGCACAAATCCGAGTCCGTCCGAGAACTCGTTGAATCGGTTCACGATGCACGTGATGTGCCAATTCGTCGCATCCCGCAACGCTCAACGTTTTCACGCGTTGTTGCCTCAACGTCGCGTTCATGTGAAGCAATAAGTTGCAGTCAGTGCCAAGTTCTGCAGTCCGCCGAAGCCAACGTTGGACTCTCATGACGATTCATCCACCCATCGCCGGATAGTGCAAACGATTGCAGAACCCATGCACGTTACTGCACTTCCTCGCGTTTGCGAGCTGAAAATGGAGTTATCTCCGAGCCACCTGTTGCACTTTCCCTAACTATTTCCAGCGTGAAACCTCGGCAAATTGCTGCATTTTTCATTTTCACCCCCATCGTTTTTCTGACGACCTTCGCCATTGGAACGCGGTCTGCCAAGTATCAGCAAACAACTGCAACACACCGCTCATTTCCAAAAGGCCATCCTGTGAACCACACCGAAACATCCGCGACCAACGTCGTGGATCAAGACGAAAAGCCAGTCGGCGATCTTGCCGGTTTCAAGAAATACTTTCTGCAGGACTTCATCTCTGGTTTTCTTGTTTTCCTGATCGCACTTCCACTGTGTTTAGGAATTTCGTTGGCAAGCGGTTTCCCTCCGATTGCAGGTATCTTCACCGCGATCGTGGGGGCTTTGGTCACCACGTTCATCAGCAACTCGGAAATGACTATCAAAGGCCCCGCGGCGGGAATGATT